>JABBZI010000046.1 GCA_012955965.1 Clostridioides difficile
GTTAAATCCGTTAATTTTTCACTTATGATATATATATATAAATTTTTATAGTATAAAATATTTATAAATTTTTACTTTATTATCATATTAATTAATTTTTTCGCAGGTATATTTAATCAATTTATTTCAAATAAAAGTAAATTTAATTGATAATATAGTTGGGTAAAAGTATAATATCATAATGATTTTTATATCAAACTTGTAGTATTTATGTAAGAAATAAAATTTTATATAATATTTTTTCATTAAATTTTTTTCTTTTTACAACATATACCCACAACCTTTTGATATAATATTTTTATCAATTATTATTATATTCAAGTTTTGAAAGGAGTATTAAAATGAGTTTATTAGTTTTCGGACATAAAAATCCAGATACAGATTCAATATGTTCTGCAATTTCATTAGCACATTTAAAGAACAAACTAGGAATAAAAGCAACAGCTTATGCTTTAGGAGATATCAGAAAAGAAGCTAAATATGCCTTAGATTACTTTAAGGTAGATGCACCTGAAATTTTAGATAATGTTAGAATACAAGTTAGAGATTTAAATTATGATAAAGTAGTACCTTTAACTCCAACTTCATCTATATTAGAAGCTTATAATCTTATGGATGAAAAAAATGTTAAGACACTACCTGTAACTTATGATGATGGAACTTTTGCTGGTATCATTACTATGAAAGAAATAGCTAAAAACCTACTTCATCAACATTTTACAACTATACACACATCACTATCAAATATTTGTAAAAACCTTAATGGTACTATCCTTGTGGATTGTGGTGAAGATGTAAAAGGTAGAGTGGTTACTTTATCCTTTGGTATGGAAACTCTAATCGAGACTCTAAAAGAGGGAGATATAGCTATTGTTGGTGATAGATATGATAGTATTGAATATGCTATTGATACAAAAGTTAAACTTTTAATACTTACTAATCATACAGAAATTTCAAAAGACTTACTAGCTCTTGCTAAAATAAATGGAGTTTCTGTTGTTTCTGTTGAAAGTGATAACTATAAAACTTCTAATGTGATAAATCAATGTAGTTTCTTAGACTCTATAGAGGCTACAGAAAATTTAATTACATTCAAAGAAGATGATTACATGGATGAAATTAAAGAAATCATGCTAGAGACAAACTTCAGATCTTATCCTATATTAGATGATGATAATAAGTTTTTAGGATTGATTTCAAAAGGACATCTATTAAATCCAACTAAAAAGAATGTTGTTTTAGTTGACCATAATGAATATGCCCAAAGTGCTGATGGAATTGAACAAGCAAATATAGTTGAAATAATTGACCATCATAAACTTGGTGGTATTTCTACTGATATTCCTATGTCTTTTAGAGTTATGCCTGTTGGATGTAATAGTACTATAATTTACCAAATGTATAAAGAAAATAATGTTGAGATACCTTATGAAATAGCTGGACTTCTTTTATCTGCTATATTATCTGATACATTATTATTCAAATCTCCAACAACAACTGATATGGATAAAAAAGCATGTGAAGAACTAAGTAAAATAGCAAAAGTTGATATGGAAAAATATGCTATGGATATGTTTAAATATGGTACTTCTTTAGACGAATATACTATAGAAGAAATAGTAAATATGGACTTTAAAGAGTTCAATATGAGTGGATATAAAGTTGGTATTGGACAAGTATTTACTTTAGACATAGATTCTATATTTGCTAAAAAAGATGAGTTTTTATCTTATATAAATTCAACTGATTATGATAAATTAGTTATTGCAGTTACAGATATAATTAAAGAAGGCTCTTATTTAATCTATAAAGCAGAAGATAGATTAATTGCTGATGCATTTAGCGTTGAAGGTGTTCAAGGTACATTTGCACCAGGTGTTGTATCTAGAAAGAAACAACTAGTGCCTAATTTAACTACTGCAATCAAAAACTTTAAATAATATAAAATTTTCCAAACAAAAAAACTGTTTCAAATACATATTTGAAACAGTTTTTTATCATACATATATTAATATTAAATATAAAATTAAGTCATAATAGTATCAGCTATTCTAAATATAGTCAAAGCTGCTGCTGTCGCTGCTGATTGGCCATTTCTTATTCCTACTGACACAGATGAAAAGTTATTTATAGTAAAGGTAGTTCCACCAAATAGAAAACCAACGAAATATCCAGAAACCAAACCTCCACCACCTGGCTCAGTGGTAAGGCCTGCTAAATCTCTCCCTCCTAAAACAGGAAATAAGAAAGAAAAAGAGTATTGATTTATACTTGATGAACCTGGTTGTAATGCTAATGAAACTGAAATGTAGTACACACCATTTTCTTCTACTTTAAATGCACCATTTGCATCCACTGTTATACTTGAACTATTACCTAGTACTGCTTGCCAATTTTTTATGGCTTCTCCATTATTCAAAATTTGTGCAGATGGAGCATTTACAAAAAAGTTAGCAATCGGTTGCGAGGAATTACCTGTTGGGCCTGTCGCTCCAGTTGGACCTGTTGCTCCTGTATTTCCGGTTGGACCTGTTGTTCCTGTTGCTCCTTCTAACCCTGTATTCCCTGTTGAGCCTGTGTTTCCGGTTGGACCTGTCGCTCCTGTTGGACCTTCCAATCCTGTGTTCCCTGTTGCTCCTGTATTTCCGGTTGGACCTGTCGCTCCTGTTGAACCTTCTAATCCTGTATTTCCTGTTGGACCTGTTGCTCCCATTGGACCTTCCAACCCTGTGTTCCCTGTTGCTCCTGTATTTCCGGTTGCGCCTGTCGCTCCTGTTGAACCTTCTAATCCTGTATTCCCTGTTGCGCCTGTCGCTCCCGTTGAACCTTCCAACCCTGTGTTCCCCGTTGCTCCTGTATTTCCTGTTGGACCTGTTGCTCCTATTGCTCCTTCTAATCCTGTATTCCCGGTTGGACCTATTGCTCCGGTTGGTCCTTCTAATCCTGTATTCCCTGTTGCGCCTGTCGCTCCCATTGGACCTTCCAATCCTGTGTTCCCGGTTGGGCCGGTTGCTCCAGTTGGTCCTTCTAACCCTGTATTCCCTGTTGGGCCTGTGTTTCCGGTTGGGCCTGTCGCTCCCGTTGAACCTTCTAATCCTGTATTTCCGGTTGGACCCGTTGCTCCGGTTGGGCCTTCCAACCCTGTATTCCCTGTTGCTCCTATATTTCCGGTTGGGCCCGTTGCTCCTGTTGGTCCTTCTAGCCCTGTATTTCCGGTTGGACCCGTTGCTCCCATTGGACCTTCCAATCCTGTGTTCCCTGTTGGTCCTGTCGCTCCTGTTGAACCTTCCAATCCTGTGTTCCCTGTTGCTCCTGTATTTCCGGTTGGACCCGTTGCTCCCGTTGGACCTTCTAGCCCTGTATTCCCTATTGGACCTGTCGCTCCCATTTGACCTTCCAGTCCTGTGTTCCCTGTTGCTCCTGTATTTCCGGTTGCGCCTGTCGCTCCCGTTGGGCCTTCTAACCCTGTATTTCCTGTTGGACCTGTTGCTCCCGTTGGGCCTTCTAACCCTGTGTTCCCTATTGGACCTGTCGCTCCCATTTGACCTTCCAGTCCTGTGTTCCCTGTTGCTCCTGTATTTCCGGTTGGGCCTGTTGCTCCTGTTGGTCCTTCTAACCCTGTATTCCCTGTTAGACCTGTGTTTCCGGTTGGGCCTGTCGCTCCAGTTGTACCTTCTAGCCCTGTATTCCCTGTTGGGCCTGTCGCTCCCATTGGACCTTCCAATCCTGTGTTCCCTGTTGCTCCTGTATTTCCTGTTGGGCCTGTTGCTCCGGTTGGGCCTTCTAACCCTGTATTCCCTGTTGGACCTGTCGATCCCATTGGACCTTCCAATCCTGTGTTCCCTGTTGCTCCTGTATTTCCTGTTGGGCCTGTTGCTCCCGTTGGTCCTTCTAATCCTGTATCTCCTGTTGGACCTGTTGCTCCCGTTGGTCCTTCCAACCCTGTATTTCCTGTCGGACCTGTTGCTCCCGTTGGGCCTTCTAACCCTGTATTTCCGGTTGGGCCTGTTGCTCCCATTGGACCTTCTAGCCCTGTATTTCCTGTTGCTCCCATTGGACCTCTTGGTCCTGTTGGCCCTGTAATTCTAGTTGGAGGACATCCAAATTTAGGAGGACAGCACTCTTTTTTTCTTTCTTCAAATGTTATAAGTATATATGGTTTGTTACGACCTCTACTAGATGTAAACTCTACAATCTTACAAGGATAATTTAAAGATAAAGCTAATCCATAATTAGGATACTTACCCACTGCCCATGCTTTTACAACACTTGTAATGTTTAAACATATATAGTTAGATGTATCACTTATACCAATTGGTAAATATCCTTCAATATTTTCTATAGGCAATTTATCATTCCATGATATAGTCCTTGAATTATAATATTCCATTATTCTTTTTACTTCAATATCTATTTTTTCATTAAATATATAATTATTATCTGAATTAATATGAATAAATAACTCTGCTTTTATTATATTTTTGTCTTTTAATATCTCTGGTATTCTTACTTTGAAAAAAGTAAAAAGCTTTTCTTCTACAAAAGTACTTGAGTATTTAGTTCCTATTAGACAATATTCTAAAAAACTAAAGTTTTTATCTGGATATTTTCTTGATATAAAAGTATCATCATTTAAATAAAGTATAATATTTCTCATTTATAATCCCTCCATTTTGGGTCTATATTATACTATGTTAAAATACATACTTAGTTACAACAAAATTAGAAATTTGCTCTCTTAAACATTTATATAATAATATCAATTTCTACAAAAAAAGAACATATAATTAGAAGCTTCTAATTACATGTTCTTTTTCATTGTTATATATTACACTTTAAATTATTCCTTGACTGGCCTAGCTGGTGTAAACTAAACCAGTCTCTCTCAAATATTAAGCACTTTTTTCTTCTTATGTTTTTTAGGATTTATTGTCTCTATTATTGTAAACCAAAGTCATAAAATTGTAAATAGAAGATATTACCATGATGATATTTTTTTATGAATAAAAAATATAGAAAAACTTATTTTTCTTAAATAAAATAGATAAAACAACTAAAAAAGATACTGGAATAATTGTTTTCCATATGTCTTCCATATTTATTTAATCTATTATTATATACAAATTTAGATAAAAATAATTTTAATAAAATTTTTTTAATTAGACTTTATTTTTTAATTAAAATTTTATGATAATAATTTTATGGAGTAAGTATTTTAAAAATCAAATTCTATTTTTAATTAATATATTTTTGTAATTTAGCATTTGATAATATAGTTTTCATTATGTAGAATAAATAAAAAATGGGATGTATTCGTCTAAAGACGTAACTACATCCCACCTTATCTTAATTAAACAACATATATTTTGACTTATAGCTGATTTTTATAGATGTTTTAGTTTTTTTCTACATCAGAGTAATCTACTCCAAAAGTCTCCACAGTAACAGATTTCATAACTTGTGGAGTTTGTGGTTTATCAGCTGCATCTGTTCTAATCGATGCTATTTCGTCAACAACCTCTATACCTTCTATTACTCTACCAAATCCTGCATATTGACCATCTAAATGTGGTGAATTTTTATGCATTATGAAAAATTGAGAACCAGCTGAATTTGGTGCCATAGTTCTAGCCATTGATATAACTCCTCTTTCATGTTTTAAGTTGTTAGTAAATCCATTCCCACTAAATTCACCTTTTATAGAGTGACCTGGACCACCCATTCCTGTACCATTTGGGCACCCACCTTGTATCATAAATCCTGGTATTACTCTATGAAATATTATTCCATTATAATACCCTTCATTTACTAATGACACAAAGTTTTTAACTGTGTTTGGTGCTATATTTGGATATAACTCAATTTTAATTTCTTTTCCATTTTCCATTTCTATAGTTACTATAGGATTTTTATTTTCCATAATTTATTACCTTCCTTTTCATTAGTTAAATTATACAATCACATTTATTATATTATACTCTAAATTAAAGTCTATCAAGTATATTTTTTCCTATTTCATATCCTTCTTGATAAATAGCTTTGCAAAACTCGTCATCAAAATTAAGAGTGTCTTTAGGTGCAAACTGAGTATTTGGTCTAACTACTATTATTCTGTCTTCATCATATGTTCTTTTAATATCTTCTGGCAATTCATAATTATATTTTGTTGATATTAAAATAATCTTATCCACATTATCCCCAATTAAAGGTTCAATTAATGCACTCCTAATTAGACCTCCATCTAATTTAAAATCATCATAGAGTCCTTCTTGAACATCTTTTACAAATTGTTCTTTAAAACCAAGAGTAGCTTTTGGATTTGATGGTAACAATCCACTGTATGAAATACTGGTAATTGCCTCATCACGAGTCATTTTAGATACATCAACAATCTTTTCTGATACTACTTTATTATTAACTTCTACATAATTAACATAAAACTTCATTTCTTCAATTTTGCTATCATCTAGTTCCCTCAAATTGTCTATAGCAGGAGAATTATCCACAGTATTATTTACTATTTTTACATTTCCATTCTGGATATCTTTTATATTTGTCCACATTTTTTCCAAGTTATCAACATTACCTGTGTACAAATAATATCCATTTATCGCTCCTATTGATGTCCCTGAAATTGAATAAAATTTATTTATTCCACCATCATACAATGCCTTTACTACTCCTGCTTGGTAAGCCCCTTTTGCGCCTCCACCTTCTAAGCATAATCCTAATTTCATAGTCTCATCTCCAAATTGTTTATCTTATATTTATATTTCAAAAAACTTACTAAACGTTTTATATATATTATAATGGTCTTCAACATTCCCCAATTCTCTTATAGAGTGCATTGCCAAAATTGGACTTCCCACATCTACAGATGGTATGTCTATATGAGTAGAAGATATTGGACCTATAGTACTTCCACCTCTTTCATCTGACCTATTGACAAATTCTTGATACTTAACATTAGCTTCTCTACATATATTCTTATAAACAGCTACAGAATATCCATCACTTGTATACGCCTGACTAGCATTTATTTTTATGACAGGTCCTTTTCCCATAACTGGCTTATTAGTTGGGTCATGTTTTTCTGGAGTATTTGGATGGATAGCATGTGCTAAATCCGATGATATCATAAAAGATGAATAAATAGATTCAAAAAACTCTTCCCTATCTTTACATATTGATAAACAGATTCTCTCTAATATATTTAAGAGCATGTTTGAATCTGCACCTTGTTTAGTAGAGCTACCAACTTCTTCATTATCAAATACGGCCATTACATTTACACCATTTTGACCTTTAGTATCAACAAGAGCATTCAAACTAGCATGCACCATTGCAAGATTATCTTGTCTTCCAATAGATATAAATTCATCATTAGCCCCTATTAAGCTCCCTTTTTCAAATTCATATAAAAATAAGTCAAAATCTATAACATCTTCCATATTTACATCCAAATTAGATGCTATTTGTTTTAAAAGAAAATTATCTTTTTCTAATGTATTATTTAACAAACCAACTAAAGGTAACATGTCCTTTTGCTTATTATATGAATGTCCATCATTTATACTTCTATTTAAGTGTATAGCTAGATTTGGTATTATACAAATTGGCTTTTTAAAGTTTATAAGCCTTTCATTTGGTTTTAATACATTATCACTCTTTAAAACTACCCTCCCAGCTATCCCAAGAGGTCTATCTAGCCATGTACTCAGTATTGCTCCTCCATAGCACTCTGTATTCAACTTCAAATAAGATTTTTCAGCTTCTATTTCTGCATTTGGTTTAATACTAAATGTAGGAGAGTCTGAATGAGAACCTATTATTCTAAATCCATCTTTCTCTATGTCTTCTGAATTAACTACAAAAGCCACTATAGCAGATAAATTTTTAGTAACATAGTATTTCCCACCTACCTTTAGGTTCCACCTATGATTTAAAGCTAACTCTTCAAATCCATTCTTATCTAAAATTTCTTTAGCACTATCAACTGCATGAAAAGATGATGGACTATCATATATGAAGTCTATTAAGTTCTTAGCAAAATTTATACTATCCATTCCTTATATTAACCTCCATTATAAAATATTTAGTGTTGTATATTCTTTATTTATTTTCTTAATTCCTTGTTTGTCAAAGGCTATAGTAACATCTGTCCCAATTATAGATACTACTGTTCCAACCCCAAATTTAGGATGATGCACTTTAGAACCAAGTTTTATATCATCTGGATTAGTTTCTTTATTGGAATCTTTTATTGTAGCATTAACCTTGTCAGCAACTTTAGATTTACTTATAGTATTCATGTACTTTTTAGTATATTTATCTAACATATTATAACTTGCTTTAGAGTAACTCAGTTCTTTCTTTACTTTGTACAATCTTTCTATACATTCTTCTGGTAACTCCTCCATAAATCTCGAAGCTATTGCAACATTTGTTTTACCATATAATGTTCTCTTCTCTGTCAATGACATATATAATTCTTCTTTAGCTCTAGTTATACCGACATAACAAAGTCTTCTCTCTTCTTCTATCTGTGAATCACTTAGAGACTTTATAGCTCTTGATATAGGGAATAATCCTTCTTCCATACCTATTAGGAACACTACAGGGAATTCTAACCCTTTAGATGTATGAATTGTCATAAGAGAAACTCTATCATTGTCTTCTTCATCATTTGATTCAGATGTAAGTGCTATACTAGTTAAGAATGTCTCTAAGTCTTTATTTTCATAGTTCTCATCATTACTACTCTCAAACTCCAAAGCTATAGATATAAATTCTCTCAAGTTGTCAATTCTATCCTGAGCTTCCTCACCTTTACCAGTTAAATCTTTTTCATTTTTATTTCTTATCTCTACAAGTTCATCCATATATCCTGTAGTATCTAAGACCTTTTCTATAAGTTTGCTAACAGGATAAACTTCTTTTATAGTTCTAAGTGTACCTATAATATCAACAAATCCACTTATACTTGCTCTTGCTTTAGTAGATATATCTGAATTTGTCTCTATATCAATTAATACTGAATATATACTCTCCTGCTTTAAATTAGCTCTATCTTCAATTTTTTCTATTGTTCTAAGCCCTATACCCCTTCTAGGTACGTTTATAATTCTTTTTATAGATATATCATCTTGTGGATTTTGAATAACTCTTAAATACGCTAATAAATCCTTTATTTCTTTTCTCTCATAAAATTTTGTACCACCATATATATTGTATGGTATTTGACTTCTATTTAAAGCATCCTCTACAGGTCTAGCTTGTGCATTTGCTCTATAAAGTACTGCGAAGTCTTTATAAGATCTCTTCTCTTTTCTAGCTATTTGTGCAATTGAATCAGAAATAAAATCAGCTTCTTCTATTTCACTGCCAGTTAGTTGTATCTTTATAAGCTCTCCTTCTTTTTTCTCACTCCAAAGTTTTTTCCTTTTTCTTTCTATATTATTAGATATAACTTTATTAGCTGCATCTAATATCACTTGTGTAGACCTATAATTTTGCTCCAACTTTACAACATGCACATTATCATAGTCTTTCTCAAATTCAAGTATATTTCTTATATCTGCACCTCTCCATCCATAAATACTTTGGTCATCATCTCCAACAACACAAATATTTTGATGTTCTCTTGCTAATAATTTTATCAGTTCGTACTGAGCTTTACTTGTATCTTGGTACTCATCTACCATTATGTATCTAAATCTACTTCTATAATATGCTAAAACTTCTTCATTAGCCTTAAAAAGCTCTACAGTTTTTAGTATTAAATCATCAAAATCAAGTGCACTATTTCTTTTTAAACGGTCTTGATATAATGCATAAATATCTGCAATCTTAACCATTCTATTATCCGCCATATTAATGTCTTTAAACTGTTTTGGAGTATAAAGCTTATCTTTTGCTCCTGAAATAGCACTAATAACTGCTTTTGGCTCAAACACCTTATCACTTAAATTTAGTTCTTTAAGACAGTCTTTAACCAATGTAACTTGGTCTGCTGCATCATAAATTACAAAACTTCTGTTGTAACCAATCTTATTTATATCTTTTCTGAGTATACGAACACAACAGGAATGGAATGTACTTATCCACATCTCCTTAGTCTCAGAACCTATATTTTGTTCAACTCTCTCTCTCATTTCATTTGCAGCTTTGTTTGTAAATGTTATAGCTAATATATTTGGTGGTTGCACACCTTTATCTTCTATAAGGTATGCCATTCTTGTTGTTAATACCTTAGTTTTACCTGAACCAGCTCCAGCCAGTATAAGTACTGGACCTTCAGTCTTTTCTACTGCTTCTCTTTGAGCAGGATTTAATGTATCTAAATTCATATTTCTCCTCCTGTTAACAGCCATAAATATATTTTAATCTAAAATATGAATTACTTCAAATTATAATTATTTATTATACTAATAGATTATTTCCAATATATTACAATTAAATAACACTTTTCCAGATAATTTATTTTACTATTTGATAAAAAAAATAACCTTATGATTTGGGGAATCATAAGGCACCTTTAAGGGGTCTAGGTTAAGGGTTATTATATAAATCTATTTTTTTAAAATAGGTTTAGGGCTTAATTATTTGTTTGTATTAAGTTCTCTTTCTTTCCAGTACTTATACAAATCTTCTTCTTTCTTAAATAAAGGTAAATTCATATTTTTGTGTACCTTTACTAGCCATGGGGATTCTAAGCCAGCTTGTATAATGTTATTTTCATTTACAAATACATTTTCTGCCTTTCCTTCATCAATTAAAATCCCCTTATCCAATACATATATGTAATCACATATTTCATACATTAAATTCATATCATGACTGGATATTACTATTTTTATATTATTTTTATTCAATCCCTTTATTATATCTACAATAGACCTAGTACTTACTGGGTCTAAACCAGCTGTAGGCTCATCAAGCAATATAATTTCATTTTCCATTGCTATAACTGATGCTATTGCTACTCTTTTTTTCTGACCATAACTTAAAAAATGTACTGGCCTATCTATAAAATCTATTCCATTAACAGCTACTAGAGCTTTGTTTATTCTCTCTTTAATTGTTTTTTCATCTATACCAATATTTCTCATTGCAAATGCTATATCGTCGTATACTTTTGAATAGAAAATTTGTTTTTCTGGGTCTTGAAAGACAATACCCACATTTTTTCTAAGATTATACAAACTTTTCTTATCATATTTTAATTTTTCTTCTTTAAAAAGAATTTCTCCAGATGTAGGTTTTAATATACCCATTAAATTCATAAATAATGTTGATTTTCCTGAACCATTTGAACCTATTATACCTATAACATTTCCCTTTGAGAAATCCATATTAATGTTTAATAATGCATTGGCATTCTTTTCATATTGATAAGTTAAATTATTTATTTTAAACATCATTATCCCCTACTATGTGAAATTTACCATCATACAATTTTATGTCTAATGATA
Organism: Clostridioides difficile; assembly: GCA_012955965.1. GTDB lineage: Bacteria > Bacillota > Clostridia > Peptostreptococcales > Peptostreptococcaceae > Clostridioides > Clostridioides difficile_G. The sequence continues at coordinate 11,475 of JABBZI010000046.1, forward strand.
TGCACATATCATCATACCTTGTCATAAGTCTTTTGTACAGCATACTTCCAAGAATTCCTAAGGATTTATATGAAGTTTTTAAATCTATGTACCCAAATCTTAGTTCTTGTGATTTATATATTTCTGAAAATTCTTCTAAAAATATGAATATAAACCTATATATTAACATTGATAGCTCAACAAAAGTATCAGGTAAATGCATTTTTTTAAAGAAAAATATTAATTGATTAAAAGGTGTTGTAAGTATACAAAAGTACACGCAAGTCAAACAAGACATAGCTCTAAATAACACATGAACAGACATGTCAATAGATGCTTCTGATATCCCTATATTGAAACTAAAAATTTCAAAACTGTATAATAAGTCTGCTTTATTAAAAGATATATTTACAAGAGTTATTCCTATACTAAGAAATAAAAAGTACATTGGTATTCTAAGTAATTTTAAATAATTTTTTAAATCTATTCCAGCCACACAAACAACTAGAATACTCATTAAAACCATAATTCCACTTAAAACAAATATATTTTTTATTACCATAGAAGCAATCAGAAAGATTACTCCTATGGCTACTTTTTTATTTGGATTTACTTTACTTAATCTATTTGTATATGCATATTTATCAATTATAAGCATAATTAACTTCTCTTTCCTTTTTGAACACCTAATATGTATCCTATTACACCAGCACCTAATGCTGCTTGTGCAGAGAATAATAAACTTTCTATTTCTCCACTTGGTGGCTCATATGGGCTACTAAACCATGGTTCATAATCTGGATTTATCTTAGTAATTTCACTTTCAGCTTGACCATCTGCTCCTCCATATTCAGCTCCTGAGTTAACAAGTAATGGAAATATGATAAGAGCCACTACTAATAAAAGTAGTAATATATTAGTTTTCGTTTTTGTTTTAGCACTCATTAGCTTTAACTCCTTTATCATTATTTTCTAGTATGCTTTTTTCTCCATTTTCTGTAACTAAATTATATACAATTACAGTAAGTATACCTTCTGCTATTGCTATTGGTATTTGAGTCATAAAGAAAATTCCTAAAAACTTAATTGCTGAAGCCATCACTCCACCTGATGGGTCTGGAAAAGCCAGTGCTAACTGTATCGAAGTTATTGTATATGTAGCCAAATCTCCTAATGCTGCGGCAAGAAATACTGGTATTGCATTATTTCCATCTTTTTTCTTTAATGCTTTAAATATTAAGAATGATATAATTGGTCCTATAATAGCCATTGAAAAAGCATTAGCTCCTAAAGTAGTTATTCCTCCATGTGCTAATAATAATGCTTGGAATATTAGAACTATAGTTCCAAGAACAAACATTACACTTGGTCCAAACATTATTGCTCCAAGACCTACTCCAGTAGGATGTGAACAACTTCCTGTTACTGAAGGTATTTTTAGTGCTGACAACACAAACACAAATGCTCCACATAGTGCTAATAATACTTTCTTTTTAGGGTCTTGCTTTACTATTTTTCCTATCGATTTTAGTCCTACTAAGAAAAATGGTATAAATATAACTCCCCATGCTATAGACCATTTTACTGGTAAGTACCCTTCCATTATGTGCATTGCATTCGATGTAACTGGAGTTAAAATGATTAACATAAGTGCAGCTATAACCCCTAATTTGATATTTTGTTTCATTTTACTATCCCCTCTCTCCCTTTCTAATAATTAAAATATAAATAATATATGTCTGATTTATTTTAAAAATAAAAAAGCCTAACTCGATGGCTAGGCTTCTAATTTTCGACAATTTAAATACAAACACATAAAATAAACATATCTGTATAATTATTATAAGAAACTTTCTCCATCCCCGAAGAAATTACTTTAATATTTTAGGCAGGTCTCCTGACTTAGCTTCTTCCTACTCCTCTTCCTTCCCATGAAATATAAAAATATATCATCATAGTGGCTAACAAAAGTTTCGTCTGCATCACAGTAGCGGGGGCTGTAAAGGAATTTAACCTTTTTCCCTATTAATCTTGCTTGAAGAACCTATAATATTATATATTTAATTGTTAAATTATTCTTAAAACATTTTCTATATAAATCATTGTATACCTTTTCTGTGAAAATTTCTACATTTTTTACAGATTTTATTCATTTTTATATTTTTATGTATATAAATTATTTTTTATACTCTTGATTAATTTCTAATTATCTTCTTTAAATACATTGAAACCACATCAGAAAATCTAGTTATATCTCTTGAATATATAAAATCATTTCCATATATTAATCTTTCAGCTTCAAGTTCTGATTCTTTCCCTGTAAACACTCCTAATACCAATATATTTTGTTTCCTAGCCTTTCTAACTTCATTAGCTGTGTCTCTCAAACCAACTATACCCCTATAAGCTTTTTCTCCTCTTAAGGTTCTCTCACTATTTTTTCCTATCTTTACATCATTTGGTCTTCCATCACTAAGAACTATCAAAATTTTATTTTCTTCATCTCTATTTATTAGACCACTACATATAGATTTTATAGCCAAACCATCTCGATTATTACCAGCACAAAAGTATTCAAATATATTTTCACTATTTTTTAAACTATCATCATAATCTTTAAATCTTTTTAATATTGTATAGTCTAAAAAACTAGAAAATCCCATAACTCTATTTGGTATGCCAACTTCTGTTAGAGCATTTGCAATTATATACGCTTGAATTGCTACATTTCCTTGATTTCTACTTTGAGAACCACTTGCATCTAATAATATATCAATAACATATTTTCCTTTTTCATTTTCTATGTCTTTGTAAAATATTTTATTATTATTACTTCTACCCACTCTCCAAGCTCTATTTGCTAATATAGTTCCACAATCAGAGTATACTCTTGTTTTGGCATTCTCTTCTATCAAAATTCTAGCTAGACTTTCTTTTAATCTCTTTATCTGCTGTCTATACATTCTAGCATGTTCTCTAAATTTTCCTAAATTATTTTCTTTTTGCCTTGTTACATATTTTAACTGGAATACATTATTACACTCACTTCTAAGAACTCCATCTGTAAAGTGTATTCTACACCCTTCATGAACATTTCTACAATTTTGTGTTTCAACCTTTTTAATTTCACCTTTACTCAAATAAGTTTTTCCATAATAATGTTCTATCTTTGAATATATTTTATTTGCAGTCTCTTCATCAACATATATAACCCTGTCGGCTGAATTGCTAGATTGAGAATCCTCAAAATCTCCTACTCCCTCTATAAGCATAGATAAAGATATAGAGTCTATGTCACTTTCAATAATATTTTCTTCTTCATCACTATAAAGTTCTTCATACATAAAGTCAGCAAATGTATCAAAATTTACTTCAACATCTTTCACATTATTTTCATCATATATAGAAGCACTTTCTTCTGCATTTAATATATATTCAAAATAAGTTAAATATATAACATCTAATGCTTTTAAAACCTCCATAATATCTTGATTTGTATCTATATTCTGTATGTCATTAACTATTCTTCTAGTTAGACTATCTAGTGCTGGATGCTTGTCCATATTATAAAGTACAAAGGCATATTTGATTTTATCCATGATATTATCATTATGTATTTTGGTAAAACGTGAAACAATATCCTTATAAGCATTTTTTCTTATATCTTCTATTCCTGGTCTGTCTTTAATAGCCTTTTCTTCAACTATTGTATTTAATATAACTTGAATCAAACCTAATATAATATCTTTGTCATATCCTTTTCGAATTCTATTTGTAAGGTATTTTTTTACTATGTCCCAATCTATATACTTTCTTATAGCTCCTGCAATTATTGCAAAATACAGACCTATCTCTTTTGAAGAATAATCTTTTTCTGATATATCTATACTTTCATTGTAATCTCCAGCTATTGTCCAAGATAAGTTATTGGCTCTGTTTTCAAATTCATAATCATCATATATCCATTTCATAATCTCACCTATATTAAATATGACTTATTGGAAATACATCTATACTCTCCCACTTATTAGGTATTCTAGTTTTAATTACATCTCCAACCATTTCTTTCTCATATATATCGAAAGTCTTCCCTGTAAGCCCCATATTAATTGCAAGAGTTGGTTTCAATCCCCTTCTTATAGTTTTAAGTGATGCCATAAGACCACGCAGGTCAATAGCTTTACTAGATATTTCACCATTTTGAGATTTCAACTGTAAATCTAAAAATATTCCTGCAAAATGCATTAATTTTTCTTCATCAGCATCTGAAAATTCATTTTTTAAAATCATCATTAACTTTTCTTCTTCTATAGGAGGAATATCTATTACCATAAATCTAGATACTAGTGCCTCATTAAGTTCTTTTGTTCCTGCATATTCATAATTCATAGTTCCAATAAATCTTGTTGCTGGATGTAGATTGACTCTTTCATACCCAGGTACATCAATCAACCTTCTATAATCTAAAGCTGAATGTACTACAACTACAGCATCATTCTTTGCCATATTAATTTCATCAAACACACCAAAACCTCCATTGATAGCACATTCATAAACAGAACCTCTTCTAAGCTTAACTTCATTATCTATAAATGTGTCTGTACCTATAAGTGTTGAACTATCTGTGTTTATATGAAATGATGTATTCCATTGAGGTCTATTAAATATCTCCCCTAAATTGTCAGCAAGTAAGTTTTTTCCTGTTGCTTTTGGCCCTGATAATAATATATTTTCTTCTTCTAAAATAGCTGCTATACACATAGACAAAATATCTCTTCCATAAAAATAAGTTTTAGACTTTGTTACCCTGTATTCTAAATCTTTCTCTATAGCATAATAACGTCTAAAATATAGTATATCTTCAATAAGTTTCTCATCTACCCCTTGTACCCTTAGATTATCTATTATATCCATATTCTTACCCCTTTTATATAAATAGTATTTGTTTCATTTCTTAACATCATTTTAGCATAAAAGGGTATAAGCTAGAATCGATTTTACAAATTAATCATACCTCTTTATCTATTTTAAAGAAAAATCATCTGTATATATTTTTTATAGGTTATTTTAGGGAAACAGTTGGGAATTATCATATCATAGATTACTCCAATAGTGATATACCGACCTTCATAAATGTATTTTATATGAACAATCATACTATATCTTTGAAAGATACACAGTATGGTGGCTAACATATCAATTATTGTATTATTCTCTCTTTTTATATTTATTATCTTGACAATACTCATTTATAAGCCTATACTGTACTTAACTAACAAGTACAGTAAGTACAGTATAGGAGGATTAAATGGAAATAATCATTAGCAACAGTAGTGATAAACCTATATATGAACAAATATGTTTACAGATTAAAAGTCTTATAATGAATGGAACATTATCTGCTGGTGAAATGCTTCCATCTATGAGAAGTCTAGCAAAAGATTTACATATAAGTGTAATTACTGTTCAACGGGCATATGAGGATTTAACTCGTGATGGATTTATTGAAACTGTCTCTGGTAAAGGTAGTTTTGTCTCTAGTCAAAATAAAGAGTTCATTCAAGAAGAGCAGTTACGAATAGCAGAAGAATTATTACAAAAAGTCTCAGAAATTGGTAGAACACATGGTATATCTTATGAGCAGATGACCAATATTCTCAAATTATTCTATGAAGATTAAGGGGATGTAAACTATGGAAAAAAATAATGTTTTAGTTCAAAACTTATATAAAGCTTTTGATGATTTCTCATTGAAAGATGTTTCATTTAGTATTCCAAAAGGCAGGATTGTTGGTTTTATTGGTGAGAATGGAGCTGGAAAAAGTACCACAATTAACTTAATACTGAATGAATTGAAAAAAGATGCTGGAAAAATTGAAATATTCGGGGTAGACAATGCAACATATTCAATTAAAGATGATATTGGTATTGTCTTTGATGAGTGCAATTTCCATGATATTTTTACTGCAAAACATATTGGTAAAATACTCTCTGGCATATATACATCATGGGATAATTCACTTTATCAATATTATCTAGAAAAATTCAATCTTCCATTAAAAAAAACTATTGGCTCATTTTCTAAAGGAATGAAAATGAAACTCTCTATTATATGTGCTCTGTCTCATAAACCAAAGCTTCTCATTTTAGATGAAGCAACAACTGGGCTTGACCCTGTTAGTCGGGATGAAATCTTGGATTTGTTTTTGGAGTTCATACAAGATGAAGAACACTCTATTTTCTTTTCATCTCATATCACATCAGATATACAAAAAATTGCGGATTATGTGATACTAATTCATAAAGGAAAAATAGTTTTTGAGGAACAAAAAGATAACTTAATCTACAATTATGGAATTATTAGATGTGGAAAAGAAAAATTTAAAACTATCTCACAGGATGATTATCTTATTTACAGACAAACAAATGTAAGTATAGAATGCTTAGTTAATGATAAAGAAACTGCAAAAAGAAAATATAAGGATGTAGTTGTTGATAATGCAACATTGGAAGATATTATGCTTTTTTATATTAAAGGAGGAATATTATGCGAGGATTAATATACAAAGACTTCTATCTCTTTTTAAAAAGTATTGATAAGAAACTTATTATAATTGCAATAGTGGCTATTCTCCTTCTCATTATGAATATGGGGATATATGCTGGGCTAATGACTTCAATTATGTTTTCTATTTCAATAGGTATGCAAAATATTATAAGTTTTGCAAGTGATGAGAATGTAAACTGGAAAAAATACCAATTAGCTATGCCTGTTAGTGGATGTTCTGTAGTTGCAAGCAAATATATTTCTGTTATATGCACATTGGTTTTCAGTTTATTTGGGAGCATTATATTTAGTTTAATGAGCAGTATTTTTTATAGTAATTTTGAAATCAGTCTCTTGGGCTTATCTATCATTGCATCAATTATTTTGCCACTTACTTGTACTTCTATTTGTTTACCTCTTACATATTGGTTTGGTTTCCGTTCAGCACAGACGATAGGATTACTTTTCGTCGTTCCTATTTTCTATTTCATCAAATATTTTGAGGATGGACCTGGATTTTCTGCTATTCCAGCCACTACACAATCCTATTTATTAATGGCATCCATAACAGTTATAGTCCTATTCATTGTTTCTTTTGTAATAAGTGTACTTGGATACTCAAGAAAAAATAGCCATATATAAAAATAAATCTGATGATTAATTGATATTAACTACTACTCAATATGTTCTTTTATTATTGAATTCCACTTATTCACTATTTATTTGACATTAAAAATCCCCGTTTCCACACTGGAGTAAAAACGGGGATTTTAATTATTAGAAATTATCTCACTCATTTAAATCTTACAATAAATATAGAAAATAATGAAGAAATCTACTGATTTTTTATAATCTTATCTTATGACGTTTTTTATGTATATATGACTTAATAGTAAATCCAATAAGAATTAAAGCTATTGGTATAATTAGAACTAGGAATTTATAATCATTATAATGAGTCATTATTTTTACCCAGCTCTCTGAGAAAATATACCCTATACTTATTAATGAAGTATTCCATATAGTGATTCCCACAATAGATGATATTACAAAAGTTATAATATTTTGACCTGCTATACCTGCTATAAAAGATATGTATGTTCTACATAGTGGAATTAATCTACATACACAAACAGAAATAGAAGAATATTTATTAAAATAATCCTGAGATGCAAATATTCCTTTCTTAGCTTTTGGACATATCTCTACTATTTTATTTATGATAGATTTACCACCCCAATTTCCTACTGCATAACAAAATATTGAGCCAAGTATACCTGCAATTATACTCAAAATCAAAATTGTCAAAAATCCAAAATGATTTCTTGCAGCAATTGCTCCACATAATGGTAAGACAACCTCGCTAGGTAATGGAAAACAAGCATACTCAATCATAATTAATACAAATACAGAGATTAATCCATATTGTAAAATAAAACTATTGATTACAGACACTTACTTATCTATCTCCTTTCTTATTTAAAAGTACATATCTATAAGGGCTACTACCCTATATTTAAAGAATCAATCTCTTTAAACTATTATATGTATTTATACAAAGTATTTATAACATACTTTGAAAATAGTACTTTAAAAATAAGAAACTTGCATAAATAAAAAAGATTACGTGGCTACGTCCTACTCTCCCAGGCAGTTTCCCACCAAGTACCATCAGCGCTAGAGAGCTTAACTTCTGTGTTCGGAATGGGAACAGGTGTATCCTCTCTGCTATTGTAACCACATAATCTTTATGCTTAATATCTCTATTAAGTTTTTAGAATCTAGTAATACTAGTTTCTTTAGAGTTAACACTCTAAAAACTGCAAATATATTTTACTGAATGAACATCAAATAATTTGGTCAAGTCCTCGACCTATTAGTATCGATAAGCTAAATACATTGCTGCACTTACACCTTCGACCTATCAACCAGATAGTCTTTCTGGGGTCTTACCCTTGCGGTGGGAAATCTTATCTTGAAGTC
>JABBZI010000047.1 GCA_012955965.1 Clostridioides difficile
ACGTTCGAGTTGCTGACGTCTAAAAATAGCCTTGATTCTCGCTACAAGTTCCATTGTATTAAATGGTTTTGTCATGTAGTCATCGCCACCAATGGCAAGTCCTGATAACTTATCGTAATCACCAGTTCGGGCAGTCAGAAATATGATAGGTGCTATGGTTTGTCTGCGGATTTCTGTACATAAGTCAAATCCACAATAATCTGGTAGCATTACATCAAGAATGATAAGGTCGTAGTGATTGTTTTTTATGCATTCAAGAGCTTCAGTACCTGTTGATACACAAGTAATATTATGATATTGCTCTTTGTTTAAGGTAATTTTTACTAGTGTTAAAAGGCCTTCTTCATCATCAACAATAAGTATCCTTTCGGGGTTTTCTAATCTGTCATCCATAATATTTCATCTCCCAGTATACAAAAATAGTATCATCATAATATCATACATACAAAATGTAAGCAATAAATATTCTTTTATTTTTACCCTCACTTTACTTTTATTTTACTTTCATACTGTATCTTATTTATTAAGGGCAAAGATAAACACAGGAGGTAAAAATAATGAAATCACTGAAATCAAGAGGACTATGTGTTCTGTTATGTGGAGCTTTGATTGTTGGCACAGCAACAGCATGTACATCTAAGTCTACATCATCAAAAAGCTCAGGTGATAAATCAACACCTAAACCCACAAAAGAGATTACCCGTATAAATTATGAAAAACAGGCGAATGAACTTAAAGAAAAATATGCCAAGAAACCAAATGATGAGGCTTTAGGATTAGAGTATGCTCAAACACTATTTACATTAGGAGATTTTTCAGAAGCACAAGAGATATTAAAGCCCTTAGCAAATCTAAAAAAAGTCTCACCAGAGGTCATTTATCTTTCAGCACAAATAGAACATCTGAATGGAAATTATACAGAAGCTGAAAAACTATATAATGTTCTAATAGAAGAGTATCCTGATAAATTTAAAATAAAAGCGGAAGATGGATTGGTATTGACATATTACCAAACAAACCAATATGAAAAAGCTAGTAAGTTATCTTCAGAAAAAGAAAAACAAAATAATGCCATATTAGAAATGATGCAATCTTTTGAGGATAAACAACCAAACCAAATCAACTGGAATGGAAAAGAAGAAAGTGTTATTCCATTTGTAGCAAGTGAACCTCTACCTGTTGTTCCAGTTGAGATAAATGGAACAAGAATAAATGCTTTTATTGATACTGGTGGTGCAATGTTTGTTGCTGATAGTAAACTTGCAAAAGAGCTTGGTATTAAAACAGCTTCACAGATGGAAGGTACATTCCAAGGAGGTAATACCGCTGAAGTTGGTTTTGGTCAAGTTGACTCACTTACTATAGGAGATATAAGCATGAAGAATGTCCCTATAATGATGGGTTCATTTGAGGGATTTGAAGAAGTATTTAAAGGTCAGGCGTCCAATGTTCATGGTATTATTGGTACAAGTGTACTTAAGGAATTTATACCTACAATGGATTATCCTAGTGGCCAGTTGGTATTAAGACCTAGAAATGAAGTAGGTATGGCTAGTGTCAATAAAATGCTTGCCAACGATAAAGTATTAGAAGAGATTCCATTCACGCTTGCTTCTACTCATTACATGTATGCTAAAGGTTCAATAAATCAGAAAAGTGGAATGAACTTCTTTATGGATTCAGGGTTTGCTAATGGAGAAGGTGCTGGAATGCAACTACCTAAAGAAACAATGGACTTAGCTGGGATTCCAATGCCTAAGTTAAATGAAGGACAAAGTAGTGGGATGGGAGGAAGTGATTATAAAGAAGGTACTTTTGAAATCTCATCATATGGCCTAGCTAGCTTGCAACTGAAAAATGGAGTTGGGAACTATACAACAGGTGAGGAATCAAGATATTATGAGGAAGTTGGATTCTTTGAAGATGGTTTGATAGGTCATAATTATTTTAAGAATTACAAATGGTCAATTGATTTCGATTCTATGAAGATGACATTTAGTAATTCAAAATAGTATATTAACTAAAGTCTAAATATTGTATAAATCAAAATTTAAACAGGTATATAAACTAAAGTTAGTTGATACTATTTTTTATTATAAAAACTATTTTTAAAACATTACATATATTTTTAACAACATGGCAGTACAAGAGATGTATTGCCATGTTGTTTTATTTATAAAAATTGTTATCTCTAAGTTCCTGAGCATGTATACGATTAATTAAAAACTGTTTTAACTTAGTCAAGCATAAGAATAAAATGGCTCTATTCTCAAATTCTATTCTATCTACAGGTAAAGGTTGATTTTTCATACTTGACAATAATCTATCCGATTCCTCAAGAAGTAGATTTCCTGTTTCAGCTTCAAATTTGGTATAACCTATCTTATGTATGAAAGCAGATAGAATATGAGCTTGTGGTGGTGTAGAATTTAGTTGAGATACATAACCATACAAACTTTCTAAAATATCCCTTTGACTTTTTATAATATCCATGTGCTCTAAGAAGAATTTAGTGTCATTTAATAAAGTATTATTAATATTATCATAAGTTTCAGAAATACTTCTATCAATAAGTGAATTTAATGTATATAAATCTCTACTATATTCATTCTCTTTTTTAGGGTTTACAATAATATCTGCAATGTCTATAAGTACAACACTCACTTCTTCCTGTAACTTTTTTTGAACTTCATAGATTTTATGTATATTTGTTGGAATATACATGTTTATTATGACCCCTATTCCAGTCCCTACTGCAAATATTCCAGCTTCGTTTAAAATCCACTTAATAGATGTTTCTCCTTGGATGAAGTAATGGGATGCAATGACTACACACATAGCAATGACATCTTGAATATTTAATAAAAAACAAATTGGTATAATTATAAATATAAATATTGAAAATGAAGTCAAATTATATCCTAAAATATTAAAACATAAGTAGGAAAAAAGAGTACATAAAAGAAAACCATAAAACTTTCCAATAAAGCCTTTAAGAGTTTCTTTTTTAGTGTTCTTTACTGTAAGTAGTACTATAACTCCAGCAACCATTGAGTATTCTAATTTTAATAGCCAAGCAATAAATATAGCAAGAGAGCATCCTAAAGATAACTTTATAACTTTAAGTAAATCGATATCGTTCAAATACAAGCCTCCTTTAAAATATAATAAAAATAATTTTATCATAAAACCAATTTTATTTGAAATGGAGTTAACAATATTTTATTTAAAAAATACTGTAAAAGCCGATAAAAAGATAAGCAAATAGAAATACAAAGATATCTTTTTTAATGTAAAACATTGTAGAATACAAAATATTCTAATGAATATAAAATAATTATACTATATTTAGGAAATAATATTTTAAATTACTATTATATTAGTGAACAATATAACCATAAATATATCTATTATTATTAACCGAAAATAAAATTATATAGTTAATGTTATTTTATAATTGATTTGGTATGGAGATTTTTTTCTTTTATGTTATACTATTTATGAACGTAAATATAAAGATTAAAATACATAAATAAATATGTATTATAAGTTTTAAATAGCCATATTAATGAACTTAATTATTGTTCATAATAGCAAATTGGAGGAGATAAAAATGAAAATTACTGAAGGATATATGCCTTTTGAAGGTTTTAAAACCTATTATCGTATAGTAGGAGAAAACACTGAAGGAAAGAAACCATTAGTACTACTTCACGGAGGACCAGGCTCTACACACAACTATTTTGAAGTGTTAGACAAGATAGCTGAAAGTGGTAGACAAGTAATAATGTATGACCAAATTGGCTGTGGTAATTCATTTGTAGAAGGGCACCCTGAGTTATTTAATGCTGATACTTGGATAAAGGAGCTTATTGAACTGAGAAAACATCTAGGGCTTGAAGAAATTCATCTATTAGGTCAATCTTGGGGAGGTATGCAGGCTATTTGGTATGCACTTGAGTATAAACCACAAGGTATAAAGTCATACATTCTTTCATCTACTCTTTCCTCTGCAAAGCTTTGGGAGAAAGAACAAAAAAGAAGAATCTCATATATGGATGAAGCTGACCAAAAAGCATTGCTTGATGCAGTAAGTACAGGAGATTACTCTAGCAAGGAATATAATGATGCACTAGAAAAATTTATGGAAATGTACTGTGCAGGTGAGGTGACAGAAGATTCTCCTGAATGCCTAAGAAGACCTAAAAAATCAGGTTCTGAAGCATATATTGTAGGATGGGGACAAAATGAATTTTCGCCTACAGGAACACTTTCTGGATATGAGTTTACAGATAGATTACATGAAATCAAGGAACCTTGTTTAGTAACTAGTGGGGCAATAGATTTATGTTCACCATATATTGCAAAAACTATGTATGATAGAATTCCTAATAGCAAATGGGAGTTATTTGAGTATTCAAGACATATGCCATTTGTTGAAGAAAATGATAAATATATAGAAGTTTTAACTAAGTGGCTAGATGCTAATGATTAAAATAATTTAAATTTATATAAAAAGGAGGCTGGACATATTGTCTAGCCTTTTTTTAGTATAAGCAGAAGTGTTAAAATTTTATTTAATTTTATAAATAATGGAAATATATTTATGTATCTGTATTTAATTTTATTGGCTTCTAGAAATTTTTTTATATATTGGTATAATTATTCTGTTTAAATTTGCTTAAAAAGTATATTAATTATAATAAGAAACAATTATATAAATAGGAATAAATTATTATAATTAGTATAGAGATAAAAATAATTATAGAAAGAAAGGCATATTATGGAAAAATCAAGAGTTATTGAAATGATAAAAAATAATCCTAATATTATATCTACTTTAAATAATCCAACTGACGAAATGAAACTACTAGCTATCAAAGAAAATGGTCTTGTACTAGAATATATAAATAATCCAACTAGAGAAATGCAAGAATTAGCAATAGATAATAATGTTAGAGCAATTAAATTTGTAGATAATCCAACAGAAGATATGATGATAAAAGCGGTAAATGAAGGGTGGAGTATACTAGACTATATCAAAAATCCAACTGATAGAGTTATTAAGATGGCTATAAATCAAGCTGGATGGGCTATTAAGTATGCTAAAAATCCAAGTGAGGAGTTACAATTATTAGCAGTAAGAAAAAATTATGATTCAATAAAATTTATAAAAGAGCCTTATGAAAGTGTACAAGAAGAGGCAGTTAGAATAAGTTATGATGCATTAAGATATATAGATTCACCTAGTTATAATACTGAAATTATAGCTATAAAAAATAATGAAGCAGCTATTGGTTTTATAACTGATTTAGATAAGAACAAAATATTAGAATTCTTGAAAGTTAATATTTTAGTGATTAAATATATTATAAAGAAAATATCTAAAGATGACCTAGAGGGAGTATTAAAAGAAGTATTATCAAAGGAAAATGTTGAAGAAAAATATGTTAGAGATTTTTTAAACTGTAGTGTTATAGATAGGAATAGTGAAAATATACCAATAGATAAAATTATGTTTATTTATAAATATGGGAGTAAGACAGCAAAAAAAATAGCTGTGGACGAGAAATTAAAGATTATGTAGGAGAGAGAAAAATGAATTTTATAGACACATTAAAAAGCGTTGACTTAATATTATCCACTGGAGAAGTACCTTTAATAGTGGGTGAAAGTGGGATAGGAAAAACAGCTTTAGCAAAAAAGCTTGCTGAAGAAAATGAATGGAGTTTAGTTGTTATTGATGGAAACCTACTTAAAGAGGGTGAAATAGGAGGTCTTCCAACTATAGAATCTTATGTAGGAGTTAATTCCAATGGATATAAGGTTGAAAAGAAAACAACAGTATATGCGGTTCATAACAAATTAAGAGAAATTGATGAAGAAATATCCAAGGGTAAGTTTGTTCTTTTATTTATAGACGAGATAAATCGTTGTGAGCATACAGTGCAACAAGAACTTATGAACTTAATTTTGAATAGAGAGATTAATGGATATAAGTTACATGATGATGTAAAGATTTTAGCAGCAATGAACCCATCAAGTAAATATGGTTCAGACTTTGATTATCAAGTTGTGGATATGGATGCAGCTCAAGAAAATAGATTTGTATGGCTAAATATGGAGAGTGAGCATACACAATGGTTAAAATGGGCAGTTGATGAAGGTATTGAAAGAAAAGTTATAGAGTTTATTTCTACTTTTCCAGAATATCTTCACAAAATAAATGAAGATGATGTAAGTGCAACTCCTAGAAGTTATGAAAGAGTATCTAAAATTTATAAAGTTTATAAGGAAAAAAATAATTCAATTCCTAGAGCAGTATTTTTAAACGTTATAAAAGGGAATATAGGTAAGGTTATTGCAGAAGAGTTTATAAGTTTTATTGAATCAGATTCTAAACCATTAATATCTTATGAAGATGTTTTTTTAGGAGAATCTATGGATGATTCTATTATAGAAAGAGTAAAAGATGAGAGTCATACAAGGCTTTATCTATCAGCTATGAATATTTTAAAAAACTTAGAATTAAATATAAAGAATGATAAATATGAGTCAAACCAATATATTAATAGATTTATTGAATTTTTAAAAGTATATCCTGTGGATTTAATGATAGGAATTATGAAGGATATTAGAAACAGTTATACAGAAGTGTATAAAAAAGCTATAGAAAATGAAGAGTTCGTAAAATCATATTTTGAATCTTATAGTCTAATAAGGGGATAATGTATGGAAAATTATTTTGATAATAAAGCAAAAGAACTTTATAATAAAGCAAGTGAAATTATAAGTACTCATTCTATGTTAAAGGCAAATCGTGCGAATGAGAAATTTGATGTAGACATACCAAAAGATTTTAAGGATGAATTTTTTAATCTTATAGATAAAGTTAATTTAAGTCTTATGGAAGAAAAGGATAATTTTTATGGGTATTTTTTGTTTCAGATGTCAAGAGAGATAAGATTTGATATAAGTAGCCCCACAGGTGTAAATTTTAAAGGGGCTAAATATGTTATTTACTTTAATCCAATGATTTTTTTAACGCTTGATATAGAGCAAATGGAAACTACAATTAAACATGAAATTCATCATATACTATCTATGCATTTGGTTAGAGCTAAAGAATTAAAGGGAAAGTATAGTACATTAGCTATTAATATGGCAATGGACATAGTAGTAAATAAATTCTTGAATAATTTACCACCATATGCAACTACTTTGGAATGGGTAAATTTAAAATACTCCTTAAAACTTGAGCCATATGAGCCGTTTGAGTATTATGTAGAAAAGATTCAAACTGAATTAGATTTACTAGAAGAGGACGAAGATGGTGAAGAAGATGATAGTGATAAATATGGAAATATAGAAACTAATTATAGCCCCAAAAAAACTCATAATATTTGGGAAGAATCTAATGATATAGATGAAAAAACTCTTAAAGAATTTACTGAAAAATTTATTAATAGCTCTCAAAAAGGCAAAATTTCTGCTTATTTAGAAAGTATGATATCATCACTTAAAAATAGTAAAGGCGAATTGCCATGGAACTTGTATCTTAATAGGATAATGGGTGCAGTTGAAAGTAATAAAAAAAAGACTATAACAAGAAGGAATAGAAGACAACCAAATAGATTAGACTTGAGAGGGGAACTTAGAAGTCATAAGGCAGAAATAGCAGTTGCTCTTGATATAAGCGGAAGTATCAGTGATGAAGAGTTTAAACAAGCGATTAAAGAAGTTCTTAATATTGTGAAAAACTATAGTCATGAAATTACAATTATAGAATGCGATAATGAAATTAGACGCGTATATAAAGTGAGAAACGAAAAAGATATAAAAGATAGAATTCGTATGGGTGGAGGTACTAGATTTTCTCCAGTATTTGAATATGCAAATAATAAAAAGATTAATTTGTTGGTTTACTTTACTGATGGTAAAGGGGAAAATAAGCTACAAGTAGTACCTAAAGGGTACAAGATTTTATGGGTTATTTCTGGGAGAGGAGATGAGCTTTCATTGAAAGAGCCTTATGGAGCAGTTAAGAAACTTACTAAAGTTGAAGTAAAGAATGAAATATTAGAGATAAATGATGTAAGAAATGATGGATATTCAATGAATAGTCAAGCTCCAATTTTATAAGTACTCATAAAATATAAACTATTTTCAGCTATATTTGTTATGCAAATCTAAAAAATACATTAATTAGTGGTTAATGTATTTTTTTTATTTTAATAATATAAGTTTTATTTACATTAAAGGCCCAAAATATGTTAAAATTAATATATAGCAGATAGTTTTGGCAAGATGAATTCAGTTGCCAAAGCTATTTTTTATTAAGGATGGTGATGTTTTTGTTTAAGGTTGATGATTATATAATGTATGGTATGACAGGAGTATGCAAAGTCCTGGATATAACAAATGAACAATTTACAAATGGAATAAAAAAAGAGTATTACGTGTTAAGTCCTATTTATTCTAGTAACACAGTAATAAAAATTCCTGTAGATAATGAGAAAGTACCAATGAGAAAGTTACTTTCTAAAATTAATGTTATTTCATTAATAAATGATATTCCTAATATGGATACATTATGGATAGACAATGAAAAAACAAGAAGTGAGCAATTTAAAAAAATACTTAGAAATGGTAAATGTGAAGAGCTAATAAAATTAATAAGGAGTATATATGATAATAAAGAGTATGTAAAATCTATTGGTAAAAAAACACATCAAGCAGATGACAATATAATGAAAGAAGCCGAAAGATTATTGAATGAAGAATTTGCAACTATTTTAGATATCTCTCCTGATGAAGTTAGTTCATATATATCAAGTCGTATACCTCAATAAAGTATTTTATAGTATCTTTTATTTAAAAATCATAGTCTAATAAAATATAATTAAAAAATACGAGCAGAATATAATTTAAATTGTAAGTATTAGAACATAAAAAATATTAAATTTAAAGTAACTATACATAATTTAAATATAGACTGTAATAAATTTGAAAAAGTAATATTCAATACAAAAGATAAAATAAAATTTAAAAACAATTTTAAAATATATGTTTATAAATATTTTTTTGTTGTTTTTAATCAATTTAAAAAATTGAATATTTAGGTTGATAGTATGATGGTTTATCTAGATTCTAAAGTGTATAATATTATCAAATGTTTTTTTAATTTTAAGCAAATAAGATGGATACTATGTTGAATAGAATCCATCTTATTTAAATTTCATTTATAGTTATTTATTTAGGGATTATTTTTTATACATGAAAATCTATTGTAATAGAGTGTTTTTTGATTATGAGATTTTTTAAAAATATAATCGACAAAATAAGACTAAATATATAATGATACTTATAATCAAGGAAATTACTGTATATTTACAGTATAACTTGAAAAATTATAGGTGTACAAAATTTGTTGAGCATTTTATTGGAGTAGTATGTAATGGTTGAATAGTTTGTTTTTAAATAAACTTTTTCTTTTTTAGTTAAAGTGCCATTAAGATAATAAATAAATATAATTATTTATAAATGATTATATTTTGTTAAAAAATACTCACTAGATGTATTTAGTTAGATTATTTATAATATAGCTGGAATAATTGTATTTATCTATATTTAGAAATTTAAGATTATAAATCATTTTTAGAAGATAAAGTATATATAAGTTTGAAAATTAATGAAATCTATTAAGTTAATTAAATATATAACAGTTATTTAATTAACTTAATAGATTTTTTTAATTCAATTTGGATTTTTTTATCTCTTATTTATTGTCATTACTTTCAAAAAATATATCTATTTTGAAATATATAATTTGGTTATTATATATTGGATACAAAAAGCTCATTTTAAGCAATAAGTAAACTAATAAAAAAGTAAAAATTTCATTTCTAAAAAAACATTCTAGGTATTGATTTAACTTATATTTCCATACAAAATATTTTATATAATAAATATGACAAATATAATTTAAATTTTTCTAATTATTTACTGTCGATTAATCGATTTTTTCCTTGCATAGAAGTATATATTTATGGTACGATTTACATGGTGAAATAAATAGGGGGAGGTGCAAAACAAATATTCGTGAAAAAGTTTTCAAATTGAAGCATTTTTGTGTGAAATATATTATAAATACATAACACAGCTTTAGTTAATACTATTAAAGCGAATATATTGATAATCACTTTAAAGTAAAAGTTTTTATGTTTACATTCACAGTTTTTAGTATAAGTTTAATCACAAGAAATAAATCTAATCTGTGAATAGATAGTAGTTTATTTATTTAAGTTGAGAATTGGTTAGATGAAGTAATATATAGATTTAAAAAGTAAATAAACATTATTTGAATAAATATATGTTGCTTTATTCAAGACTCCTTTAAAAAAGCACTTAAATGTAATTATATAAGTCGCCACAAAAGGAGGAATTTAGTTTGTAAAATACTATCACGTAAAAAAATAAGAATTGCTATGGTGAAGCTTTCTCATGGTTTTAAATAAGAATTTAATGACTTATAAATATATCTGAAAATAATGAATTTATATAATTTAAATTTATAATTAAAAAAAACATTAAATTTGTTCCATGAAAAGATAAACTCTACAAATAAAAACGCAATTATCTTAATAATTATTACAAATTGTTTTACAAAACAATATCACCATATCTTTCGTTAAAAAAGGAAGAATCTGGATATAACGTAAAAATATAAAAATACAATTAAGAAAGGATTTAAACTTATGAGCACAACAGTAAATAAGAAGGGTAAATTCCCAATAGGATTTTATATCTGCTCTACAACTTTCTCATTTGAAAGAGCAGCATATTATTCTGCAAAGTTTTTAATTTATATATTCCTTACAACAGCTGTAATTCATGGTGGACTTGGAATAGATAAGGGACAAGCTGCTATAATGCAAGCTAACCTTGTTGCATTCACATATCTTGCACCAATCATTGGGGGATATATATCAGATAGATGGATAGGAGCTAGATATACTATACCTATAGGTATGCTTATCATGGGAGTTGGATATTATCTTGGTTCTATTGCAACTACAGTTTCTATGGTAAATGCAATGATAATATTAGTTTCAATTGGTACTGCATTCTTTAAAGGAAATGTATCTGCAGTAAATGGACAGCTTTTTGATAATCAAGAAGAGCTTGATACAGCATTCTCAGTACAGTATTCTTTTGTTAATATAGGTTCTTTTATTGGAACTACAGCAGTTGGTATACTTTATGCTAAAACATTTGCAAAAAATGGTATACTTGGATTCTCTCAATGTTTCTTCATAGCAGCTGTACTTTGTGTAATAGGTGCAATATGGTTCACATATGGATGGAGATTCCTTGGAAATGCAGGAAAGAGACCATTTAAAGAAGGCGTAGTTGCTGAAAAAGTTGAAGCAAAAGATAATTCGCCTCTTACAGGTATGGATAAGAAGAGAATTTGGGCTATTATACTTATTTCATTCTTCTCTGTAGTTTTCTGGTTATTCTGGTACTTAACTTATCTTGCAGTTTATGATTATGGTGCAGCATTTGTAGACATGACTATTGGAGGGTTTGAAATTCCTCTTGCTTGGTTTGACTCATTAAATGCACTTGTATGTATAGGACTAGGTCCAGTTCTTGGAGCATTATGGTTCAAACTTGCTAGTAGACCACAAGGAGATATAAGTTTATTTAAAAAGACAGGTCTTGGATTAGCATTCTTAGGTCTTGCATTCTTAATGCTTGTTGGAGCAGAACTTTCAAGAGGTGTTGGAGCTCCTGAAACTGCTAAGGCTAGTATAATATGGATAATCATGTTTGGTATACTTCTAAGTTTTGGAGAAATGTTATTCTCACCACTTGGTAACTCTTTTGTAAGTAAGTATGCGCCTAAGAAACTTCTAGGTGTTCTTATGGGAGTATGGACATTTGCTACTTTCTTAGCTGGTCAAGGGTATGGATATATATATGCATTCACTCTTAAATTTGAGATGATTAAGGTATATACTGTAATTCCAGTAATATTATTTGTTGCAGCTATATTACTATTCTTATCTGACAAGACATTAAGTAAACTTGTTGAAGAGGATAAATAATCAGTAAATAACAATTATCTTATATGAATTAATCTATTATGATGATATTGTATTAGGCTGATTCTTAGCTAATTAGTAATAACAATAAAAATTTACTTTTAAGTATTACATTATTATATATTGAAGTGAATTTATTAAAAAATAGATAAAAAAATACTAGTCTTAGTTGGCTAGTATTTTTTTATATCAAATTAGATAGAGAATTAATACATAATTTCTCCACTTAAAACAGTATAAGCACTTCCTCCGATTTTTACAGAAGAGATATCATTATTTTCTTTTGTTATATTTACATATACCTTTCCAGGTCTATTTATAAAGTTACCTTGTTCACCAATAAAACTAGTTTTCTCTAAAATATTATGCTGTACTATATAAGATGATACACAAGCATTTCCAGTTCCGCATACAGGGTCTTCTGTAACTCCAACATATGGAGCAATAGATCTTAAATGATAGTCACATTTTTCGTCTATAGTTTCTGTACAGAATGGAGTTATACCAATTATGTTATTTTTACCACTAAATTTTTTGATTTCATTTAAGTCAGGAGAAATATTTTTTAAATCATCCAGAGACTTTAATCCAAGTACAAGCCACCAAAGTCCAGTATTTACCTTCATAATTGGATAATCAAGTAATCTATCTTCATTTACACCTATCATTTGTGCAAGCTCTTTTCTGTAACTATCTAGATTTTCAAATTCAGGGGGATTTTGTTCCATCATAAATATATTTTCATTATCTATTTCTTTAAGTTCTACAGATAGTACACCAGCTTTTGTTTCTTGATAAAATATATTTTTATTAGTATCAAGTTTTCCCTCTTCTAAAAGTGCATGAAAAGCTCCTACTGTTGCATGCCCACATAAATCAACTTCTAAGCCAGGTGTAAAGAATTGTACCTTGAAATCTGCCACATTTGATTTTGAAACAAATGCAGTCTCTGATAAATTCATTTCTTTAGCCACATTTTGCTTGATTTCGTCAGAAATATTGGATGCATCAGTAACTACACCAGCAGGATTTCCACCAAAAGGTATAGTTGTAAAGGCATCAACTTGTTTAATATTAATTTTATTCATTTTTAAAACCTCCTTTTGTTTTTTCTGAAATATAAATTTCATGTTTTATGTATTGAGCTCCAATATATAAGATATTAGAGTTTCTTGTCCAGATTGAAATAGCTTCACTTCCTTTAGATAAGTTTCCTGTCAATATTTCATTGTCATCTACAATTAAAATCATCCCTTTATAAAACTTTTTATTTTCAAGTGTAGTATTATTTCCTCCATGAATATGAATGTTACTTAGACCTTCAATATTCTTATTTTCTAAAAGTAGTATTTCAACATTAATATTTTTTTTACAGGCAATTAGAAGGTCATTTTTTAGTTCAAGAATTTCCTCATAAGGGCAAGAAATTATAATTTCTTGCTTTGCATTGTTTATCATTTCTGTTGCTTTTTTTAATATATTTTTATCGCCTTTTATATTTAAAACATATTCTATACTTTTACCCTTATTTAATACCTGTAAGTTATCGTTTAGTTTGTCTATAGAATTATTAAATTCTTCTTTTTTATTTTTTAATAATTCACTAGGATTTATAGGGACATATTTAATAGGGTCGGTTCCAACATTGACAATTATATTATTGTTTATTAGTTTTGTTATATTTTCATAGACTTTTGATTGTGGGACACCTGATAATTTACTTATCTCGTATCCTGTTAAAGGATTTTCTTTTAATAATGCTATGTATATTTGAGATTCATATTTTGTAAATCCTATATTTTGTAATTCACTAACTATATCATCCATAGATAAACTCCTTTTATAAGAAATTAGTAACTACATAGGTAGTTATTAATTAAATTTTATAACTTAAATAGCGAAATGTCAACTATAATTAAATAAAAAATAAAAACACATATTATAAATATTTAACATTACAATCATGCTTAGCATTAGATTAAAGTTACTAAAAATGAGTAGTTACAAAAAAGTGACTAATTGAACTGTTGAATGGGTCGTAGTATATTAATATCAAGAAAAGAATAAAGGAGATATATATTATGTCAAAAATAATAAATAATAATGATTTTATAAACGAAGTAGAAAATAAAGATGGATTAGTAGTTGTAGATTTCTTCGCAACTTGGTGTGGGCCTTGTAAGATGTTATCACCAGTATATGAAGCCTTAGGAAATGAGATGGCTGAAAAAGCAAACTTTTTAAAAGTGGATATAGACCAAAGTATAGAATTAGCTCAGCAATTTGAAGTATCTACAGTACCAACTGTAATAATATTTAAAGATGGGAAACCTGTAGATAGATTAATAGGTTTTATACCTAAAGAGAATTTAAAAGACAAAGTTGAATCATATATGTAATTAAAATAAATCTCATATATAAACAAAAAACTCATCATAATGAGTTTTTTTGTTTATATTTATATAGTACAAATCTTTAAAGTGGTTACAAATAAGTGCCTAATTGCCAATTATATCATATGTTGATATATTATTTATATAAAAGAAAAAGGAAAGGTTATTAAATAATAGGTGAGACTATGAGATATGATATTGCGATAATAGGAAGTGGTCCAGCAGGACTTGCAGCTGCTATAAATGCCAAAATTAGAAACAAAAATATAATTTTATTTGGAAATGAAGATATAAGTCAAAAACTTATTAAAGCACCTTCTATAGAAAACTATTTGGGAATTGGGAATATAAGTGGCTTACAGCTGAAAGATAAATTTAAAAAACATATAGATGATATGGGAATAGAGATAACTCAAAAA
This sequence comes from Clostridioides difficile, assembly GCA_012955965.1. Classification (GTDB taxonomy): domain Bacteria; phylum Bacillota; class Clostridia; order Peptostreptococcales; family Peptostreptococcaceae; genus Clostridioides; species Clostridioides difficile_G. Next base: position 14,923 of record JABBZI010000047.1, read on the forward strand.
AGAATTAATAATGTATATAGTATGGGTGAATATTTTACATTAGTTTCTGGAAATGATACATATGAATCAACTACAGTTGTACTAGCAACAGGTATTGAATATGGAAAGATGATAAATGGAGAAGAAGAATATCTTGGAAAGGGAGTAGGATATTGTGCAACATGTGATGCCATGTTATATAGAAATAAAAAAGTGGCTATAATAGGATACAATCATGAGGCAGAAGAAGAAGCGAACTTTTTAAGTGAAATAGCAAGTAGTGTGTACTATATACCTATGTACAAATTAGAAAATAAAATCAATAGTAGCATAAATATAATAGATGATAGACCTTTAGAAATAAAGGGTGAAAAATTAGTTAATAAATTAGTACTTAGAAAAAGTGAGTTGGATATAGATGGTATATTCATTATAAAAGATAGTGTATCGCCAAAATATATGGTTCCAGGGTTAGAAGTAGAAGATTCACATATAAAATCAGATAAAAATATGAACACAAATATTGAAGGTTTATATGTAGCAGGAGATTGTGCTGGTAAACCATATCAATATTTAAAATCAGCAGGACAAGGTCAGACAGCTGTATCTAGCGCAATTTCTTACTTAGATAAGCAAAGGATAAAGAAGTCTGTGCTTGTTGACACTTATTAGATAAAATTAATAAAAACTCTAGGTATTATTTTTTTAATACATCCCCCAACATTGAAAAATGTTATTTAAAAATAAAGCTTCAATGTAAAAAGGTGAATTCTATTATATGAATTCACCTTTTTACATTGAATATTATATAAGTTTTGTATAAAAAATGTATTTCTTTTGACGATTAAAAGTATTTTGATATAGTTCATTTTTTATTTGAAAATAATACTAATCTTTATCTATTGCTGAAAAAGAATAGAAAAATCTTATTTAAAAGCCAAAGTTTTAATAGCATATATAAATCTATCTATTTCATCAAAAGTATTGTACATTCCTAAACTTATCCTAACAAGACCTACAGGATTTTCCCTCATAAATCTGATGTATGCTTCTTTTGGACTTATACCTAATAGTTTTTGTACATAAATATCTGCTCCTACTACTCCAGCCCCAGTTTCTATTCCAAAGTTATCAACTAAATATTTTGCTACATCCTTATAATATATATTGCTTATATTGAATGATATATTTGGGATAATTACATTGTTTGATTTATCTCCATATATTATCACATTAGGTATTTTATTCAATTCTTCTTTAGCATATAAAAATAATTCTCTCTCGTATTTTGAAATTCTATTTAATCCAATTTTATTTAAAGTATTTAGTGCTTTTCCCATTGCAAGAGTTCCAAAATACTCTGGATATCCTGCTTCAAAACGCTGAGGTACATTTGCATATATTATTTTGTCATCAGATACAAATTTAGTAGAACCTGAGCCATATAGTACAGGTGTAAATTTTTCAAAGAATGATTTAGGGCCTACTAGAGCACCACCATTTAGTGGTGAATAGCATTTGTGTCCGCTAAAAACAATAAAATCTATATGCTCATCACATTCATGTGGCATCATCGAAAAAGGTTTATGCTGAATTACTTGAACAATATCCACTAATATCTTGGCACCATACTTATGAGCCATCCTTGCTATTTCATATATAGGAGTGGTTATACCTGTAACATTACTAGCGCCTGTGACTGTAACAAGAGATACATTACCAGCATTATTCTTAAGCATATTTTCTAATTGGCATAAATCAAGTTCTCCTTTTTCTGTAATTCCAACAACCTTTGTAGGAAAGTTAACTTTAAAAGGTAAGTAATTAGCCATATGCTCCATTGCTGTAGTAATAACAAGTTTATTTAAATTTTCATTTTTAAAAAATTCTGCTAATAAGTTGATTCCTTCTGTAGCACTTTTGACATAAATAACAGAGTCTTTTTCTTTGTCTGCATCAATAAGCTTTAGAATAGTATGTCGTACATTCTCATACTCTAAAGTATTTTTTTCTGAGAGTATTCCTGGAGCATCAATATAAGTAAGCCAAGGAATCTCACAATTTAAGTTATCCACCACGTTTTTTAAAACTAATGGAGTAGCGGAGTTGTTAAAATATATTCTTTTAACAGCTTCACTATTCTTAGTTTTAACTTTAAGATTTGCACCTTCAATGTATTCTGATAAATCCATGAATGGCATAAAAAAACCCCTTATCTAATAAACTATTTTATTTTTTATTAAACAAGCTTAAGTTTTAATCAAGAGCTTGTTTAATATATGTTATGTTTTTAGAAAAGGTTTTGTTAATAATAGATATAACTTCAGATAGAGTTGATTTATATGTTGATTAGCTATAGGGAATAAATAATGAAAAATTAATGTTTATAAAAAGTAGAGATAATTAGATAGATTAAACTACTAAATTACACGAAAATGAGCTACAGTTGGGGGGAACTGTAACTCATTCTATTTTGGGGGAGATAGGTTGAACTTATTGGTTATCCGTATCATGTTTTTAGTATAGTCACTTATTTAAATTTATATACATTTTTTTATAAATTTTACATAAAATGTTAAATGGTCATTGAATATAGTAATAGAAATGAATAGTAAACTTATAAAAATAGTAAAGATATGGTTAAATAAAAAGAATAAAAAAGTATTTTATAAAGTTATAAGAGATAAAAAAGTATAATAATTTGACAAAAAAAGAAAAATATAATACATAATAAAATTATATAAAATATTGTAAAAAATATGGACTGATTTTTAGAAATTAAAATTTATATTGGTTAATATATATATTTAAAAAAAGATTAGAAATACACTATAATCT
>JABBZI010000048.1 GCA_012955965.1 Clostridioides difficile
TTGCTCCTACTAGAGATGGTTGTTCTTTACCTTCTGCTTGTTTTTGAACATCCCCTCCATAATAAGAGTTTCCTTGAAGTGTTATTTGTTGGCTAATTTTAATACCTTTTTCAAATAAGTAGTCACCGTTTGGAAAGTATATAACGGAATCTTTTAGTGATTCATCAGAAACAATCGCTTGTATCATATCACTAACATCTTCTTTTCCAGTAATGTCTATCTTGTTGTTTAGTTCCAGTACATTAACCCAGTCTGGAGTTTTAGTTTCAATTGCCATGATTAATTCCTCCTTTTAAAATTTAAATTATTTGTATTTACAGGAATAAATGTATTTTTACTATGACTAGAGCAAGTAAGTGTATTTTTATGATATTTGAGATAATCACTATAATAAAATATCTTGGATTTCAATAATTAAAATATTGATAGTTTTTTATTTCTTAAAATTAATTGTCCAAGTTATATTAAACAGATTAAACATTGCATTCATAAATTGAGTTGATAGTTTTTCTCTTTTTGTAATAACACAATTCCTGTTATCTTATAATACTATGATAAAACCTCTTAAAAGTAGTCAGTTTGTTTATAATTTGTTTATAAATCGTTTATAAAATGATTATGTATAATAGTCTGTAATTTTAAGATTAATAAAATTAACTAGTTCAAGATTGCTTATATACAAAATATTTGCAAATACTCTTAATATATAAAATGAGATGTATCTGATTTTAAACTTTCTATGGATGATAAATATAAAGATATTAAATATTACATTATTATTCTAATCAAACATGTAGGTTGTAGGTTTTAACTTATTTCGTATAAAAATAGTAACTTGAATATTGTAGGATAAATAGTGATAGTGTGAATTTCTGAATGGATTTTCATACTGTACTCAAGGGAAACTTGACAACTCCTACCACTCAAATTATACTTTTCCTATAAGTATGAAAAGTATGACTAAAATAAAAAATATGATAGGAGAAATAAGTATGGGAATGAAAAAAGGGCAACATATATTTGGAACTGTAAAGGTTGGGGAAAAGGGACAGATAGTTATTCCAAAAGAAGCAAGACAAATTTTTGATATTAATGCAGGAGATACACTTTTGGTGCTAGGGGATGAAGAACAAGGGATAGCAATTGTAAAAACTGATGTAATGAAAGAATTAGCTATCAAAATTTTAAAAGGGCTTGGTGGTTTAAGTGGTGCAATAGATGATGAAAAATAACTTACTAATACTCTTACCAATTTCTTTATTACTTGATTTGACTATTCCATTTATCATAGCTCCAACCTATAAAGGGTATAATCATTTAACACAAGTTATGAGTGTCCTAGGAAATGATAAAGCACCTTTACATACTGTTTATAATATATGGCTTATTGTTTGTGGTATTATCCTTTTAGCAAGTAATTTTAAGGTCTATGTGATTGTTTCAAAATCTTCAAGTTTAGTTGCAACATTATTATTTATTGTGATAATGATATATGCTATTGGTGGTTGTATTCTATCTGGTTTGTTTTCTGTTGGAGAATTAAAAAGCCTAGATACTATTTCAGAAAAAATACATGGTTTTGGTTCTGTTATTGGATTTATGACCTTGACTATTGCCCCACTTTTAATAGGGATTTATTCCTTTAAAATTGAAAGAATGGGATTTGCTGTTTTCTCGATTTTTTGTTTTATTATCACAGTTATATTCTTTACACTATTTGTTATGGCAGATAAACCAAGTTATAAAAACACAATTATATGCTTAGAGGGATTGTGGCAAAGATTATCACTATTATGTATGTATTTGCCACTAGGATATCTTACATTGATTCAATAGTTAATATTTATGTAAAAATTAATTCAATAGTTGTATTATGCCTAATTATAAGGATTAGATTGTATGATATTAATATCTTAAGAGAAATACTGAAATAGGTAAAATCTAACTATTAGCAAATATACAACTTTCACTTGGAGATGCTTTCCAAAATGCTTCGAGCCATTTGGCTCGAAGCTATTTTTAGTTATTTTTTTTAAATCCATTGACCATATAAGATATTGTGACACTTATTTCCTTATTAATCTCTACTACTTGATTTGATGAATAATTTAAGGCTAATTCGTTTAATGCACCAGAAATAGAATATGTCATCAATTTTGTATTAACATCTTCTTTTAAATAGCCTTGTTTACTTAAATCATCAATATGTTCTTGTAAAACGTTCATTGAATTTTCTTGGTCGGCTTTTCTCCATGCATCCCAACCAACTACCACTGGAGCATCCACAAGCAATATTCGTCTACATTCTCTTGCATTGGCACCTTTTATAAATCCCAGACATCCCAATATTAACTGTTGCCAAGGGTCATCACTTTTCAGTGCTTCTCTTTCTGTTTGTTTAGCAACATCTTCTTGTACATTATCCAGAATAGCAAGAAAAAGCCCTTTTTTATTCTTGAAATGGTGGTATATGGCACCTCGTGTTACATTGCTCTCTTCTGCAATTTTTTCTAGCGATACATCAAAATATCCAAGTTGTGTAAAATGTTTTCTTGCAACTTTCAATAAGGTAGATGTTGTTTTTTGTGTAGCCTCTTCATTTTTCATAATAATGTTTCTCCCACTCTTCTATTTTTGATTTCTCATTCCATGCTTGATAATCCATTCCTGTGCATCACTTGAAGATGATTTTCGCCATTGTTCAATAATGTACTCTGCCTTCTCGCGTGATTCCTTATACAAGTCATTCAAATTGTTACCAACACTCTTTTGAACAAATTTTTCTGAATCATCTTTAAGATTAGTAAGAATTTCTACATATCGTTCAAATTCTTCCAATGCTACAAGCAATTTTTCTGACCATGGTAAACGTATTCTAACCCCCTCACTTGCAAGCCTACGCACATGTACATTATCATCATGCGTCCACATAATTAACTCGTCCATCACTTCCCTTGGATGTTCTTTCAGTAAGGGACGAATAGCATACTCACCTGTAAACCTTTTTGTTAATTCTTTCAAAAATGATAAAGATAGTTTCCAATTTTCATTTCCATAACGTTCAACATACCTGCCAATAGGCCACAACCACCAACCAGAACTAAACATTCCTTCTGATTTAGTCAACTCTGGTCCTAACATGTCATAGAAAGCATAAATGTTATTTGAATAATCACTCCCCATATTTTTTCGCATTGCATCTACTATACAATCAAATCGTGCAAACAACTCCTTGTCATCAAGTTGACCAATTAAATCATCACAAAAGGCTCTTGAGTTAAAACTTGGCATTACGGAGGATATTTTTGTAGAAATGTCTAAAACATAGTGGTCATTATAATGTTCTTTGTGCTTCATAATATTTTACTCCCATAAAGTTTATTTTTATAATATCATACATGCAATATGTATGTAAATTAGTTTTATATTATCCACTAACTAATAAGCAATGTATCTTTTTCACAAAGTACTATTGACATTTGGTTGGAAGTTTATTGTTTTATTTTTATCTTTTAGCCCTTTATTAACTTTTTATATACTTTTTATATACTTTTTATATACTTTTTATATAATTAAATACTAAAATACAGTCACAAGTTATCTGAAAATATAAATTATATGTTATAATATAATAAAACAACTATTATTTTACTAATAGTATATGAGTATTATGAGGAAATATTATGCTATCAATGTTTCATATTCACAAGTCTATTTTGAATATAGAATATATTCTAATAAATATATGAAATTAGCATAATACTTATTTTTTACCCTTCAATCGAACAAATGTTTTTATAATATTAAAAGGATGTGTTTATATGAGTAAGGATTTATCAAATAATCAACGTTTAATTTTAGAAGCAATAAAAAAAGAAATAGCAACAAAAGGGTCTCCTCCTTCTGTCAGGGATATTTGTCATGCTGTAGGTCTTAGTTCAACTTCATCTGTATATGAAAACTTAAACAAACTAGAGGCTAAAGGTTATATTAAAAGAGAGCCAAACAAACCAAGAGCAATTCAAATTACACATAATTAATAAAAAATGAGTTATCTGAAATATGATATATACTATATCACATTTAGATAACTCATTTTTTTAATCTTCTTAATTTAACTTTTTCTATTATTAAAATACATCTTTTTCCATTTCTACACATTTAGTATTCTTTTTCATGTCATCCAATACATTTATTGCGCTAAAATCAATTAAATTATGTTGTTTATATTTAAAGCCCATTTCTCTTAATTTTGAATTTAATAAAATAGTGAGCAATAGTATTCCAAAAGAAAATAAATATTTCGAGGACATGTTAGAAGCATTATAAATACTAAAACTCAAAAATAAACATATGAATATGCCAACAATAACTAAACTGGTACACATTACTTTATGTTTTAATCTTCTATCTTTAATACAAACTCTTATAAATAAATCTTCATTTAATATTTCTTTAGCTATTTGATAATCCTCCATATTACAATACATCTTCTCATATTTTTTCTTATTTAGTTTATCATATTCTTCTACTAATTTTCTTTCAATATCGTTTTTGGGTTCATATATATAAGACAATCTATCTCCTCCACTCTATTTTTTTGCTTCTATATTTTTAATATAAACAAATTTAGACTTATATAATTTAAATTTATCATTTTATATAACTATTTTATCATTAAACACCTCAAATGTTTTGATATTTTTATAAATATACATCGTACTATATTTATGTATAACACTTTCATTGTTCTCCATTTAGCACAATCCTTGTTATGAGAAGTGTTACAATACGCAAAATACCAGCATATATTCTTGATTAAATTTATAATTGAGATAAAATTATTTAAAAATAAATAGCAGTAAAGACTTGCAAAGCATACAATAGTATGGTGCAATCCTTTACTGCTATCTCAAAATAAATTTAGTTATTTTAATAATATATTCATCTAAAACACAAAATTTTCCTGTGTTTTTATCATCTGTTTATTCATGTTATGTACTTGACATTCACTCAGATACTTTATATAACATCTCCAATGTCAGTTTTATGCTAATTTTTTTAATTTACTAAACTCCTTAAACATCATTAATAAGCATAATACTCCTACAAAACCATCAACTAGTGCAATTGCAAACCATACTCCAGTTTCTCCTAAGTTTGCCATCATAGGAAATAAAATAACAGCAGGGATGAATAAGATTATTTGTCTTAACATTACAATCATACTCGCTTTACTAGCTTTACCTAAAGACTGGAATAAAGTAACAATCATAATGAAAACTGCTAGTGCACTGTATGTTGAGAACATAAGTCTGAAGTTACTGATACCTTGTGTGACAATATCACTTTCTGTAATAAATAGAGAAAGAATTTTTTCAGGAATAATTTGTATTGGTAAGAAGAAGCATAATGATAATGCAATCACACTAAGTACAAATACTTTTGTGAGTTTAATTGTCCTACTGTAATTTTTAGCACCATAATTTGTGCCTACAACTGGTTGAAAACCTTGACTCATCCCCCATAATGGAACAAATGCAAAATTTTGTACACGTAGTGCAGCACCTAATAAAATATATGCATTTTCTCCACCATATCGTGACCCTACATTGAATATAACTGTTTGTTGCACTAATGTCATTACTTGCATTAACATAGCAGAAATGCCAACAGAACAAATTTCAGGAATGATATCCCATTCCAGCTTCAATTTTTTGATTTTAATCCCTTCACTTTTTCTTGTAAAATACAACACACTTATACCAAACTGTACAATCTGTGATATTAAAGTGGCATAGGCAGCACCTTGAATTCCCATTCCATATTGATTAAAATAAGTAATGAAAATAGGGTCTAAAATGATATTCAAAATTGAACCACTTGCAATTATTAACATTGCCCTTTTCAGTAATCCTTGTCCACGCATAACCATATTAGAACTTTGAGTGAAATTTATAAACAATGAACCAGCAAAAATAATTCTAAGATAACTTTCAGCTTGAGTAAGCATCTCGCCCTCTACACGGCTAAATTGCAATAATTGGCGTGTAAAACACATGCCTATAATAGTTACAATGACCGATAAAATTGTAATCATCATAGCAAGATTGCCCATTATTTTATCTACTATAGCTTTATCTTTTTTACCAATTGCTCTTGATAATATAGACGCAGAACCTACACCAACAAGCGTAGCAATACCCCCATTGATTAATGTAAGTGGGTAAGAAACACTTACTGCTCCCATTGCAGTTGAACTCACTAACTGTCCAACAAATATAGCATCCATCATATTGTATAGAGCAACAACCACCATACCAATAATACCAGGAATACTTAGTGAAAACATTAATTTTAAAGGATTTTCTGTAAGTAGTCGTGTACGAGTATCATTTTTTTCATTCATAAATAATATATCCTCCTTTTTATTTTAGTTCAGTTCTAAGAACCTTTCTTCTATATTCAAAAGGACTCATTCCATAGATTTCTTTGAATGTTATTGCAAATTTACTTTGACTTTCATAACTAACTGCAAGTGCTATATCGGAAATTGAACTACTTGTATCTCTTAACAATTCCATAGCCTTTTTCATTCTGTAATTTTTCATGTATTTTGCAATAGTCATTCCATAAACTTCTTTGAAATATACTTTTAAAGTTGTTAGACTAATAAAATACTTTTTAGATAATTCATCAATAGTATATCGCTCTGCATAGTTTTTCGTTATATAAGCTTGTATCTGTTTAATAGTTTTTACATGATACTTATAATAATTTTCTTTTTTAACATCATGTGATTTATTTAAGGCACTCATAAATAAAAGTAATTCTATAACCTTCATTTTCAGATAGGTTTCTTTAATATCATTATGAATCTTATATAATTCAGAAAATATATGTTCTATTTGTTTTGTAGCTCTCATAACAAAGCATCCATCATCCATACAAAATTTATTTTTAATGCTATAAATGTCTATAGAATCATTTTCTAACATTTCAGGAAGATTTTTACTCAAAGTATCTAAATATAAATTTATAGATACTCCCTCATAATGTTCTAGTGGAAAATTCATAGCTTCTACAGGATTATCCAACATGTTAATTCCCAAATCGCCTTCACCTAAATACGAGGAAGTTCCATCTTTAAGTTCACATTCAACTCTACCTTTAAGGCAATAGCTTATTTCTAATACATTATTTTTATTTTGACCCTCTAAATTAAAATTGGATACATTGTAATTGTTATAAATAAGTTCAATGCCTGAAAAAACTTCATAAATTATCATTTCATTCATACTACCTGAATATTTATCTTTATACATTACCTCATCTCTTTCTTACATATTGTATTATGCTTTTTTAGCTTAAACATACCTGTTTATATAGAGTATGTTCATAGAAATCAGCTACTCCGACATTAAATAGTCCTAAAAATACATTAATTTTTTATTGTAGAAGAGAGCAAGACATATCATAAGGATACGCCCTGCAAATTGCTTTGCCATCATGTTTATAAGTAACGTGATTTCATTGATTTTATCTTCTTTACTAGAAGTTTTCTACACCTACTTTTATACAACATACACAAGCCATTCCTTTAATAATAGCTTTAATTTTTAAAGTCATTAACTCTCAATGCTCTCATTGAATTAAGTATAGCAATAAAAGAAACTCCAACATCAGCAAATACAGCTTCCATCATCTCAGCCATCCCAAAAGCACCTAGAATTAATACAACTGCCTTAACTCCTAAAGCAAAGATTATATTCTGTTTCACAATTTTTATTGTTCTCTTTGAGATATAGATTGCAGAATTAATTTTTGTAACTTTATCATCCATAATGACAACATCTGCCGCTTCAATAGCAGCATCTGAACCTAATCCTCCCATAGCGATACCTATATCAGCACGAGTAAGCACTGGTGCATCATTTATTCCATCTCCTACAAATGCAAGAGAAGTATTATCTACTTTATTATTTAAAAGGTATTCAACTTGTTTTACCTTGTCTGCTGGTAATAATTGAGAATAAACTGTATCAATACCTAATTTATTAGCAACAGACTCAGCAATAGCTTTATTGTCACCAGTTAACATAACAGTTTGACTTATCTTATTGATTTCTTTTAAATCCTGAATGGCTTTCTTTGCTTCTTCTTTGATTTCATCTGCAATAAGAATATAACCAATATATTTTCCATTAAGAGCAACATGAACAACAGTACCAACAGATTTTGAAACTGGTATTTTAATTTTAGCTTTCCTCATAAGCTTTTCATTCCCAGCATACACTTCTGCACCATCAAATTTAATAAATACTCCATTACCTGAAATTTCCGAAGCATCGCTAATTCTTGTTGATACAATTTCTTTTCCATATGCTTTCTTTAGAGATTCAGCAATTGGGTGATTTGAGTAGCTTTCAGCATATGCGGCTATTTCAAGTAAAGTAGACTTGTCAACATCTACAGGAACTATTTCTGTCACTTCAAATGAACCTTTTGTTAATGTACCAGTTTTATCAAATACGATTGTTCCAGTCTTTGATAAAGTTTCAAGATAATTACTACCCTTAATTAAAATTCCATGCTTAGATGCTCCTCCTATCCCACCAAAAAATCCTAGTGGCACAGAAATAACCAATGCACAAGGGCATGAAATTACTAAAAATGAACAAGCTCTATGAATATAGTCCATAAATTCTGCTCCTTCAATAAATAAAGGTGGTAAAAACGCAAGACACATAGCTGCAATAACAACAATAGGCGTATAGTATCTAGCAAATTTAGTAATAAAATTTTCAGCTTTTGCTTTTTTACTACTTGCATTTTCTACAAGTTGTAGTATTTTAGACACTGTTGATTCACCAAATTCTTTTGTTACTTTTATAGTAATTAACCCTGTTTTATTTATACAACCACTTAATATTTCAGTTCCTACCATTACTTCTCTAGGAACCGATTCTCCTGTCAAAGCAGATGTATCAACTAAACTATTTCCCTTTACTATAATTCCATCCAGTGGTATTTTTTCACCTGGTTTAATTACAATTAATTCTCCTATAGAAACATCTTCTGGGTCTACTTTAACTAAAGAACCATTTTTTTCAACATTTGCATAATCAGGACGAATATTCATTAATTCTGTAATTGATTCTCTTGAACGACCAACTGCATATTGTTGAAACCACTCTCCAATTTGATATAGCCACATTACCATAAAAGCTTCTGGATAGTCTTTGGTCACAAATGCTCCAATCGTTGCCAACACCATTAAAAAATTTTCATCGAATACTTGACCATGCCCTATATTAGTAACTGCTTTCTTTATAATATCGCCACCAACAATTAAATAAGCTACCAAGAATAATACAAACTGAATTGTATTATTCTTTGGCATAATAATAGCACCTAAGAAAACGATGAAACTTATGAATATTCGATAACGCAAATTCTTTAACTTCTTACTCATATGTTTCCTCCCAATAACTGATTACTTGATTACAATTTCGCAATCAGGTTCAACTTTTTTACACGCTTTAATGATTTCTTGTAAAATACCTTCAAAGTTTGCATCTTCTGCATCTAGTGTCAGTTTTTGTGTCATAAAACTAAAGTTAGCAGAATTAACACCCTCAATTTTTGAAACAGCATTCTCCATCTTAGCTGCACAGTTAGCACAATCTAAATTAATTAAATCAAATTTTTTCTTCATCAGAAAACCCTCCTTTTAAAATTTAATAGTTGTTCAATCAATCAACTATTTGTTTTAAATTATAGTTGAACAACTATTCAATCGTCAAGTCCCAATTAGACATTTTAGATACTCTTAAAAGCACTCTATTTATTTGACAATTGAACAATCAATCAATTATAATTACATTTATGGAGGTATATGCTATGGAAAGAAAATGTGATTGTAAAGCTATACACACCGATTTAGTTGAAAAAACATCAGAAAAAATGCCAAAATTGAATTTACTATATGATTTATCTGATTTTTTTAAGATTATGGGAGATGGGACAAGGATTCAATTATTATGGGCACTTTTAGAAAATGAAATGTGTGTAGGTGACCTTGCAGTGCTCTTAAATATGACAAAATCAGCAGTTTCTCATCAGTTAAAAACACTTAAAACTGCTAAATTAATTAAATCAAGAAAATCAGGTAAGCTTGTTTTTTATTCATTAGATGATAGCCACATCAAAGGAATACTTGAGGTATCCCTAGAACATATCTGTGAAAAAAAATAATGTTCTACAAAAACATACTAATAGATTTAAGTATTATAATATTTTTATAAAAGCCATCTATTCCCAAAGAAAGTAGATGGCTTTTGTTTATATTATCTGCCAATTTTAATCTTTATTAAAAGCCATATAGAATTGTGATATTTGATTTGACTTTGTCTATTATCCATCCATAATACTCCAGGTCATGTATAAAAAAATAAAGCAAGGCACCAAGTTCTGACTTAAAGTACCTTACCTTATCTATATATTTTATAAAAATTTACAACCTATAATCCTATTCTAACTCAAATGCTCCCGTATAAAGACTATAATAAACTCCTTTTTGATTGATTAAATCATCATGAGTACCTCTTTCTATTATACGTCCCTGCTCAAGAACTATAATTGCATCTGAATTTCTAACAGTAGACAACCTATGCGCTATCACAAAAACAGTTCTACCCTTCATAAGATTATCCATACCTTGCTGTACCAGTGCTTCTGTACGTGTATCAATAGAAGATGTAGCTTCATCAAGAATCATTACTGGCGGATTTGCAACTGCTGCACGAGCAATCGAGATTAATTGTCGTTGACCTTGTGAAAGACTAGCTCCATTTTGTGTTAATATAGTCTGATATCCATTTGGTAGTCTAGTAATAAAATCATGTGCATTTGACAGTTTAGACGCCTCAATACACTCATTATCTGTAGCATCAATTTTACCATATCTTATATTATCCATAATTGTCCCAGTAAATAGATTGACATCTTGTAAGACAACTCCCAATGAATGGCGTAAATCTGTCTTTTTAATTTTATTGATGTTAATACCATCATATCGAATTTTTCCATCTGCCAAATCATAAAAACGGTTAATCAAATTTGTGATGGTAGTTTTTCCAGCTCCTGTTGCTCCAACAAAAGCTATTTTTTCTCCTGCAGTTGCTTCCAAAACTATGTTTTGTAGTACTAATTTTTTGTCTGTATATCCAAAATCCACATCAGAGAACTGAATATCACCTTTTAAAGGAGTATACGTTATTGTACCATCATGATGAGGATGCTTCCATGCCCACTCCCCTGCATTATCAGTTGTTTCTATTACTTCACCATTATTAAGTCTAGCATGTACTAGTGTAACATATCCATTATCTTGTTCAGGTTCTTCATCAATTAATTCAAAGATACGTTCTGCACCTGCCAATGCCATAGCCATCATGCTAATTTGTTGTGCAATCTGTGAGACAGGCATACAAAATGTTTTTGACAAGTTTAAGAAAGCCACAATCATTCCAACAGTAATAGAACCTACACTATGCAATGCCATAAGACCTCCCAAAAGAGCAATTAAGACATATTGCAAATTACCAAGTTGCATAATACTTGGCATAAGTATATTACCATACTTATTTGCTTGTGTAGAATCTAAACATAAATCCCTATTCTTTTTATCAAATTGCTGTTTTGCATCTTCTTCATGACAGAATACCTTAATTACTTTTTGACCATTTATCATTTCTTCAATATAACCTGTAATATTACCTAAAGTCTCCTGTTGTTTTATGAAGTACTTTGCACTTGCACCACCAATTTTTTTAGTAGTTATACTCATGATGATTGTTACTACTAAAACTAAAATTGTCAGAGGAACATTACTTACAAGCATGGAAATTAATATGACAACTACTGTAATGATAGCTGAAATAAATTGTGGTAATGCCTGTGAGATAAATTGACGCAATGTATCTGTATCATTCGTATAATGACTCATAACATCTCCATGTGTATGAGTATCAAAATAACGAATAGGAAGCTTTTGCATATGTACAAACATATCATCTCTAATTTCTTTCAACGTTCCTTGAGAAATTTTTACCATAATTCTATTATAGAGAAACGTTGCAACAACTCCTAAGATATAAATACATGCCATCAAAATAATTGTATATAATAATCCACTAAATGACGGGTTATCTTCAAGTAAAAGTGGAGTGATATAGTCATCAATCAATGTTTGCAAAAACAAAGAACTTATAACAATAGTACAAGAGCTAAAAAGAATACATACAACAACTGTACTAAACAAAGCTTTATGTCGTCCTACAATATAAGATAACAGTCGTTTCCATACACTGAATACTTTTGTTTCCATTACTTATCATCTCCCTTTGTTTGTGAATCATATATTTCCCTATAAATTACATTTGTTTTTAGTAATTCCTCATGTGTACCATACCCATTGATTTTACCACCTTCCATAACGATAATATAATCAGCATCTTCAACTGAAGAAATACGTTGTGCAATAATAATTTTTGTAGTATCTGGTATTTCCTCACTGAATGACTTTCTAATCATCGAATCAGTTTTTGTATCGACTGCACTTGTAGAATCATCAAGTATTAAAATCTTTGGTTTTTTTAGCAGTGCTCTTGCAATACATAATCTTTGCTTTTGACCACCAGAAACATTTGTCCCTCCCTGTTCAATATATGTGTCGTATTTATCTGGAAATGTTTCAATAAAGGAACTTGCCTGTGCCAATTTACAAGCATGTATTATTTCTTCTTCACTAGCATATTTATTTCCCCAAAGTAGATTTTCTTTAATTGTTCCAGAAAATAGCTCATTTTTTTGAAGAACCATTGCTACTTCATTACGAAGTGTAAATAAATCATAATCTTTTACATTTACACCTCCAATTGTAATTTTCCCTTCTGTGACATCATAAAGGCGTGGTATTAATTGCACTAACGAACTTTTTCCACTTCCAGTTCCACCTATAATCCCCAATGTTAAACCAGTCTCTATATGAAATGAAATATTTTTTAGACATTCTTTTTCTTTATCATCTACATAACTGAATGAGACATTATCAAAGCTTATTTCTCCATTTTCCATATGATATACAGGATTATTTCCGTTTTTTAAGGAGCTTTCTTCGTCCACTATTTCTATAATTCGTTCAGAAGAAGCTCTTGCCATGTTAATCATAACCATAACCATAGATAACATCATAAGACAATTAAGAATATTCATGGCATACGCAATTAAACTTGAAAGCTCCCCTGTAGTCATTGTAGTTGCATTACTTGACACTATCATTTTTGAACCAAACCAGCAAAGTAATAGTGTACAGCAATATACAGAAAACTGCATTAATGGCATGTTATATGCAACAATTCCTTCAGCTTTTCCAAATGCCTTGTATATTTTTTCTGAGATATTCTTAAATTTCTTGATTTCAAATTTTTCTCTTACAAAAGATTTAACTACTCGTATACCTGTGAGATTCTCTTGTACAACACCATTTAAATCATCATATATCTTGAATACCCTTTCAAAGTATGGATGTGAACGATTTACAATGAAATATAAACCAACTCCAAGAATCGGAACTGCAATCAAAAATATAAATGATAAATTTGCATTAACCATAAATGCAGCAACTAGTGAAAATACAAGCATAAGTGGAGCACGCACAGCTACACGAATAATCATCATATAAGCATTTTGAACATTTGTAACATCTGTAGTTAATCTTGTTACAATACTGGAAGTTGAAAACTTATCAATATTAGCAAAAGAATAGTCCTGTATTTTGTAATACATATCCTTTCTTAAATTTTGTGCAAATCCAGCAGATGCAGTAGCACAAAAACTTCCAGACAGGATTCCAAAACATAATCCTAAAAGTACACAAACAATCAAAATAGTGCCAAGTCGTACTAGAGTCTGTGTATCGTTTCCACTGATTCCCACATCAATCATTTCTGCCATAATCAAAGGTATCAAAATTTCCATTAAGACTTCCAATATGACAAATACTGATGTTAGTATGGAAGTAGTTTTATACTCTTTAATAGAACAAGCTAATTTTTTAATCATACTCTATCTCCTTTTCCAAATAATTTTTAAGATGTTGACTTATCCTAAGTTATATCAGACAACTTCAATTATCTATAAATTCTCTTACTTAATCTTTCTTTATTTTGTATAGAAATGGATATACTCAGATGCCTAATATTTAGAATTTTATCATTATCTGTTTCGAATGAGAATTTCAAAAAACGTAATAACATTAGATAAAATCTAATGTTATATTGAAATTATATCACTTTACAATTATACTTTTGATATGGAAGGAAGGTGCTCTATGAATACTCAACAATTAGAATGTTTCGTATGTGTTGCTGACAAATTAAATTTTACAAAAGCAGCAGAAGAACTTTTTTTATCTACTCCTACTGTTACCCACCATATCAAAAATTTAGAAGAGGAATTAGGAGCAAAATTATTTATACGAAATTCAAAAATGGTTAGACTGACAGAAATGGGAACTATGTTTTATAGTGACGCCAAAGATATACTCAATAAAATAGAAGTATCACAGAAAAGGATAGCTAAAGCTACTTCTCAAAACACTTCTTTTTTGCGTATTGGATGTTCTAGTTATGCTGAACTCAATAAATTACAAGGTGTATTGTCAGATTTAAGAATCGTATTCCCACAAGTATATCCTTTAATATTTATGGAGGATTATTTTAAGCTTAAAAATTTATTCAATAACAACCATTTAGACATTATGCTTTCAACAAGAGAAATGATTAGAGATATGAAAGAGTGTTCTTTTAAAAAATTAAAGGATGCTAAAAATTATGCTATTATGTCCTCACAATCCACACTTACTGAGAAAGATAGTCTGACTTTTGATGATTTAAAGACAAATTGCTTAATTATATTAAATCCTAAATTTATCCCATTTCAACATGGAAATATATTGCAGGAAAAGATAGCATTACATTCTCAAAGCCACTTTAATATCGTATGTGAAAATGACCAAGCAAGTATCCTTCTTGCAAATTGTGGATATGGTATAGCAATATTACCTGAGCATTGTATACCAGTAGAAAGAGATGGCTTTATTATTCGCCCAATCATTGAACAAGCTATCATTGAATATGGTATTGCATATCAAAAAAATGTAAAGGAAAAATATATTCGATTCTTTATAGATAATTTTAATTGTTTGTAAATAAAAAAGAAGAGCCTTCGATATAAAAGGTCTTCTTTTTTATTTGTTTTTATTACTTTACTTCATTTTTATTGACTTACTGTATTTATTAATGACATTCCATTTACCATTTTCTTTTCTTAATTCAAGGCTTATTTTTGAATAACAATCTTCTCCAGATTGTGTTACTATAACCTTATCCCCAAACTCATTCTTATAACTATGTTCTTCTATCTTATTTTTCGTATGACCTACCACAATAGCATCTATTCCATCTACTGACAGTGCAAGTTTTTTTATTTCACTGCTTGGATTTTTTAGTGCCATATTATTATCTGAATGAACAACTGTAACGATTACATCCGGATTTTCCTTTTGCATAACCTTTATCCATTCTTCTGCATCTTTTACTAAATTATTGGTATATAATTTTTCTGTTTCTTCAGGAATCTTTAAAGACTTTGAATCTTTATTCGAACCTGAATCACTTGAATCTTTTTTATCTTTATCTACAGTAAGACCCAGCACTCCAACCTTTATACTCCCTTCCCTAGTTTCCACTTTATGCATTATATATGGTTTTACATAGTTTTCTCCAGACTCATCATATATATTAGCTGACAAAACTGGTATCTTCATTTCCTCAAAGTTCTCTATAATAGAATCTAATGTGGATTTTTGTTCTTTAAAATCCTTTTTATTTGATGTAAGCTCATGACTACCAAGTACTACAGCATCATAACCAAGATATACAATTGGCCATTCATTTATTTTTTTATGGATACCCTTTTTTGCATTGTACTGCCACTCTTTAGACCACTTAGTCATTTCTTTTGCATTGGTATCCAGAAAATCTCCAGTATCAATAAATATAGGTTGGACATCTCTATCTCTTTCATTAAACAGACTAACTACCATTTCATCTGAAAAATTTTGATGTAGACCAGATGTTGTGATTATATTTACTTCCTTTCCAAATACTTTTAACTCACTGCACTTATCTTTTATATACCACTTTTCATTCTTCTTATCTAGTGTAAAATTAATCTTTGATATGCTATTACCATGAGCTCCAGGTTGTGTTACTATTACTTCTTCACCTGATTTATTTTTATATGTATGCTGTTCTATTTTTTCATGTGTATGCCCTGCTACAATAGCATCTATACCATCTACAGTGGTTGCTAGTTCTTTTACTTTATTTCCTGGGTTTTTAGGATTTTTAGGTTCTTCACCTGAGTGTACTATCGCAATTATTACATCTGGTTTCTCCTTTTCCATAACTTTTACCCACTTCTCAGCATCTTCTACTAAATCATTTGCATATAGCTCTCCTTTATATTGTGCTTGTTCACCAAGTTCTCTAGCTTTTTTGTCTTCTTCAAAATTTTTAAATCTTGAGCGTTCACCTACCTCCTTTATAGTTAGACCTAATATCCCGACCTTTACATCTCCCTTATCAGTCTTTACATTTTTCATTATGTATGGTTTTACATAGTTTTCTCCAGATTGTTTATATACATTTGCTGACACTAATGGTATGTTATTATTTTTAAAATCAGAAACTAATTTATCAAGGCTTTGTTTATCATTAGAAACAAATTCATGATTTCCAAATGTAACTGCATCATATTTTAGTTTTGACATTTCTTTAGCTAGAGGAACCTCTCCCTCACGTGGTTCAGCTATTTTTTTGTATTCTGGTATTCCATTTTTAAACCTTACC
>JABBZI010000049.1 GCA_012955965.1 Clostridioides difficile
CATGGAAACTTTGAATCAAGAGGATATGGTCAAGGAGAATTCAGAGGCCATGGAAACTTTGAATCAAGAGAGCATGGCCAAGGAGAATTTAGAGGCCATGGAAACTTTGAATCAAGAGAGCATGGTCAAGGAGAATTTAGAGACCATGATAGCTTTGAATCAAGAGAGCATGGTCAAAGAGACTTCAGAGGTCATGAAGGATTTGACCAAGGAGAATGCAGAAATCATGAAGGATTTGAACCAAGTGGAGATAAAAAAAACCATGATGAAAGAGACCATAGGGACCATAAAGAGTATAAAGAATTTGGTGCTAAAGATTGTAAAATAGATAATGAATATAGAGAACATGAAAAATTTGAAAACCCAAATACAGGTGAAAAAATAAAAGCTGAAAACAAAGAAGATGCTAATATCAATAATACAGAAGAAAATAAAAATATGACCGAATCTAAGGCAGTAAGCAATGGGTCAGTACAAGAAGGTCAAAAAAGTAATACTAAAGAAGAAAAAAAAGCTACTGATAAAAAGTAAGATTGTAAATTAAATAAAAGAAATAGACATTATAAAATACTGCTAAAGAGAGGTACTAAGAAATAAATATTTAAGAATAAATCTAACAAATAGATAAAAACATATAATGCTCACAAAATAAAAAGGTGATAGTTTTTAATAGACTATCATCTTTTTATTTTTAGATACTGTAAATTAACTTGTACATTTAAATATAATTTCTAACTTATAATAACAATTGTTTGTTTACTATAAATGTAGTTTTATTTAAATTAATTAACTTTATGTATAGGTTTAAAGATGACTTCTTTAAATAGTGGCTAAATACAACTACATTTTGACTAAAAGTAGATTTCTAATAAAAAACAATGACATTTAGATGAAAATTAAAAATAAGAAATAACTCTATTTTGTATAAATAAAGTTGTAAATAACACCGAAAAATATAAATTATGAAAACAAGAATATTTTTATAAGATAATAAAGTTTTTTGATTAAAAGTTTATTATTAGAATGTCAAAATAATAAAATGGCTTATAAGTTAATTAGGCGAGAAGAAGAGTGTGTGGCAGTTTTATGACATTTTCTGTTTATCAATAGATTATTCAAATCTTAACATTTTTAACGAGACTTTAAGACAGATAATACCCTATTAAAGATAACTTATCTTAGATAAAATAAATTAAAACAAAACAAAAATAGAAGAAAATTGGAAATGAAAGTGAATCATGAAACATCAAAAAATTTATTTTAAGGGGGAATAAAGTATGAAGTTTCAAGAAATGATTAATAGTCCAGGTCTTTGGATTGTATCTAGTTTTTTAGTAATTATTTCAGTCGTTCAAGCAATCGTATTTATGAGGGCAGCATTAAAAGAGGCTTCAGAGCTTGGTATTGAAAGAAAAGGAATTAAAGCAGCAATTCGTTCAGCTAGTGTTACAGCTATTGGACCTTCTCTATCTCCTGTTATTACATTATTATCACTTGTAGCTGTAATTGGTGCTCCTACGACTTGGATGAGACTCTGTGATGTAGGAGCAGCTAGAACAGAGCTTGGAGTAATCTCTCTCACATCTAGTTTATCTGGGGTAGAAGTAGGTAGTGCTGCATTTGGAGCAGAGGCTTTTTCATATGCACTATGGGGAATGGCTTTAAATAACTTAGGCTGGTTATTTATTGTATTTATTTTGGGACACAGAATGAATGGAATTGTTGAAAAAATGAATATGAAATATAATCCTGTTTGGGTTAAAAAACTGCTTGCTGGAGCTACAGTTGGATTATTTGCTTATCTTCTTTCAAACCAAATAAAAACATTTGAAATACCAAAAATGACTCCAGCAATTATTTCAGCTATTGTTATGCTAGTATTTACAACTCTATTTAAAAAGAATCAACGCTTGCAAGAATTATCCTTAGGTATTGCTATGTTGATTGGCATGTTTGGTACACAGATTATATTATCGTGATTAAAACAGATAAGAGGTGATAGTTATGTATGATAAAAAGATGATTAAAATAGGAAGAATTTCTATAGGTCTAGCAATTATTGCGAACTTTATTCCAGCTATCTATGTAGGTCTTCGTTTTGGAGAGATGCCAATGCTTTCTGTTATATTTCAAATTTGGGGGTTAGTTGCCACTACTTATGGAGTTAGCTGGATTGTTCAACCTATAGCTTATTACCCAACTCTAGGGGCACCAGGTTCTTACATTGGTTGGCTTGCAGGGTCTGTTGGAGATATACGTATGCCAGCAGCATCAATGGCACAGAAAATTGCAGGGGTAGAGTCTGGAACACATGAAGGTGAAGTTGTTGGAACAATTGGTACATGTTGCTCAATATTTGTATCAGCATCTATGATTACTATTTTTACAATTGCAGGGTATAAAATAATTCCTTTATTACCTGAATTTGTTACCAATTCATTTAATTATATACTTCCAGCACTATTTGGAGCGATTTATGTTGATATTGCACGCAAAGATACTAGAGCTGGTGGATGCACGATTATTGCATCATTAGCGATTATGTATTTTGGTGAAAAAATTGGTATACCAGGTGGATTTCTAACATTGCTTATTGTATTAGGAGGTATTCTTATCACAAGAGTTTTCTTTGTAATTGATATTAATAAAACAAAAGAATAAAAGTGTCTATTAAAATATGAATATAAATTAGTTTTGAAAGGAGAAGGAATATGTTTGATGTTAAAATTATCAATGGTGTAATCGTTGATGGTACAGGGGATTCAAGATATAAAGGTGATGTAGGGATTGTAGAAGATAAAATCATTGCTATTGGAGATTTAAGCCAAGAAGAGGCTAAAGAGACTATAGATGCAACTGGAAAATTTGTATCACCTGGTTTTATCGATTTCCATACTCATTCTGATTTATCTCTAGTGTATGATAAATACACAAGAAGCCGTATCTATACAGGTGTAACAACTGATGTTATTGCAAATTGTGGGATAGGAGTTGCTCCTATAAGGGAAGAAAAGAAGCAAGAGCTAATTGACTATCTTGGAACTAGGATAATTGGTACAATTCCAACAAAGCTGGAACTTCATTGGAATACAATGCAAGAATATTTTGATTATTTAACTGAAAATTCTCCAGCAGTCAATGTTGTAGCTTATGTAGCACAAGGTCCTGTACGTATCAATGAAATGGGGTTTTCAAAGAATCCTGCTACTTTAGAGCAACTTGAAAATATGAAGTTGGAAGTTAGAAAGGCTATGGAAGCTGGATGTGTAGCTCTTTCCTCAGGTTTAGTTTATCTTCCAGGAGCATATACAAAAAAAGAAGAAATGGTCGAATTATGCAAGGAATTGATACCATATAATGGATACTATATATCTCACATTAGAGATGAAGGTGATGAAGAAATGGAAGCTCTTGATGAAGCTATTTATATAGCTAAGACAGCAGGAGTTCCTCTACATATTTCTCATTTAAAAATAATGGGTCATAAGAATTTTGGAACTATAGATAAAGTATTTGAAAAGCTAGATAAAGCTGAGAAGGATGGATTAGAAGTAACTTTTGATTGTTATCCATATACAGCCGGAATGACATCTTTAGGTGCACTTTTGCCTACTTGGGTATTTGAAGGCGGTGTAGAAGAAATGATAAAACGATTAGAAGTACAAGAAAACAGGGATAGAATTATAAAAGAGTTAGAAGATGGTATTCCTGGGTGGCAATGTTTTTATCAATTAGCAGGTGGATGGGCAGGTGTTGTACTAGCTTCTGTAATGACTGAAGCAAATAAATATGTGGAAGGTAAAACTTTAATGGAAGTAGCTCAAATCAATAATGAAAATCCATTTGATACTTTCTTCAGGCTTCTGATTGAAGAAAAAAGTAAAATTCAGGTAGTTGTTCATACACAAGGTGAGGAGGATACAGATAAAGTTGTTTGTCATCCAAAGTCATGTATAGGTTCTGATAGTATGGATCTTTCTACAGAGGGTTTACTTTCCTTAGGAAAGCCTCATCCTCGTGCATTTGGTACTTTTGGACGAATTTTCTCTTACTATGTTAGAGAAAAAGGGATGTTGACTTTTGAGGAAGCAGTTAAAAAGATGACTTATCTTTCAGCAAAACGATTAGGTATTTGTGAAGAAAGGGGTCTGCTTAAGGAAAATTATTTTGCAGATGTAGTGGTATTTGACCCAAATAAAATAGAGGATAAAGCAACTTACAATGACTCTAAAAAGTATACAGTGGGAGTAGAATATGTGTTGGTAAATGGTAAAATTGCGTTGGCAGAAGGAAAACAAACTGATATATGTGCTGGACGTGTAATTAAAAACCCTCTTAGTATAGCGAAATAAAACATATTAGAAATTTTTATAAAAATAGTCTTTCTTTAAGTATAAGGAAGGCTATTTTTATTAAAAAGTATAAGGAAGGCTATTTTTATTAAATTAATAAAAATTGTTGTATTTGTGTTTTTGGAAGACTTTAATTTTAAGTAGAAAAAACAGGATATTAATTGTAAAATGTAATTAATATTAATGGATAAAGTTAAAAAAGAAAATATTTAAAAAAGTAATCGTAAGGAAAAAATTTAAGTAGATTTTTTTATTGGGAATAATTGATAAATCGTTTAAGCGGATAATAATATTATGGAGAAAGGAGAGATATAATGAAAATACTTTATGTAGGTCCAGACATGGTAATCGACAAAATATTAGCAGTAAGTAAAAAGAAATTTCCGAATATTGAAATAGATTTTGTTAGATATGATAGATATGTTGAAGCACCTGATTTATTGGAAAGATATAGAGGTAGAGCAGATGCAGTCCTTTTTACAGGTAAATCACCATTTAAATTCTTTGAAAAAAAGAAAAAAGATTTTATGTTGTCTGATTATCTTCCTAGACATGAAACAACATTATACAGAGTATTACTTGAGATTACATATTTACTTAAATGTGATATTAGTAGACTTAGTATAGATACTTATGATAAAGCGATGGTGAAGAGATTATATAAAGAAATTGGAGTCGAATTTAAGGATGAACAAATGTTTTTTGCAGACCAAAAATATCTAGAAGATGACTATATAAAGTTTGTACTTGAATTTCACAAATATAATTACAAAAATAATAATATATGTTGTTGTATTACAGGTCTTGAAGAAGCCTATCATATAATGAAAAAAGATAATATTCCAGTAGTTTTAGCTTTACCCTCTGAGGATGTAATGATACAAAGTATAAAAAATATTCAGATGCGTTATATTGCAAAGAAAAACAATGAGAATCAGATTGTTGTTCTCGCTATTAAACTAAATATGCCATCAGAATATTCATTGATGAAGGAAGATGAGTATGCTTATCTTTCACAGAGGATTAAAATACTCGATAAACTATACCATTTTAATAGCCGTATAGATGGTGTTTTGGTAGAACAGAGTAGAAGTGAATTTATGATTTTCACAACTAAAAAAATACTCGAATTAGAAACAAAGAGGTACAGAGATATTTATTTGTTGGATATGATTCGTGAGGTTTCAGTTATAAATTCTTATATAGGGATTGGTTATGGAAAAACAGCAAATGAAGCTAAATTTAATGCTTATGAGAGTATTAAGATGGCTCAGGCTCAAAAAAATGATGCAGCATATGTGGTTTTTGAAAATGGAGAAGTCATGGGACCACTAGAATCGACTCCTACTATTAAAAAGAAAAATAGTTTTGATGAACGATTTTATCAAATAGCCACAGAGACAGGGCTTAGTGCCAACACTGTATATAAAATATTCAATAGTATAATAAATAGTGGGAAAACTGAATTTACATCAAAAGAGTTAGCTACTACATGTGGTGTAAGTATCAGAACCATGGACAGAATTATCCTTAAATTGTGTGATGCTGGATATTGTGAGGTAGTAAGTGAACAACTTATGAGTAAGTATGGTAGACCTAGTAGAATATTACGTTTTAAGCCTTTTTTATTATTTTAATACATAGAAAGATATGAGGTTGTATGTAGATTTGTTTTACACGAATCTACATACAACCTTGTTTTCTTAAAGATTAGTACTTTTTAAATTTATTATAATTTTAAATGTATATATTTAGAATGTATGATGTGTTATCAATTACACATAAGTGGTTACACAGAGAGCATACTACTTATATACAATCAGTAAGTAACATAGTTAGTAAAATTGATAGTCAGTAAATTTCTTTATATATAGAAGGTCTTTTAAGTTATTTTATAGCACTTATTTGAGAAAGAAAAGTGGTAATTATATGTGCTTATTTTATGATGCATTAATTTTGTATAAATTTGTATAGATTACATTAATATAAAATCAAAAACAAAAAAACTATAAGTTTAATAATATAAAATTAAACTCATAGCTTTTTGATTTTAATATAATTACTTTTAGAAGTACTCTTAAATCAGTTTATACTAGTTTACAGCTTCTTTTCCTATTAAATCTTTTAACTCTTCATGAGTCATAGTTTCCTTTTCAAATAGGAATTTAGAAACAGAATGTAAATCTTCAAGGTTATCCTTTAATATCTCTAAAGTCTCTTTATAACAAATTTCAACTATACGATTTGCTTCTTTTTGAACTTTATCACATAAGAAAGTTTTATCATTTCCATCAATAGTCATAAATCCTAAGTTACTCATACCATATTCACAAACCATTTGGTTAGCTATTTCTGTAACTTTCTTTAAGTCATCTTTTGCACCAGTAGATTTGTGGTTAAATATTAATTCCTCTGATGCTTTTCCTGCAAGTAGTATTTTTATTTTTCCAATTAATTCATCCTTAGTATAAATATATCTATCTTCATCAGGTAATTGAAGAACATAACCTAATGCTTGTCCTCTAGGAACTATAGATATTTTTTGTATAGGACAAATTCCCACTATATCACTTACAAGAGCATGTCCCGCTTCGTGATAAGCTACTATTTTTTTCTCTTTCTCAACTAGTGCAGAGTTTTTAGACTCTAGCCCTGCAATGACTCTTTCAAGTGCCTTGTCAAAGTGTTCTGATGTAATGTATTCACTGTCATCTCTAACTGCAAATATAGCTGCTTCATTTGCTATATTTGAAAGATGTGCTCCATTGAAACCATGAGTTTTTTTAGCTAAAAGTTCTAGATTTACAGATTTGTCTATAGGCTTGTCATCTGTATGTACCTTTAGAATTTCAAATCTAGTGTGATAATTTGGTGCACCTATATGAATGTGTCTGTCAAATCTTCCTGGTCTAAGTAAAGCTTCATCTAATAAGTCAAGTCTATTGGTAGCACCTATTATTAATACATTGGAATCTTTATTAAATCCATCCATTTCAACTAAAAGTTGGTTTAATGTTTGGTCCTTTTCGTTGTTACTTTCAAGATGTCTTTTTGCTCCTACAGCATCTATTTCGTCTATAAATATTATACTTGGAGCTTCTTTTCTAGCTTTTTCAAATAAAGTTCTAACCCTTTTTGCTCCTACACCTACGTATTTTTCAACGAACTCTGAACCTGTAACATTGAAAAATGATGAGTTTGTTTCACCAGCTACAGCAGATGCAAGTAAAGTCTTACCTGTTCCTGGAGGGCCATAAAATAATACCCCTTTAGGTATCTTCGCACCCATTTTTTGATATTTTTGTGGTGACTTCATAAAATCAACTATTTCAAATAGTTCTTCTTTTACTTCGTCTAATCCAGCAACGTCTCTAAATGTAGTCTTTGGTTTTGTAGAAAGTGAATCATCTGTTTGATTTTCTCTTTCCATTTTTGTTTGTGCAAAGACAGGAACTGGATTGTTGATTTTCTTAAAAAAGTTGTTTAGCATTTTCATATTCACACCTCAGGTAATTAATTATTGTTAATCAATTTTATATTTTCCATATTTACTATTTTTTATTATTTATTTTTCATGGAAAAAATATACATGTTATCCAAATAAAAATAAATTTGCGAAATGTATGAAAAAGTGAATTTATGTATATATAAGGATTGTTTTTATACGTTTAATAAAATGTGACAAATCAAGATAAAATAAAAATGAAAAAAATGTTACATTGTATAAATTGAGGGATGTTAAGTATGTTATTGTGTATAAAATTGGCTAAGTAAGTTTTTTAGTTATAGTTTTAAAATAATATCGATTTAGGAGCATAGATTAAATATCTAAAAATTAATAGCAAAATAAGAAGCATGTACATATAATGATTATTAGGAAGAAGTAATTAAATTTTGGTAAACTAAAAAAAGTAGTTGCAAATAATTTGATTAAGTGATATAGTAGTTAAGGTAAGAATAAAACAAAGAAGAAGTCCGCTTCTCACCTTACGACGAAGGTTAGTAAGGTAAATATAAGTTAAAGCTTAATATTAGTTTAAGCTTGTTTAAATTTGGTAACTTATATGGCGGATGATTATATCATTCGCTTTTTATTTTATAAAAAATTTGGAGGTGTCCTACAATTAGCAAAGAATTAGCAATCAATGAACAAATAAAAGATAAGGAAATAAGAGTCCTTTCATCAACAGGTGAACAACTTGGAGTAATGCCTACTAAAGAAGCTCAAGCAATGGCTACTAGCAAAAACTTAGATTTAGTTCAAATCTCGCCAAATGCAAATCCACCAGTATGTAAGATAATGGATTATGGAAAGTTTAGATACGAACAAGCGAGAAAAGACAAAGAAGCTAAGAAAAAGCAAAAAACTATAGTTGTAAAGGAAGTAAGACTTAGACCAGGTATTGAACAAAATGATTTAAATACGAAAGCTAATAATGCTATAAAGTTCCTTAAAAAAGGGGATAAAGTCAAAGTTGAACTTAGATTTAGAGGAAGAGAATTAGGACATAAAGACATAGGCAAAGAAGTTATGCTTAAGTTTTTAGAGATAATAAAAGAGTTTGGAGAACCAACAAAAGCCCCTGCATTTGAGGGTAATAATATGGTTGTAATTATAGATCCAAAAAAATAGATGATTAACTGAGAGGAGGAATTTGTCATGCCTAAAATGAAAACTCATAGAGGTGCAGCAAAGAGATTAAAGAAAACAGGAACTGGAAAGTTAAAGAGAGCTAAAGCTTATAAAAAACATATATTAACTAAAAAATCTGCAAAAACTAAAATGAACTTAAGAAAATCAACTTTAGTAAGTGATGGAGATGCTAAGAGAATAGCACAATTATTACCATACTAAGATACAGATTATAAATAATAACTATAGAAGAGGGATATAAAAGGAGGTCATAACGATGGCAAGAGTTAAAAAAGCTATGAACGCTCGTAAAAAGCATAAGAAAATATTAAAACTTGCAAAAGGATTCAGAGGATCTAGAAGCAAATTATATAGACCAGCAAATACATTCGTAATGAAAGCATTAAAAAATGCTTATATAGGAAGAAAGTTAAAGAAGAGAGACTTCAGAAAACTTTGGATACAAAGAATAAATGCAGCTGCTAGAATGAATGGAATATCTTATTCAAGATTAATGAATGGATTAAAATTATCTGGTATTGAAGTTAACAGAAAGATGTTATCTGAAATGGCTATACAAGACCCAGAAGGATTTGCAAAATTAGCAGAAGCTGCTAAAGCAAAATTAGCTTAGTATTAAATCATGAAACGTAAAGTCTTTGAGTTATGTAAATAATTCAAGGGCTTTTTTATTTTTTGAAGAGGAATTGTATATGAAAAAGTTATTACTTTTCCTAGTTAAATATAAAAGAGGATATCTTAACTAATGTATAAGATTTCCAGACAATCTTGAATTAATATTATCAACATGATAATATTATCTTGTTAATAATATTATGGGAGGGAATATAATATGAATGATAAGCTGATGGATTGCTTTGTAAATCCAATTAAATGTAAGTTGGTACTTGAGATTTTTTCAAATAATAAAACTACAGCAAAACAATTGGGAGAAAAATTTCAAGATATATCAAAAGCTACACTTTATCGCTATCTTAATAAAATGTTAGAAGATGATATTATAAAAGTGGTTGAAGAACATAAAATAAGGGGAACAGTTGAAAAAGTATATGCTATGAAGTTAGATATAGCTGATGATGTAAAGACTATTATAAATGAGAATTCTGGAGAGGAATATGCGCAACTATTTACTCAATATATGATGGTGTTTTTAAAAGAATTTTATGAGTATGCTGAAAGGGAGGAAAAGGATATTCTAAAAGAGGGGTCAGGATTTTCTGTCTGTCCAGTGTGTGCTAGTGTTGATGAGATAACTGAAGCAAGTAAAAAGATTGCTAATATACTAGAACCTCTTAAAAATAATTCAAATGGAGAGGGCAGAAGAATGCACTCTATAGGGTTAATAATTACACCACCTAAAGAATATGAAGTGTAGTAAAAATACTAAGAAAATAACCGTTTAATTTTTATGTCAAACTGTTATTTTCTTAGTATTTTTATTTCAATGTATATAATAAAATGTATATCAAGCTGACATATAAAGTGATATGATATATCTAAGGAAAAGATTGTATATAATGACATATTTAAAGTAAAGGGGATGAAACTTATGAGGTTAATTACACGTTCTGATTTTGATGGATTAGTATGTGGTGCACTATTAAAAGAAGCAGGTATTATTGATAATTGGAAATTTGCTCATCCTAAGGACTTACAGGATGGATTGGTTGAGGTAACAGAAGATGATTGCCTTGCAAATGTACCATTTGTTGAGGGATGTGGTCTTTGGTTTGACCATCATTCTAGCGAATTTGAGAGAAATGAACTTCTAGGAAAGTATAAGGGGGAAAGTCGTATTGCTCCTTCTTGTGCAAGAATTATTTATGAGTATTATGGTGGAAGTGAAAGATTTCCTCACTTTAATGAGATGCTAGAAGCAGTGGATAAAGTTGATTCAGGAAATCTTACAATAGAAGAAGTACAAAATCCAACTGGCTGGATTTTAATTGGTTATCTTATGGACCCAAGAACTGGTCTTGGTCGTTGGAGAAACTTTACTATATCTAACTATCAATTAATGGAGAAGTTGATTGATGCATGTAGAACTTTAAGTACAGAAGAAATTTTAGATTTAGCAGATGTAAAAGAACGTATAGACGTTTATTTTGAACAAACAAGTAAATTTAAAGAGATGATTGCCAAGTATACACGTGTAGAAGGCGATGTCATCATTTCTGATTTACGTGGAGTTGAGACAATCTACACAGGGAACCGTTTTATGATTTACAGTATGTATCCAGAGCAAAATATATCTGCTTGGATTGTAAATGGTAAAGGTGGAAAAGGGTGCTCTGTAGCTGTTGGGTATAGTATTTTAAATAGAACTTCTAGTGTGGATGTTGGTAGTCTAATGCTTAAGTATGGTGGTGGTGGACACAAAGCTGTTGGAACTTGTCAGTTTAATGATGAGCAAATAGATGAGCTACTTCCAAAGTTACTTGATGAACTTGTAAATCCTAAAAAATAATGAATGAATTTGTAAATTATAAAAACTAATATAAATAAAATCGAACTTCTTTGTACCCTTTCACACAAGGATGTGGAGTGGTACAATGCAGTTCTTTACAATACTTTTACATATCTTGAATCTTTAACTTGAAGCCATCCTTATATACTCCCCATTTAAAAACTTAAAATAATTAAAATTAAAGAAAGTATAATATCATATTAAATATTATATATTGAACTTAATTATATATATTGAATATCTTACTTAAATAAAATCCATATAAAATAAGGTATAAAAAATATCACTGATTCTCTTTTTAATATAAAGAATTTTTTATAAAACTTGTATTTATTCATTATAAGATTAGAAAATATAAATAGAGTTAATAATTTTATAGGAAATATAAAATTATTTTTTACAATATCAGTAGATTCTACAATTGATACTATAATTATATTATTTTAGAGAAATTATGTAAAAAGTCAAAATTTACATATACATCAATTAAACTTGCAAAAAAGTATATAAATTTGTACAAGTAAGTACTTAAAACTTGAAAATACACACTTTGCCATATATTTTAAAAACACATATAATTGATTTAGTTAAGAAATAAAGTGGTAAATATGAAAAATAATTTAGAAACAGTATTAAGTTATATAAAAAGTTATAAAAGTAAGTTTTATTGATTGATTTGAACATAATTCTGCATATACTTTGTAGGTATTGGTATCATATCAAGAAGGCTTGGTAATTAGACTTAGATAGAATAAATTAATCTTGGAAATTATCATGTAAACTTAAATATAAGAATTTGTTGACTAAATGAATACTATTTATAATATAAACTACTATAGCTAAAATAAATTATTATGTTAAATTTTATTGTAATCTTAAAATTTAAGAGGGAGGTTTTTATGAAAATAAAATTTGTTATAATGGCATCTATGATGTTTTTATTGGTATTACTTGTGTCATGTCAAAGTACTGAAAATATGGAAAAAAATGCGTCAGACATAGAAGTCAAAATATTAGGGACAACTGACTTACATTCAATGGTAACGGATTCTCTAGTTTCATATGTAAAAGAAGAAAGAGCAAAGAACAAGAATCTACTTATGGTAGATGCAGGAGATTTCTTTGATATGAAAAGTGACGAAATGGAAGAGTGGTTTACTGGACAAAAACTGGTTAGAATTAAAGATGGTATGCCAGAGTACAAAAAAATAGCTGAGCCACGAGAGGGTGAAGTTCCTTTAGCTAAAGAAATGGCAAAGCTGAAATATGATGCAGTTACATTTGGAAATCATGAATTTATTTCTAATGATAAGCAAAGCCTTGATAAACTGGTTTCTGATTTTAAAAATAATAACATACCATTAGTGTCAGCAAAT
>JABBZI010000004.1 GCA_012955965.1 Clostridioides difficile
ATGCATTATAATAAGAAAATAAAGGTCAAGTTGATAGAGTTTTAACAATTATCATTTTCAGAAAAATTACACTATTAAATATATTAAGAATAATCAGAGGTGGAGGAATTAAAATATGAGCGTAATCGTACTATGTAGTTGTTGTGGAAAAGAAATAGATGAATATAGAAATAAATATATAACTTATTATGATAAAAATACCAGTGCAGACATCAAGGTCTGTATTAATTGTGCTTTAAATTTATTAGAAAAGACAAAAGAAAATTAAGAATTAAATATTCAAAATTTTTAAGATACAATACTTCCATAATAATTTATGAAAGCACCTATATATAGATATGTTCCTATCAAGTAAACACTAAAAAAAGCACATTAAATGGCATGAGTACAATATTCAACTGGACCCACGCCATTTAATGTGCTTTTATTTATAATTAAATTCTTATACAATTGTATTTTACTGTTTATTATAAGTTTATTATTACTCCTGATTAATCACATCTTCATTATTAATATACACTTTAATTGGCTTTATAAGTTTGTAATGATAAGCAATCCTAAAAATAATATCACAACAACTGTCACGATCAATGCTAGTATATTGATTATTTTTATTGTCTTGTTCTTAAATATTTTTGAAAATAACACAAAAACTGCTATTCCTATTATTCCTCCTAATGTATTTCCTATCAAATCGGTTATATCACTTGCACCTATTGCAAATATATATTGAAGTGTTTCAAAAATTAAACTTGCTAAAAAAATAGGTACAACCTTTTTTATAAAACTCCACTCTTCTTTTAGCATACATAAATATATCCCAAATGGTACAAATACAACTACATTTAATATAATCTCTGATATGTCTACTCTATTATTAACTATAAGCGAACCAGCAAAAGGCACTAAGTTTATATTTCTAAGATTCATTGCTTCAAGTGATGAAATATCAAATTGCATCTTAAATAGTATTATCCATGTCAAAATGATTATATATACTACAAACAATCCTTTTGTAATATTGTATTTTCTAGTTTTCATTCATTGCCTCCTTACTATAGATTTGTATTAAGTTATTAATACAATAATATAATAATACAATTTATATGTCAACTATTTCTTTAGTCCTTATAAAATTACATAAATCATACTATTTACACATTGATAGCTTTTCTTTAAAGTATATTGACAGAATAATATATACAGGATATAATTATCACAGTGACCATGTGGTCACCATTTTTCAAACTATTCAGTGACCATATGGTCATTTTAAAAGGAGAGTTATTATGCCTACTAATATGTTTCTTGAACTAAGTGAAGAAAAACGTAACAAGATTACTAAGGTTAGTATTGATGAATTTGCTAAATATGGATATGAAAATAGTTCAACAAATAGAATTGTCCAAAATGCATGTATTAGCAAGGGAAGTCTTTTCAAATACTTTAAAAATAAGGATGAATTGTACTTCTATATACTTGATTCTGTTACACAAAAGCTTATGGTGAGTTTAGCAAAGGAAATAGATTTTCTTCCAAAAAAGTTGTTCGAAAGAATCATTAAATATTCAGAATTGGAATTTGCTTGGTATATTAAGCACCCCAATGAATATAAATTGATTGCTACTGCATTTACCAAAAGTAATACTGAAATCTATCAAAAAGTTAAAGCACAGTATGGTCTGGAAGGTCAAAGCATTTATTATAAGCTATTGTATGATGTAGACACATCAGTGCTTAGATTCGATAAGGAAAAGAGTATTGATATTTTAAAATGGTTTTTAACTGGGTTTAATGAGGATTTTTTGTCCCATATTCAAATACAAGACAATACAAATATTGATAACATACGACAGGAATATGTTAATAGCCTTACAGACCACATAACAATCTTAAAATGTGGACTTATTAGTGAAAAGAGAGAGGTGTAAAATATGTTTTATGGTTCTCGATTCCATCAAGTAGTAGTCGACAGAGAAACAGTGAATTATATTGAGTTTGGAAAAGGACAAAAAACACTGATTATCTTGCCAGGTTTGGGGGATGGGTTTTCCCCAATTCATGGGCAGATACAAGCAATTGCTTTTGCATTGAGTTATAAGCAATTTGCTCAAAAGTTTAAGGTGTATATGTTCAGTAGAAAAAATTGTTTGAAAGATGGTTATTCTACAAAAGATATGGCTAGAGACCAAGCAAAAGTCATGAAAACTCTTGGGATTTCAAAGGCAGATATTATGGGGGTATCTCAAGGTGGAATGATAGCACAATATCTCGCTGCTGATTATCCTGATTTAGTTGATAAACTTATGCTGGTAGTTACCTCATCAAAACAAAATGAAACCATACAAGAAGTCGTTGGTGGTTGGATGAAAATGGCAGAGCAAAGTGATTATAAGAGTCTAATGATTGACATAGCAGAAAAATCATACTCAGAAAAATATTTAAAAAAATATCGTTTTTTCTATCCACTTCTTGTAAATATTGGCAAGCCAAAAGATTTTAGAAGATTTCTTATACAAGCCACTTCATGTATTGAGCATAATTCCTATTCTAAATTGGATAAAATATCATCTCCAACCTTAATTATTGGAGGCGACAATGATAGTATTGTAGGGACAAAGTCATCTTTAGAATTAGCAGAAGGAATCAAGAATAGTGAATTATTTCTATACAAAGGTCTTGGCCACGCCACCTATGAAGAGGCAAAAGACTTTAATAATCGAGTTTTAAACTTTCTAATGAAGTAAGACAAAGCCACATAGACCTAGTATTTATGTGGCTTTACGGCATTTTGTAAAACATACTTTATTGTTGAAGTTGATAGTATATTCTACAATTTTTTATAGTATCAATACGACCTTAGTAGAAACCTCATAGTTAACTACTCAAACTCCTCAAACCTATACTCTTGTGCTGTATTAAGATACTTTTCTTTATCTACTTTAGACAGAAAAATATCTATTGGCCTTGCAAATGCTACAGTTCCACTATATAAAGACTTATAAATCACTAGTTCTTCACAATCTATTTCTTTTTGATGATAGAAATTTCCATCTGAATCTTTATATATAATCACAATATCATTAGTTTCAGTATGTACTGCATTAAATCCATTTTCTGCTACCAAATAATAACTATCAACTTCAAACAATGATTTATTAAGTTCAAAATAAGCAACAGGCTTACTAATTCCTATAGTTACATAAAATCCACCTTTAAAATGCTTATATATATATGGATATTTCACTTTTCTTTCCTTAGATACTTTCATGTCTAAAGCTTTAAGCATTATATCTACAGTATCAGATATTTTAAAATTTTTAATATCTTTATATAAACAACTATTATTATTTAAATCATAGTTATTTATATAAAATTCACAATCACTACAGTTTAGATTATCTCCTTTTCTTGATTTTTTCATAAAATCATTGCAGTGTTTCTCCATTTTATATAAAACTTTATGTAACTCTAATAATAACTCATTTTTAGCCACTACTTAAATCCTCCTAATTCACCCATTTCATATTTAAACAACACATTGGCTTATTGATTATAATTTTATTTGTTAGTATAAATGTAATATATATTATCAGTAAAATTTTTATAACAGTTAAAATGTATATTCAATTTCTATAGTAAATAATATGCAACTTAAATTTTTACATATTACAATTGTCATGATTCAATTTCTATAATACATCTTACATAAGCTTTTTACACTTCAAGTTTTCTTCAAGTTTTATTGTTATTATTAAATCTTCTATATATTTCATAACCTAGCATTAACTATGAATCATAAATTCTTTTATAATTATAGATTCAATTATTTTTATAAAATAAAAATTCCTTTTAAATTTCTTCACTTTTATCTTATATCAACTAAGTAAATTAATATCCTAGTTGTTTAAAAATACTTGTCCAACTTTATGTCAAAGAAGCGCTATATAGTAGCAACTTCTATACTTTATTACTATTCTACTGTCTCAGCTTTTTTCATTGATATATTAATGGCTACTTCTTTAGCTACAGCATCAAATTCTTCCCATCTTCTTTTATTCTCTTCATTAGAAATACGCGGATATATTATATAGACTTCTGTACTTTGATTAGCTATAATCTTTTCATCATACTCTATATCTTTTTCTGTATCATATTTAAATGGTTTAAATTGTTGTAGTACTTTCACAATATCACCCCTTGTTATAAAATATGAGTCCATATACTTGTCTTATACTCAATATATATCTTGTTTTTAGAATTTTAATTTGACATGTATTTACTATCTTAATTTAGATTTTAAAATTAGAAATATAGTACTATGAACAATCACTACAATCATAGATACATTGTATTTAATTTATGTTGTAACCTTATTTTGCAGGAGTTGGTGGATATTGAGAAAGAAATGTTGTTAAATTAAAACAGATAAATGTATTAAACAGAGCTTAATAATAACAAAATAATACATGAGTGAGAAATATTATGGAAAAATGAAAGGATACTTAATATTTATAGATATAGTCACTTTAATAGGTGAAGGAAAAGAATAAATTTCTAGGAAAACTAATGGTATAAAAACTATACTATATACTTTTACTATGTAGTAAAATTATTATTTTTGAATATTTATACCAATTTATGATATAATAAAAGCAAGAAGAACTGCAATCTATGTGGTGTAGAGTGAAGTTCGTGATTAAAAAACTAGAAATTATTTAAACTTATGGAATTTGATTTTAAAGTCAAATTCCCAGCCACTCTTAGTGCCAGCTTTGAGTGGTTTTTTACGTTTTCTAAATAACTTACTTATCAAGTAAACTATATAGCTAGCCAGAATACTGGCTAATATACTTAGTAAAAAATTATCCATACATAATCACCTCCCTTCTTAAAATGGGGAGGATAATCCTTTGTTTGTATGAACTCCACTCTTAGATTGTAGGTTAAAACTTCTTGCTAGAATTATTATAACATATTCTGGTAACTTATATAATTAAAAACACCTGTTTAAATGTATTTGATAATCTCTTTATAATCGCTTGTTCTAGATAGCCTTAAATGATATAATTTTATTCATAATTTATATACAGAGATTGATAATAAAAATAGAAACCAATTTATTAGAAATTTGGAGGTAGAATTATGGAACATCTTATAACTAAATGCTATGAATTTATAAAAGACTGCAACTTGACTTATGCTTTTTGTGGGGGATATGCAATTGAACTATTTACAAACATAAAAAACCGTACTCACTCAGATGTAGATATAACCTTATTTTCTGAAGATAGAAAGCATATCATAGACTATATACTTGCTAAAGGTTGGGATGTTTATGAGCATCTTCATGTGGAGAATTGTTTAAGGAAAATTACTGACTCTAATGATGAAAGAGCTTTAAATTGTTTTTATATTTGGGCAATAAAACCAAACTGTTCGTTTTTCAAAATAGAACCTATTCCCTATGAAGATAATCTCTTCAGTTTTGAAATTTTAAATACAGAACAAACAAATTTTGATTTTATTGATATTATCTTTAATACAAGAAAGAATGGAAAATTTATTTGTGATAAAGAAAAAAATATATCAAGAGAACTTGATAAGACAATATTATATCGTGATAACATACCATTTTTGGCTCCAGAGGTCATACTGTTTCTTATTGCAAATCCAGCATATATTGAGTCTGATTATCATAGAGAAAAAAACAGTCTTGATTTTGAATTTACTTCTCCGTTACTATCAAAAGAAAGTTTGGAATGGCTTATAAACTCGATTGAAAAAGCATATCCAAAGGGCAATAAACGACTAGAGCAGATAATGGCTTTACAACAAATATTATAAGTAAACTTTAGACTATCTTTAAATCCTCGGTTTAGAGATTAACATGAAAACGCCTTACAGTATCAGCAATACTATCACTGTAAGGCATTTTTATATCCTTATTCGTCTTATGATAAATTCCATAAACCCTGTAAGTATAGGCTATACCAACATATGCTATCGATTCATGCTATATTTTAATACTATTTTTGTAATCTTAACTAATTTTGCTTAACATGAAATATCTCCTTATATAACTAATATACTATATTCAAGGAGTGTGATTACTTATATGAGTGTTGCTATATACCTAAGAAAATCTCGTGCTGATGAAGAGGCAGAAAAACAAGGAGAATTCGAAACTCTAAGCAGACATAAATCAACTCTATTAAAACTAGCAAAAGACCAAAATCTAAATGTACTCGAGATAAAAGAAGAACTGGTATCTGGAGAAAGTATAATACATAGACCAAAAATGATTGAACTTCTAAAAGAAGTTGAAGAAAATAAATATGATTCAGTATTAGTAATGGATTTAGACAGACTTGGTCGTGGGGATATGAAAGACCAAGGTATAATCTTAGAAACTTTTAAAGAAAGTAAAACTAAAATTATAACACCTAGAAAAACGTATGACTTAACAGATGAATTTGATGAAGAATACTCAGAATTTGAAGCATTTATGGCAAGAAAAGAACTAAAACTTATATCAAGAAGAATGCAAAGAGGAAGAATAAAATCAGTTGAGGAAGGAAATTTTATAGGTACTTCTGCTCCATTTGGATACGATGCTGTAACTACAGGTAGAAAAGAAAGAATTCTTGTCCCAAATAAAGATGCTGATGTAGTTAAAATTATCTTTGACCTATATATTAATGAAGATATGGGTTGTAGTAAAATATCTAAATATCTAAACAACCTAGGAATTAAAACTGCTACAGGAGCTAGTTGGTATAACTCTGCAATAACAAATATAATAAAAAACAAAGTTTATTGTGGTTATATTCAATGGCAAAAGAAAGATTATAAAAAATCTAAAAATCCAAATAAAATAAAAACAGTTAAATTAAGACCTAAGGACGAATGGATTGAAGCTAAGGGCAAGCATGAACCTATAGTAAGTGAATTGATTTGGAAAAAGGCTCAAAATATCCTTAATAAAAATGGTCATGTGAGTTATGGTAATCAAATAAAAAATCCACTTGCAGGCATAGTAATCTGTAAAAACTGTGGTAGACCTCTAGTATATAGACCATATACAGACCATGACTATATAATTTGTTATCACCCTGGGTGTAATAAAAGTTCTCGCTTTGAATTTGTTGAATCTGCTATTTTAAAATCATTAGAAGATGCAGTAAAAAAATATCAACTAAAAATATCTGATATAGATTTAAAGAAAAATAATACTGATAATGATATAGAGTTTCAAAAACGAGTATTGAAAGGCTTAGAAACTGAATTAAAAGAATTAGAGAAACAAAAAAATAAGTTGTATGATTTGTTAGAACGTGGCATATATGACGAAGATACATTTATTGAGAGGTCTAATAATATAGACTCAAGAACTGAAGAAATTAAAATCTCAATAAAAACACTAAAAAATAAATTAGATACAGTTAAAAAAGATACTTCAAAAATAATAGAAGATATTAAAACAGTGCTATCTCTTTATCATGATTCAGACTCTCTTGGAAAGAATAAACTTTTGAAATCGGTTATTGATAGAGCTGTTTATTACAAATCTAAAGAGCAGAAACTAGATTCCTTTGAGTTAATAGTCCACCTGAAGTTATATGAAAACCAGTTATATCAATAACATATAAAGCGTAGTATGTAATGAAATAAGTCTTTTAGATATACTTGGTACAGAAGCTAACCATGTTCTTGATGAAGTTGAGCTAAAAGTTCAAGTCGGAAAACTTTATGAGCAACTAAACAAAATTCTTACTCCTAGAGAAAGAGAAATTGTCCAGTTAAGATATGGGTTAACTCCTTATGGGTATAAAACTCAAAGAGAAATTGCACAAAAACTCGATATATCGAGGTCATATGTATCTAGAATCGAAAAAAAAGCTCTTAAAAAACTAGAAAAAGAGCTTGTTCAAGAAAGTTAATATTATAATTTTTTAAAGGATATATCGTATAAGTATTAGACATAGTTTTTCATCTAAAAATTACGATATATCCTTAAATTTTATAATATAATTTTATTGTATACTTTCACATATTTCTTTAAATATAGGTATTGCGGATTTACTTTCTTTTTGAGTTCCTTCTACTAATACAGTTATTACATATTTAGGTCTTTTTTCAGGATAAAATCCAGTTATCCATCCATGGTCTATTGCTTTTTTATTCAAACTACTTTGAGCTGTACCAGTTTTAACTCCACTTCCACCTTCTAAATCCTTTAAGTCTTTAGCTGTACCATCCTTAGACACAGACTTCATAATTTCTTTAACTTGTGTACACACATAAGGAGAAATAAGTTCTTCCTTTTTTGAAGACTTGTAAGTTTTTATTGTATTCATATCATTATCAACAAGACTTTTATATAAATATAATGGTTTGAATGTCCCATTATTAGCAATTATTTGAGTCATTTGATTTATTTGAAGTGGTGTAAATTCTATATTTTCTTGTCCTATAGCTAAATTTCGTATTGATATATTTTTTGGAGCTTCTCTAACTTTTTCTTCATCAAGACCAATATCAACCTTTTCAAATAAATGCAACTTTTCAGCGGATTTAAGTATCTTTTCTTTACCAAGTTTCATAGCTATATCTAAAAATGCAGGATTACATGAATTTGAAAAAGTTTGTCTTAGATTTTGGAAACCATGCCCATTCCTTTTATTACATCTTAATATTTCATTAGTATTTCCAACTTTAGTCTTTCCTGTACAAGTGTAAGTATAGTTCTCGTCTACAACACCATTTTCAAGTGCAGAAAATAAAACTACCATCTTAAATACAGACCCTGGTGGATATGTCGCTTTTATAACCCTATTTTCAAATTCACCATTTTTTCCTTTTAAACTTTTTGATATGTCATTTTGGTCAAAATTAGGTCTAGAACACATTGCAAGAATTTCACCTGTAGACGCTTCCGAAATTACCACTGCTGTAGGATTTTCTTCTTTATTTAGTATCTGTTCTAATTTTTTTTGAATATCATAATCAATTGTTGTTTTTAGATGTCTATCTTTAGCCTTATCATCAATAGTTTTTACACTCCCTTTTAGTATGTTTAGAGATTTTTCATTCCCTGCATCACCAGCTTTAAAAGCACTTATATACTTTTCATTTGAATTTCTAAGTACATTATCCATACTTTTCTCGATTCCTGTTTGCCCCGATTTATCATCTTCTTTTATATATCCTATTGTATGTGACAATAAACCATCTTTTGAATATCGCATAGTTTTTTCTTCTATCATTATCCCATTTTTCTCAAGCTCTTTTTTCATACTATTATCAATATTTTTAGTCTGAATCTGTATTATAGGATGTGTTAATTGTTCTTGTATAGCTTTATATATATCCAAATCTTTCATCTTAGTAGCCTTCTTAACAAGCTCTAAAATCTTATAGTTATTATTTAATTTTTCTTTTTCAACTACCAATACTTGAGTCTTACTTGTATCTGTAAGTTTCTTGTTATTTCTATCGTAGATTATTCCTCTTCCACTATTTAACTCTACTTTCTCAACACTTTGTGATTCTACACTTTGTTTGTATTTATCACCTTTTAATACTTGTATATCAACTAGCCTATAAATTAAAACACTATAAATTATTAAAATTATAGTAAATATATACCAGCTTCTCTTTCCCACTTTTTTCAAAAATGGAGTCTTCTTTTTTGACATGAAATCACCCCTTAGATAATTTCATTATTGACAATTTCTAAGGGGCTAATACTATCTTTATCAAATTTTTATTATTCTTCAACCTTTTCTTCTATAACTTTTCTAAGCATATAATCCTTGCCAACTTTTACTGATAACTTTAATTTCACTATTTGTCTAGGATGAGGAGCTGATTCTATAGCTTTTCCTTCTTCATTATACATTTCTTCAATTTTAGTGAACATAGTTTCTTTATATGGTCCCATAACCTCTATTTCATCACCAACACACATTT
This sequence comes from Clostridioides difficile, assembly GCA_012955965.1. Taxonomy (GTDB): domain Bacteria; phylum Bacillota; class Clostridia; order Peptostreptococcales; family Peptostreptococcaceae; genus Clostridioides; species Clostridioides difficile_G. Next base: position 9,976 of record JABBZI010000004.1, read on the forward strand.
TATTTCTTTGCTCAACCACAACAAGACCATCTTCACCTTCTGCTTCTCTAACTATACCTATAAAATCATAGTTTCTAACATATGATGCTGACTGATAGTTTTGGTCTTCTGTTGTTGGCTTATTCAAGTAAAAACCTGATGTAAAATGTCTATGACTACCTTTCTTTAATTCTTCCATCCACATTGGATTGAACTTCCAGTTTTCTGGGTCTTTGTAAAATTCATCTATTGCCATTCTGTATGCTCTTACAACAGTAGCTACATAGTATGAAGTCTTCATTCTACCTTCTATCTTTAAACTTGTTATACCAGATTTGATTAATTCTGGTATATACTCTATCATACATAAATCTTTTGAATTAAAGAAGAATGTTCCTCTTTCATCTTCATATATTGGGAAATACTCACCAGGTCTTTTTTCTTCTACTAAGTGATATTGCCATCTACAAGATTGAGCACAAGAACCTTTGTTTGCATCTCTTCCAGTCATATAATTACTTATTAGACATCTACCAGAATAAGATATACACATAGCTCCATGCATAAACGCCTCTATATCCATGTCTAAAGGTGTTTTTGCTCTTATCTCAGATATTTCATCAAAAGATAATTCTCTTGCCACTACAACTCTTTTTATACCATGCTCGTACCAAAATTTTGCACTTAAATAGTTAGTAGTATTTGCTTGTGTACTTAAATGTATTTCCATATTTGGAATTACTTTTTTAATAACACTAAGAACTCCTGGGTCAGCTATTATAACTGCATCTATTCCTATCTCCTCTAATTCCAACAAATAACCTTCTAATTGTAGAAAATCTTCATTATGAGGTATTATATTTACTGTTACAAATACTTTTTTACCTCTTTCATGTGCAAAAGCTACTCCTTCTGCCATATCTTCCTTACTAAAATTCTTTGCAGCAGACCTCATCCCAAAAATTTCTCCACCTATATAAACAGCATCCGCTCCATATGTTATAGCTATTTTTAATCTCTCCAAATCACCTGCTGGAGCTAAAAGTTCAACTTTATTTAATTCCATCTACGTCACCTCTTTTACTTTCTTTATAACTTAGTGCTACACCATCACCTATTGGTACCAATGATGTACTTAAATAGTCACAATTACATATATAATCTAAATAATTTCTCATTCTTTTTACTATAGTTTTCTTTCTTCTTATAACGAAATCATCATGTGCAACCATACCTTTATATAAAATATTATCAGATACTAAAAGTCCACCATCTTTTAATTTATCTATAACTAAATCAAAAAACAACTTATATTGACCTTTAGCTGCATCTATAAATATAAGGTCGAATTCACCTTGGACTTGACTAAGTTTTTCTTCTGCATCTCCTTCTAGTATAGTTATGTTATTGTCAAATCCAGCTAATTTTATATTTACTTTTGCTTTTTCTATCATTTTTTCATTTCTCTCAACAGTTATTATATCTGCATCTTTCCCTATAATAGTTGCAAAAAAAATAGAAGAATACCCAATTGCACATCCTACTTCTAAAACTCTCTTTGGCTTTTGAATCTTTAATAAAACTTTTAACAAATCTGAGACTTCTTTATGTATTATAGGAACACTATTTTCCTCTGCATAAATTTCTAAATCTTTTAAAAGTCCTTCTTTTTCTTTTAATGTCACTCTTATATAATCTTCAACTAAGTCATTAACTATATTACTCATAAAAACACTCCCTAAAATAATAAACATTAAAATATTGTTTTAATTTATTATTTTTAAAATTCATATTGTTATATATGTTTACACTTTCTTTATTATAAATCTAAGAATAACAATTTTCAATAAAAAAGCCCAACATTATTCTTACCCTGCTAGACTTTTTATAATCATTGTTTATTTTTTTGTATTTTCTTTATTTGTTGTTTTTGTATCTTTACCTTGTTTATCTCTTGCTTCTTTATATTCTTTGACATATTTTAAATGGTCTTGGTAGTTTGTACTGTAGTTATTTCCACCATCAATCTTAGCTACAAAGTACAGATAATCAGTTTTATCTGGATATAATGCTGCTTCAATAGATTTTATACCAGGATTTGATATTGGTGTAGGAGGCAAACCTTTGTTTTTATAACTATTATATGGTGAATCAATTTTTAAATCATCATATGTTACAATTTTTTTCCTCTCATCAAATATATATTGTATTGTCGCATCTGATTGGAGAGGCATACCTACCTTAAGTCTATTATAAAACACACTTGCTATTATTGGTCTATCTTTATCAAGTACTGCTTCTTTCTCAATTATTGAAGCCATTTCCATTACTTCTTGAATAGTCATCTTTGATTCTTTTTGTTTATTTTTAAGCTTGTCCGTATATTTACTGTCAAATACCTTTAACATTTCGCTTAAAATATCTTCTTCTGATTGTTTCTTTGAGTTAAAATAATAAGTTTCTGGATATAAGAATCCTTCTAAAGAAGTTATTCCATCTTCCTTCAAGTATGCAAATTTATCATAAAATTCTTGAGGTTTTTTTATTAAATTTTCAAAAGTAGCTTTATCTCCCAAATTTTTATTCACTAACATAGCTATAATTTCTTTAGATGTAGAACCTTCTGGAATAGTAACTTTTACACCATCATGATATATTTTACCTGAAGCCAAAAGACTTATTATATCATTATTTGAATACGATTGGTTAAGTAAATATGTTCCTGACTTTATAGATGGAGCTTTATTACTAACCTTTACCAAGAGTTTAAATAATAGTTCATTTTTTATTAATTTATTTTCATATAATATGTCAGATATTTTTCCGACAGATGCTCCACTTGGAATATCAATAATTACATCATTGTTGTTATTTTTATTATAAGGACCTATTTGCATGGACACAAACACTCCCACTAAGATAATTAAAATAACAATTATTAATGCTGCTATTTTTAATCTATTTTCTTTAAAATTCATAATATAATCTACTCCTTATGTATATTTATCCATTTTCTATTATAAAGCTAGATACTTTAATTTTCAATCACCTTGTAGAATAAACTTATTTATATATCAAAAAAATAAAAAACCTAACACTATTTTTGACATGTTAGGCCTTTTATAATCACTTTTCTAAAATTTTCTAAAACTTTTTGATTCCATCTTGAGTTACTATACCATAGATTAATTTATTTTTTTCCATTTTTTTATCTACAATCGAATAAGAATTAATAAATCTGTCTTTTGCCAGTAAAAGCTTTTGTTCATCATCATAATACAAATATGCTAAGACTTCACCTTTATTTACATAATCTCCAACTTTCTTTTCTAAAATTATCCCTGCTGATAAATCCAAAATACCATCCTTAGTCTCTCTACCTGCTCCAAGAATCATCGCTGATAAACCAACTTCTTCAGCCTTAATTTTATTTATATAACCTGATTTAGTCGATTTAATTGGATGTTTATACTTTGGTTTTTTGAATAAAGAATAATCATCTACTACATTTTTATTTCCACCTTGATTTTCTATAAATTCTTTAAGCTTCTGTATAGCACTGCCAGATTTTATGGATTCTCTTATTTTTTCAACACCATCATCAAAATCATGTGCAACCTTTGATAAAACTAACATATATGCTCCTAATACTTCACATAGCTCAACAAGGTCTTCAGGTCCATTTCCTTTTAAAGTTTCAATTGCCTCTATAACTTCTAAAGAATTTCCTACTGCAAAACCTAAAGGTTCATCCATATCTGTTACAATCCCTATTGTATCTTTATTCATGCCAGTACCTATATCAACCATAGATTTTGCTAATTCAAAAGACTCTTCTAAAGTCTTCATAAATGCTCCATCTCCAGTTTTTACATCGAGCACAATTGCATCAGCTCCTGAAGATAATTTCTTAGACATTACACTAGATGCTATTAATGATATATTATCAACAGTTGCTGTAACATCTCTAAGTGCATATATTTTCTTATCTGCAATTGCTACCTTTGCACTTTGACCACATACTGCTATTTTAGACTTATTTACAGAATCAATAAATTTATTTATATCCATTTCTGTTGAAAAACCTGGTATAGACTCCAATTTATCAATAGTACCACCAGTATGACCAAGACCTCTCCCAGACATTTTTGCAACTGGTGCTCCACATGAAGCAACTAAAGGTATAAGAGCTATGGTAGTCTTATCTCCTACACCTCCAGTACTATGCTTGTCCACCTTTATACCCTCTATATCTGATAGCTTTATAATGTCACCAGAGTTCATCATTGCTTCTGTAAGATATACAGTTTCTTGTTTATTCATCTTATTTAGATAAATAGACATTAATAGTGCAGATGCTTGATAATCGGGTATATCTCCTTTTGAATAGTTTTCTATAAAATAATGTATTTCTTCTTTACTAAGTTCTAGTTTATCTCTCTTCTTTTTTATAATATCATACATTCTCATACTTGAAATCTCCATCCTAACCTGTAATAATTTGAATAAATATTAAAATTTAAAACACTTTCAAATGTTATAGTATTATAAAAAAACTGTCTCTTATTAGAAATAACTTTCTATATCAAGACAGCTTCTTATTAATTCTTTTCAAATAATACATTGACTATTTAAATATAAATACACCCAAAATATTTATAAATTTTTAACTGTACTCTTAACTAAATTTATAAATTCTGATTTAACTTTTTGAGTAGTTTGTATTACTTCCTCATGACTTAATGGCTGATTTAAGATGCCAGCAGCCATATTTGTTATACAAGATATACCAATAACACCAATATTAGAATGTGCAGCTACTATGACTTCTGGAACAGTAGACATTCCTACAGCATCTGCTCCTAAGATTTGAGCCATTCTTACTTCTGCTGGTGTTTCATAGTTTGGTCCACTAAAAAACATATAAACGCCTTCTTTTACATCTATATTGTATTCTTTTGCACAATCTTTGACTATATTTACATACTTAGAAGAATAAGCGTCTGACATATCTGGAAATCTAGCTCCAAGTCTATCATCATTTTTCCCTACTAATGGATTACCTCCACTAAAATTTATATGGTCTCTTATAATCATCAAATCTCCTGCTTTAAACTTTTTATTTACGCCTCCAGCAGCATTGGTTACTATAAGAATTTCAACTCCTAAAGCTTTCATCACTCTTACTGGAAAAGTCGCTTCTTTCTGAGAATACCCTTCATAGTAATGAAATCTCCCCTGCATAGCAATTACTTCTTTTCCTTCAAGCTTTCCAATAACAAGTTGACCAGCATGTCCTTCTACTGTTGATACAGGGAAATTTGGAATTTCATTATATTTAATTATGACAGAATCTTCTATATCATTTGCCAAATCTCCAAGTCCAGAACCCAATATCAAACCAATTTTAGGTTTTATACTAATTTTGGAATTTATAAATTTGCTACTTTGTTCTATCTTTTCAAACATTCCAATCCCTCCATTCTATTAAGGTAAATTTTTTAACTTTTATTTATCTTTTAATTTAGAACAATTCTTTTTTAAAACTTGACCCATGTTTAGGCAATTTTACATCTAGTATATCTGCAACAGTTGCTCCAATATCAGCAAAAGTATCTTTTATTCCTAAATTAAATCCCTTTTTAATCTTATTACCATAAATCATGACTGGTATATATTCTCTTGTATGGTCTGTACCTCTATATGTTGGGTCATTTCCATGGTCTGCATTGATTATAAGAACATCATCTTCTCTCATATTATCCATTATTTCAGGAAGTCTACCGTCAAACTCTTCAAGAGCCTTCTTATATCCTTCTGCATCTCTTCTATGACCATATTTAGAATCAAAATCTACAAGATTAGAATATATCAAACCTTTATTTTCTTGTTGCATATAATTTAAAGTTTCGTCTACCCCATCCATATTGCTTTTAGTATGGATAGCATCTGTAATTCCTTTTCCATTAAAAATATCTTCTATTTTTCCAACTGCTAAAACATCAAGCCCTGACTCTTTTATATTATCGAGAACTGTTGGTTCAAATGGGTCTAATGAATAGTCTCTTCTATTTGAAGTTCTAACAAATTCACCTGTTTTCTTCCCTATAAATGGTCTAGCAATTACTCTAGCAACTGCATTATCTCCCATCATTATTTCCCTAGCTATTTTACACATATTATAAAGTTCTTCTAGTGGGATTACTTCTTCATTAGCAGCTATTTGAAATACACTATCAGCTGAGGTATATACTATTACATCACCAGTTTTTATTTGGTGTTCTCCATATTCATCAATTATTACAGTTCCTGAAGCTGGTTTGTTTCCTATTACTTTTCTGCCAGTTTTTTGCTCAAATTCTTCTATTATTTCTTTTGAAAATCCATGTTCAAATGTTTTAAATGGTTTGTCAACTATTATACCAGTCATTTCCCAATGACCAGTAGTAGTATCTTTTCCTTGAGACATTTCCTTGCATTTTCCAAAACAACCTATTGGCTCTTTTATACTTTCAAAAAAATCTACACCATCTATATTTCCTATCCCTAATTTTCTCATATTAGGAATTTGTATATCTGGATATTCCTTAAATATATTTCCAAGAGTACTTACATCCTTACTGTCTCCAAATTTTTCAGCATCAGGCAATGCTCCTATCCCAACACTGTCAATTACAATCCAAATCACTCTGCTCATATAAATACGCTCCTTTTAAATTATAAAATTTGCTATACAGTCTATTTAGCCTCCGCCTTTTGTAATTCTATATCAATATCATTTCTAGGATGCTTTTCCTTTATTTCTCTTCTCACGTTTTTATCTATATGATTTAAATATACTTGAAGGCTAGATAGATTAACATTTCCTAAAATTTTACTTACAACAGCAATGTTAGCACCTTCATTTAACAAATGAATTGCAAACGAATGTCTAAGCATTGTAGGATTTATATTTTTATCTATATTAGCTAAATTAGAATATTTTTTTATGACTTTCCAAAGACCTTGTCGTGTAAACCTTTGACCTAATGAACTTACAAATAAAGAATTTTCACCTTCCACAGCCATTTTAGGTCTTGCTTCTTTTAAATACTTGTCTAAGTAAAGTTTTGTGATATCACAAAGTGGTATCACTCTTTGACTTTTACAACAAGAATTACAATATATATAATCAATATCCAAGTCAACATCTTCTATGTTCATATCTACTAATTCAGATACTTTTATACCAGTACCATATAATACTTCAAAAATAGCCTTGTCCCTAATCAACTTAGGTGTTGTTAACTTTGGAAACTTTAGTAACCTTTCAATTTCTTCTTCTGTAAGTATATTTATATTTTCTTTCTTTATTTTAGGTTTTTTTATGTCCTTTGCAGGATTGTTTGTACATACATGATTTAAAAATAAATAATCATGAAAAGATTTTATAGAGGATATCATCCTCGCTATTGTAGCTATTGATACGTTATCTTTTTCCAACTTTATTAAATAACTTATAATATCATTTTCAACTATATCTACTAGTTTAATACTTTTTTGATTTATATATTCCATATATTTTTTTATATCCATAAAGTATGATGCCACTGTATTTTCTGATAATCTTTTTTTATCTTTTATGTAATCTATATATCCCTCTATAATATCCATTATAAACTCCTTTATTTAACTAGGAACTTAATAATACCAATACTTGCAGTATTTAATATTAATTGCAACCCCAATGATAGTGCTATTATAATTATAATATTTAGTATATACCTCTTAATTAAAAATTGCATATTTTTTCTGTTATTCTTTTTAAACTCATAAACCATTTCTTTGAAATAGCTTAGACTAATTAATGTTAATATGATTGCACATGGAATAATAATCAAGTTTTTAAATAATATTATTAAAATCATTTTCGCGCTTTTAAACTTTAATGCTAATATAAAACTATTTATTGTATATCCTATTGACATACCTTTTAATACGAAAACTACTATTACTGCTGGAATTGTTACTACAAACAGACTTAATAGAGCTATTGAGCCCATAAAAATTCCATCTGACTTTAAATTTTGTATAACTGTCTCTTTTATGTTTAGATTTAGATTATAATACTCTACAGCAGGATTTATATTGTTTAATATATTGTCACTAGAACCTGGCAAGATTTTATTTATATAAGACCCAATAACAATAGACATCATAAACAATAATCCTATAATAATTATTTGTCTATTTAATTCTCTAAAATCATTTTTTCTATATGTTCTTCTCAATTTTATTCCCCCTTGTCCTTTATAAAATAATATGCTTTAGGACAAAGGGTTATTCATTTTTATAAATATTAATTTTTAAACATATCTTTTACTAATAATAATCCAATAGAAGTCTTTGCATCTTCAATTTCATTTTTTAATACCATATTATAGGCTTCTTCAAGCTCAACTTCATATACATCTAAAAACTCATCTGCATCTAAATTATTCTCCCCTGGAGTAAGCCCAGTTGCTAAATATACAAACATTATCTCATTAGAAAAACCTGCTGAAGTGAAAAATTTATGTATTAATTTAATATTTTTTGCACTATATCCAGTTTCTTCTTTTAGTTCTCTCTCAGCACATTCTTTTGGACTTTCATTTTTTTCTAATTTACCAGCTGGAATTTCGAAAATTGGCTTTTCTATAGGCTTTCTAAATTGCTTAACTAGTACAATCTTATTGTCATCTGTAACTGCAACTATTCCTACTGCTCCACCAACTTCTACTAACTCCCTCTTTTGATATCCTTGCCCTGGAATTTCAACAGTATCGACCTTTAAAGTAATTACTTTACCTGTATAAACCCTATCACTACTAATAGTTTTTTCTTCTAATACCATCTTAAACCTCCATTAAGTAATATGCTGCTGTGCTTGCAGCTTTAAAAAATGCCTCATCTTGTTCGTAATTTCTTCCCATACTTTTTACTTTTAGATTAAAGTAGTCTAAATCCTCTTTCGTTTTATTATTATCTATATAAATTATATTATGCTTTTTATCTAAACCATTTGAGATTACTTGTTCTTTTATAAATTTTAATTTTTCATCATCATATATAGTTATTGGTATATCTATATCTACATTTACAATCTCTTTAAATACAGTCATGCTATGATGTGAAATACCTTGATGCCTTTCTCTTTTATCAGCAAAACTAATTCTTGGAATTGCTATTGCTTTTCCACCAAGTTTTTTTACAGCATCAAGAATTGGGCCTTGTTCAATTCCTGTAAATCCATATTTTGTTCCTGTCCCAGCAATTCCTGGTCCCATACTTACAAATACTGCATCTGCTTTTAATATTTCTTTAGCTGTAATTAGTGCAGTATATATATTTATACATTCATAATCTCCACCAAACGCATTACCTATCGTTATAGTATTGTCTATCAATTTTTTTTCTTTTAAAGTATCCACATTTTTGCTTAAATAGATTGGAAGAGATGCCCCATCAGTCATTATATATACTAATTTTTTATTGGGATTACTTCTTTTAAATGAAGCAGCAAATGGAGTCAACATACTGTGAAGAGTTCCTACTACAACAGAAAGACCTTCTAATCCTTTAAATTTTCCAAACTCATCATGATAAATACTTTCTTGTTCTTCAATAGAATCAACTTTTATTTGGAAAGGTGTATACCTAAGTTTCATTATATGCCCACCTTCAGTTAAAGTAGATTCTAAATTGTTTAAATTAGTTATTACAAAATGGTATCCACCTGTACCTAAACTCAGTTCTACTGCTGTTGTATTTAAAACTACTTCATCACCTATACTTATAGTTCCAGATAGCTTTGGATAATTATATGCCCTTTGCACTTCCCCATTTATACTCACTCTTATATCATCAAGCGTTTCAGTTTGGCTTACTATTGATTCAACAATCCCCACTCTTTTACTTATCATAATGTTACCTTCCTAATTTATCTATAAAATTTAATAATTTATTTTTTTCTATTATCTTAGTTAATGAGTATTTCTCAGTGAATATATGCATAATAACTACAAATATTAACCATCCCAATCTAACATTAAACGAATATCCAAAAGCAATCATAATTCCAATAGATATTCCAAGAACATTTGAGCCAGTATCTCCCATCATTGCTCTTGCTTTTAAGTCATAATTGAAATATGCAAGCACATTTGGCACTATAAGCAATGGAAGAACTTGAACAAAACCTGTTAATGTTAAAAATATAATCACCATTATAAATAAATATACTTTTATTGCTCTCCCTGGTCTTAAATCCAATAGATTCATTAAGTTAGTTGATAGAGCTATTATTAGTGTGTTTATTATTATATCAACTATGTCTTTTGATATAGCAACAGAAACTATAAGCCCTACAAATCCACCAAATAATGCTTTAAACCCGCCTGTTGTAAGACTTCCTTTGAATAAACTTTTAAAATGTCCCTTCAAACCACTTACATCTCTATTTCCAATAATATCATCCAATATCCCTGCAAAAAACATAGATATCATACCAAACATAAACATAAATATATATGTTAAATCCCTAAATTCTGTAGTAAAGAAAGTAAGTATTATTCCGTTAATTACAACCATAGGTAAAAACACAATTCCCATACTTACTGGTATCATATCTTTTTTATAGTTTGGTCTAAGTATATTTCCATTTATTAATAGATTTTTAAATAGTGGTATTACAGCATAGGTTCCAAATAATCCTGTTAATAATAAAATGGTATAAAGTATATAATCTTCCACTAAGATATTACCTCCATTCTTTCTTTTTTTGTCCTAAAACCTTTTTGATATGATAATACTGTTTTCCTCTATGAATAAATCCTTTTAAATTTCTTCCTGTTTCATTATGAGTCATATTTACTAATACTTCTTTAATTTTGAATCCATACTTTAAGATATCAATAGTCATGCCAACTTCTACTCCATATCCAAAAGGTATTTCATCAAATTTTTCTAAAACTTCTCTTTTAAATATTCTTTGACCTGATAAAGTTGCATCTAACTCAACACCTGTCATCTCAAATACAGAATTTTTAGCTAATCCTTTTACAAATCCCAAGCCTCCTTTTTTCTTTGCAGGAGGAAACTTAGCTATAGTAACATCAGCATCACCATTTAATATAGGTACTATTAATTTTTCAACTTCTTTAGCAGAACTTCCTAAATCTCCATCTAAAAATCCTATAATGTCTGCATTTTTCATTGCTAACTTAATACCATAATTTAAAGCATATCCTTTACCTCTATTTTTATCTAACTTAAAAAATTTAATCTTTTCATTCTCTAATTCAGATACAATTTTAGCAGTATTATCAATTGAACCATCATCAACAACGATTATTTCGTTTATTTGTTTAATATCAACTATACTATCTAATGTATATTTTATTCTACTTTCTTCATTATAAGCTGGTATTATTATACTTATATAAGAATCCATTTCTTCTCTCCTTAAAATTATTTCTATTTAATAGATGGCAACAATGAAGTTGCAGTATCTAATCTACCAAAGTTACCAACTATGTTTCCTTGTTGTAAAAGAATAGCTAGAGATATACTTCCTATTCCTTCGTCAATATTATCTATAGTTGCAACCTTGTTTTTAGAATATAGTTCTACATAAGAAGTTTTAACTCCTGTATTTTGAACTTCTACTAAATATTTATTTTCTGATTTAAGTTTTGAAACTACAAACTTTTCTATTTTTTCAAACTGTTTTGCACTATCTTTTGCATCATTTCCACTAGCTATTACAACAGAATCATATTTTAGGTATGTATTTCCAAGAGAGTTAAATTTTATTACATCTAGTTCTTGAAGATATGTCAGAATATCACTTGCATCTTCCTTTTTAAGGGTATCCATTATATAATTGACAGCATCACTTGCATTTTTTATATCTGTACCTAATTTAGTTGAGATTTCTTTTAACTTTTCTGGATTTGTTATATTTTCTTTTAATATTATGTTGAATGCAATATTTCCATTAGATTTATTTATTATGTCTTCTATATTTTTTGTATAATCGTCATTTTCATTAGCTGATATTATTCCTATACTTTTACCATTTAACGAACCAGCTAAAATTTTATCTACATTTTTATTTATAAAATTAACTGCTTCTTCATAATCTTTATTTACATTTGCTAAATCACCATCAAGTTTATCATTTTTTTCTTTTAAAATATTAAACTTGTCATCTAAATCATTTATTATATTTGCTTGTTGTTCACTTAATTGTTGATTATTATTTAAATTAAATCCTACTAACATGCCTATACCCAAAGCTATAAATATAGCACCTATAGTGACTATATAATATTTCATATTAATATGCATATTTATCCTCCTAAAATTTACATCTGTAATAATACTCTAAACTTTAATTGCATTAGTTGTATAAATTGTTGAACTCCTGGTGACAGTGACGCAACTACCAATACAGGAAACAAAGCTGTTGCTATTAATGCCCATATGTACTTTATTTTTAATTTACTTCTATATAATAGATTAACACCTTTAGCATCTATAAGTTTTGAACCTATTTTAAGCCTAACTAGAAAAGTACTTGCCATACCTTTTCTTCCTTTTTCTAAGAAATCAATCATATTTGAATGTGTTCCAACCGCCACTATTAACTCAGCTTTATACTCATAAGCAATAAGCATAGCTATATCTTCACTAGTTCCTGGTGCAGGAAATACAATTGCATCTAGACCTAATTCTTGAACCCTCTTAAGACCTGGAGCCCTTCCATCAGTATAAGCATGTACTACTATTTCACTAGCCTTTTTTAAAGCTTCATCACTTACACTATCCATATCTCCTACGATTACATCTGGAGTGTATCCAAACTCAATTAAAGCATCTGCTCCTCCATCAACACCAACCAATACTGGCTTTACCTCTTCTATATAAGAAAGCATTGTACTTAAATCTTCTTTATAGTCCTGGCCTCTTACAACTATCAATACATGTTTATTCGCATAATTAGTTTTCACTTTTGGAATTTCTACTTCTCCAAGTATAAATCCTTTTTCTTTTTTAGCATAATCTATAGTATTATCTATAAATCTATCCAATTCTACAGCTAAATTCTCATAAGCAGCCTTTATTTGGTTTGAAACTTCATACTTGTCTAAAATTTCGCCTGCACCTAAAAATTTTCCATCTCTATATATCTTTCCATCTACAACTTCTATAGTTTCTCCTTCTTTTAATTCTTCAAATAATTCTTCTCCAATATTATCAATTATTAGTATATTATTTTCAGTTAATATTCCTGGACCTTTATTGGGATACCTACCACTTATAGAAGGAGCCGCATTTATGACAAGTTTTATTTTAGCTTCTACTAAAGAGTTTGCAGCAACTTCATCTATATCGATATGATTTATAACTGCTATTTCCCCACTTTCAACTCTTTTAGCAAGTTTTTTGGTTTTTCGATCTACTTTTATAGGGGCCTCGACTCTCATTTTTAAACCTCCACTATCATTATTAAAATCACATTATATTATAGCATTACTTAACAATAAAATAAATGTTTTAAGTTTGTTTTGCATCTTTGGCATTTATAATACTATATTCCATTATTTTTTTATTTAACATATTCTACAATACTCTTTAAAATATAAAGTTTTTTATATTTTATTCAATATTCAATTTTTAAAAATAAACTCCTTTCATTTTACAACTTATAATGACACATACTATAAACATAGTATAAATAAATTTATTATATTAATATATTGAACGAATAATAAAGAAAAAATAAAGAAAAAATTTTATGCTTATTAAAATAGCGAAACAGTATAACCCTACTGGTTATACCATTTCGCTACTTGTAATACATATTTATCGCCAATGCCTTAATTAAAAAGCCTTACTTTTTGTGTCTATTTATTTAACCATACTATGCTCTAGTCTTAATTTATCAGCAATCATTGCTATAAATTCCGAGTTAGTTGGTTTTCCTTTAGTATTGTGTACTGTATATCCAAATAGTTGATTTATTGTGTCAACTTTTCCTCTACTCCACGCAACCTCGATTGCATGTCTTATTGCTCTCTCAACTCTACTTGGAGTCGTATTGAATTTTTTAGCTATACTTGGATATAACTCTTTTGTTACAGCACCTAAAAGCTCAACATTATCAATAACCATTTTTATTGCTTCTCTTAAATATAAATATCCTTTTATATGAGCTGGTACTCCTATTTCATGTATTATATTTGTGATTTCTGTTTCTATATTTCCTACATTCTTAACGAAATCACTTCTAGTCATTTGAGTTTCTTGAACTGGTCTAGGCTTTGGCTCAACTTGAGCAACTCTATTAGAAACCAACTCTCTAATTCTGTTTATAAACACAACAAAATCAAACGGCTTTACTATGTAGTAATCTGCTCCTAGATTTATTGCGCTTTGAGTTATCTTATCCTGACCTACTGCTGATAGTACTATTATTTTTGGCATTTTAGGTATATCCATCGTATTCAATTTTTCAATTACACCTAATCCATCTAGATGTGGCATTATTACGTCTAATATTAATAAGTCCGGTTGTGTCTTTTTTACTAAGTCTAATGCTTCAATTCCATCCTTAGCTATGCCTAATATATCGATATCATCCTCATTAGACAAATACTCTTTTAATACCTGACAAAAATCCTTATTGTCATCTGCTAAAACTATTTTGATTTTTTCCACTAAAAATCCCCCCATTAAAAAACATCTTCTTATTACAGAAAACTAAACTTTTTACACAATTACTTCTTAATTATCTACTCTAAAGCATATTCGACACTCCAAAATTATATTCCTTCTATATAATTGATAAAATAATAAAATAATAAAATTTTTTAATGCCTCACCTACAATTTTATCATTTCATCTATAAAAATACCATATCCTTTTTTCGGATTATCTCTAAAAACATGAGTTATTGCACCAATAATTTTATTATTTTGTATTATTGGGGCTCCACTCATCCCTTGCACAATACCTCCTGTGTATTCCAATAACTTATCATCTACTACTTTTATTACCATATCTCTATAATTTCCTTTATCATATACTATACTTTCTATTTTTATATCATAGCTTGTTATATTTTTATTTTTATCTTCAAAAAGAATTACTGCATCTCCTATTTTTACATCCTGTGGTCTACCCACTTCTATTAACTGCATTTCTTTATTTGCTAAATTAAATTCTTTATTCTGTTTTTCTGTAATATTACCACTTATACCTAACTCTGAATTATTTGAGAAGTTACCCATTAAATTGCTATCATTAAAATCGCCTTTTATTTTCCCTATTTTTTCATTACTAGCTTTTAATATTTTTAATTTTTCTGGTTTATATATATATCCCTGTTTTATTTTTAATAGTTCATTAGTATCCGAATCTTTTATGGCATGACCGATTGCTTTGAACTTTTCCATACTAGGGTCATAAAAGGTCATAGTTCCAATTCCAGATATCTTATCTCTTACCCAAAGCCCAAGTTTATATTTACCATTCTCTTTTTTAGTTTCTATTACTTCTGTCTTATATTTATTTTTTCTCTCAAAAGTCACTTCAACTTTACTTTTCTTAGCTTTATTTAGAATTTCTGATACATCTTGACCATTTTTTATCCTTTTATTATCTATTTTTACTATATTATCGCCAATTTGTATGCCTCCAATATAATCTACATCTTCTTCCTCATATCCTAAGACCAATACACCATCTGTATTGGCTTTTACTCCAACTATATTTCCAAGTGGATATACAAATTTTTTATCATGATTCTTAATTGTAAAGGCTTCTATTGGAGTCTCTTTATTCATATTACAATTCTTATTTTGAAAGATTATAACCATCATAAAAATCGATACAGCTCCTAATATTATCCAAATATTTTTTAAATTTTTATTTAATTTGTTCATATGTTCATCTACTCCTATGCTGTATTATTATGTATTTATAATTCCTTTTTCCAGAAAATTTATTCATTTAGAAACCTTATTAGACATCTTACTAAGTGATTTTTAATATATAATATGATAGTATTATATTGTAACAAAAAGTTTGAAGGGCGGTAATATATTGAAATTAAATGTAAGAATTGCAGACATAAATAATTGGCGTGATTTAGTTAATTTGTCTGTAGATAAAAGTCAATTAGATTATATAGAAAGTAATGCACTTTCTATTGCTGAATCTAAATTTATAACAGCTTGGATACCTGTAGGAATATATGATGAAAATTCATTAATAGGATTTGCCATGTATGGTCGCTTAGAAGATGATAGAGTGTGGCTTGATAGATTCATGATTGATTCAAAATATCAAGGCAAAGGATATGGAAAAGCATCCTTAAATTTTCTTATAAGCCTTCTAAAAAAAGAATTTACTTGTGATGAATTGTATCTTAGCATATTTGATAACAACAAAACAGCTATCAAGCTTTATAAAGATTTTGGATTTGAGTTTAATGGAGAACTTGACTATGGTGGTGAAAAAGTAATGGTATTAAAATCTAATTGATATTAACAAAAATATACATCTATCAAGGAGGTGAAATCATTATATAAATATATTTATATAATGATGGATAAAATGGCTCAAAATATAAGTTTAAAATTTGTTGAAGAAAAAGACTTAGAAAATCTTGAAAATGTAAAAGTTTTATTTACTGAATATTCAAATTCTCTAAATATAGATTTATGTTTTCAAGACTTTAATAACGAATTAAAAACACTTCCAGGAAAATACAAAAAACCTTCAGGTTCATTGATATTAGCATTTGTTGATGGAAATTTAGCAGGTTGTGTTGCTTTAAAAAAACTTGAAGACAACGTATGTGAATTAAAAAGATTATTTGTAAGAAATCAATTTAGAGGACTAAAGATAGGAAAAATACTATTAGAGGAAATTGTTAAAGAAGCCAAAGAAATTGGATATACATATATGAGGTTAGACACTCTTCCAAATATGAAAAGTGCTCAAGGACTATATGAAAAACTTGGTTTCTACGATATAGAACCTTATACTTATAATCCAATTGAAGGGGCTAGATATATGGAATTAAAATTATAACTTTTATTTAATAGAGTATAAATAAAACTACTTCAATTTTATTTATACTCTATTTTACTGACAAAGTTTATTTATCTATGTCTTTATTTTTCTAAATCTTGTAAACTCATAGTTATATCTTCAGTTATATCCTTTATATACTCTACTCCATTATTGTATGTAAGCTTAGCTTTAATATAGACTATATCTCCAATATCTCTTTTAGGAAAAGTCGCTTCATAATTTATTTGATTTTTATTTGAACTATTATCTTTATCATCATCTGAAATTTTAACAGATTTTGCTTTATATACAGTATCTTTTTTTCCTTCATTTACAATAATATCTACTCTTTTCAATCTGATATTATTATAAGCTTTATTTTTTGACTTTTCACTTTCATGATTTAAGAGATTACTATTTTCTATTATTTCAATAAAATATTCTTTATTATCCCTTATTCCAGAATTAAATACAGGTTGTTCAGGCATATAATCAGATGTAGTTAGCTTTTGTACATCTGAGCTTTCAGATATTGCGCCACTTGTGACTACTTTATAGTCGTATTCTCCTCCTGTCTTTATTTTCAGCTCACAAGCATATGATAATTCTCCATGTTTTGTCATTTCAATTTCATTCCATTTATCATTATCTTCTTTATACATGAAAAATACCTTACCATCTTTACCAAGCTTACTCAATTGAATGTCTACCTCAATAATACATTCTTCTTTTTCAAGCTTTTTAGCTTTTAAATCAATACTTTTAGTTATATAGCTTTTTGACATTTCTTCATTTATTGTGTTGCTAATATCTGACTTGGTGTTCATAATTTCTTGTGACAAGTACTCTAATTTATTATTATAGTTGTCTACATTTTTATTAATTTCATTCATTATTAATAACATGTACCATAATAAAATAAAAATTACAATTGTAAAAATTAAGTGCATAGTATTTTTTTTATTCAATTTATGCCCCCCTCACTAATACCTTATACTTAACATTATACTTAAGCATTTAAAAATTTCAAAGTTACAAATTTATATATCTTTGAAATTTTATGCTTTTAATGTGTTCATTAAATAATTTAATCATAAAAAATAGATGTAAAGTATTCAGATAGAAAATTCTTTACATCTATTTAGAGCAACCTTTCTTTACTAGCATTTTTTAGCCATTTCAATGATTTCGCTTGCATGTTCAATAGTTTTCTCTGTTATATTATTACCTGCTATAAGCCTAGCAATTTCATTTTTTCTTTGAGATTGATTTAATTTACTAACAGTAGTAAACGTCCTATTATTTGAAGTATCTTTTTCTATACAATAATGAGTGTCAGCATTTGCTGCAATTTGAGGTAAGTGAGTTATACATATTATTTGTTTCTTCTTTGCTATATCACTCAATTTCTCACCAACAATTTGTGCTGCTATACCACTTATACCTGTATCTATTTCATCAAACACCAGTGTATCAATGTCATCTATATCAGCCAGTATTGTCTTAAATGCCAACATAAATCTAGACATCTCTCCACCTGATGCAACTTTATATATAGGTTTAATATCTTCTCCTAAGTTAAAAGATATCATAAATTCAATATCATCTACTCCATTTAAAGTAAATGGACCTTCTTCAAAATTAACTTTAAACATTACATTTTTCATATTTAGACTTTTTAGTTCATCAAGAAGTATTTTCTCTAAAGTAGTTGCTACTTCTGTTCTTGCTTTAGTTAATTTATTAGCTTTTATTTTTAAATCTTTTTCTATATTCATAAGTTGACTTTTTAATTGTTCAACTCTCTCATCTCTATTTAGTATCTCATCTAATCTATCTTTTATTTTTTCATAATACTCAAATATATCATCTATACTATCGCCATATTTTCTTCTTAAGTTGTTAATCTCATCAATTCTAAGTTCAATCTGCTCTAGCTCATAAGGTTCAAAATCTATATTGTCCTTGTAATTTCTTATATCACCAGATATATCTTGTAATTCATACATGATTCTTTCTACAGTATCACTATATTCACTCAAAACACTATCATATTTTGATATGTCATTAAGCTCTTTAGATGCAAGACCTATTAGGTCAATAACATTATACTCACCATTATGTAACTTGCTATAACTCAAATTTAAATTATTATATATCTTTTCACTATTTCTGTAAACTTCTCTTTGCTTTAATAAATCTTCGTATTCATTTTTATTTAAATTTGCTACTTCAATTTCATTTATTTGAAATTTCAATAAATCTATTTCTCTTTGAATTTGCATTTCATCCTTATTTTCTGTTAAACAATTTAAAGCTTTTTTTACTTCACTGTACTTGTTATACACTTTTTTATAGGCAACTTTAAATTTTTCTAATTCATTCTCTCCAAAAAGGTCTAAAAATTTCAAATGAGTATCTTTATTAAATAAAGCTTGGTTTTGATGTTGACCATGTATATCTATAAGTGTCGATGCGATTTCTCTAAGAAGAGATACTTTAACAGTTCTTCCATTTATTCTAGCAGTGCTCTTTCCATCTGAATATATCAATCTAGTTATGACTAATAAATTGTCATCTTCTATACTTATATCATTTTCGTCTAGTATTTTTTTTAGATATATATTATCTGATAAAAATACGGCCTCAACAAGTCCCTTGTCTGTTCCTTTTCTTAGAAAAGACCTATCATATTTATCACCTAGACAAAGTCCAAGCGCATCTATTATTATAGATTTTCCTGAACCAGTTTCACCTGTAAGTATATTTAAATTTTTATCAATACTCAACCTTAGCTCTTCAACTAAAGCACAATTTTTCATATATAATTCGAGGATCAAGTCTAAGCCCCCTTTTAACCTATTTATCTAAATTATGAGAAGCCTCAACGACTTCCACTACTTTTTTATTGTATGCGTTACTATCAAACTCATAACCTTCATTTCCATTTCTCAGATGAATTAAATACTCTATATTTCCTTCAGGTCCTTTAATTGGAGAAAAGTCTAATCCTAAAATTTCAAATCCATTTCCAACCGAAAAGTCAGAAATCATTTTTATAACTTCTATATGTGTAGATTTTTCTCTAACTACACCTTTTTTACCTACTTTTTCTCTTCCTGCTTCAAACTGAGGTTTAATTAAAGCTACAATTTCTCCATCATGACGTACTAATTCCTTAGCTTTTGGAAGTACTAGTTTTAATGATATAAAAGATACATCAATTGATGCAAAATCTGCAAACTGCTTTGTATCTTCTATTGTCACATTTCTTATATTGGTTCTTTCCATACATACAACTCTATCATCTTGTCTCAATTTCCAAGCAAGTTGTCCATAGCCAACATCTATAGAGAATACTTTTATTGCTCCATTTTTTAACATACAATCTGTAAAGCCACCTGTAGATGCACCTATATCCATACATACCTTTCCATCAATAGTTAAATCGAAGTTTTTCATTGCTTTTTCAAGCTTCAAACCACCTCTACTAACGTATGGTATTGGATTTCCTTTTACCTCTATGTTACATTCCTCTTTTACTTCTGTACCAGCCTTATCACATCTTTGATTATCAACAAAAACTAAACCAGCCATTATTGCTTTTTTAGCTCTTTCTCTACTTTCAAAATGACCTTGTTCTACTAACAGTAAATCTATTCTCTTTTTCATAAAATTACCTTTCTGTTAAAAGCTACTTTAATAATAACTAAAGTAGCTTGAAGTAACACACTTGATATTTATTTTAATTGATAAATTTTATCTCAGTTTTAATTTATAATATTTTCATCAGCTTTTTATTTAATAACTAACTTTCTTATTTTATCAGCAATACTCTCTGGTGATAATCCTACAAAATCATATAATTCATCTGCATTACCATGCTTTATAAATTCTTCTGGTATTGCTATATTAAGTATATTTACCTTATATTCATTATCTATAATAAACTTGTTTATTCTACTTCCAAATCCTCCAGTTACAATGTTATCTTCTATTGTAACTACATTTTTATGATTCTTTAATAAAACATTCAACATATCTTCATCCATTGGCTTTAAGAATCTAGCATTAACTATTGTTGGATTTATTCCTTCTTTCAGCAATATCTCTTTAGCATCTAAAGCATGTTTTACCATACTTCCAATAGAAAGTATAACTGTATCTTGTCCATCATCTAATACCTCATATTTTCCTAATACAATTTCTTTATATTCTCCCTTGTGTAGGTAATAGCTATTTCCTCTTGGATATCTAATTGCTAAAGGGTAATCTAAGTCTAATGATAAATCCATCATAAGTTCCATCTCTCTTGTATCTTTTGGTGCCATTACTACAATATTTGGAATAGAATTCAAGTAACTTAAGTCAAACATACCATGATGAGTTTCTCCATCATTTCCAACTAACCCAGCCCTATCTATAAGAAAAGTAACTGGCTTTTTAGTTATACATACATCATGAATAATTTGGTCATATGCTCTTTGCAAAAATGATGAATACACAGCAAAATAAGGTTTCATACCATTTTTCGCAAGACCTGATGCAAATCCCGTTGCATGCTGTTCAGCTATACCAACATCATAATATCTTTTTGGGTATGCACTTTCAAATAAATTTAACCCAGTACCAGATGGCATTGCAGCTGTTATTGCTACTATGTCTTCATTATTACTAGCCATATCAACCAGTTTTTCTCCAACACTAACTGACATAGACTTAACTTTTGAAGATGTAACTCCTGTCTTTATATCAAACTTTGATACGCCATGATATTTATCAGGTTGCTCCTCCGCAAATCTGTATCCTTTTCCTTTTTTCGTAATTACATGTAAAATCACAGGTCCTTTTTTATGTTTAGCCTTTCTCAATATATCTATTAACTCTTTAGTGTTATGTCCATCTATAGGACCATAATATTTTATACCTAATGAATCAAAAAATGAACAATCTTGAGGCGAAAAGCTATACATTAACTTATCTTTAAATCTATGTGCAGTCTTAGATAAAATCTCACCTGTTGGTGTAACATTTAGAATTTTATCAACTTCATCTGTCATTTTTTCAACTGTTGAGTTTCTTATAATACTTGACAGATATTTAGACATCCCACCAACATTTTTATCTATGGACATTTCATTATCATTAAGGATTACTATCATATTAGTATTGATATATCCTAATTGATTTAAAGCTTCAAGTGCCATACCTCCAGTTATAGAACCATCTCCAATTACAGATATAACACTATAGTTTTCTTTTTTTATATCCCTAGCACAGGCAATACCTGTAGCTACAGAAATAGATGTACTACTATGTCCTGTATCAAAAATATCATGAGGACTTTCACTCCCCTTTGGAAAACCACTTAGTCCATTAAATTGTCTCAAAGATACAAAACAATCTTTTCTTCCAGTAACTATTTTATGAACATAAGATTGATGTCCCACATCCCATACGATTTTATCTTTAGGGCTGTCAAACACTTTATGAAGTGCTAATGTTAACTCAACTACTCCTAAATTAGAAGCTAAGTGACCACCTGTCTTAGATACAGATTTTACTAAAAATTTTCTTATATCTTTTGCAAGTAAATCCATTTCTTCTATGCTCATATTTTTTATATCCTTTGGAGAATTTACCTTATCTAAATATTTATACATATTATCCTCACCTTTATTTTGTAAATTTTAAATTTACATCAATATTAAAGCTGTTACTATTCCAAGTAAAGCTCCAAACCAAACTTCTAGTGGTGTGTGACCTATTAATTCTTTTAATTTCTTCTGCTCTATATGCTTTCCATGCTGTATATCCGCTACTATTTGATTTAATATGATGGCTTGTTTACCTACAGCCCGTCTAACACCTGCTGCGTCATACATTATAATAAGGGCAAGCACAGTAATTATAGCAAAATCAGTAGAATTAAACCCTTTTTCAATACCTACCACTGTAGCTAAACTTGTAACAAAAGAGCTATGGGAACTAGGCATACCTCCTGAAATAAGTATTCTTGATAACTCAATTCTTTTTTCCTTGCCAGTAAATATTTTTATAAATTGTGCTAAGAAACAAGCAATCAGACTTATTCCCAAAGCCCCATTGTTAAAAATCTCCGAAAAAAAGTCCATTTTTCCCTCCTCGATTTTAGCTGTATATTTTAGTATTCCCTATCTATTATATATTCAGCCAATCCCTTTAAAAAATCTACATTATCAGATAATTTTTCTATACTTTTATTTGCTTCATCAATCAAATTATATGCAATTTCTTTAGATTTATCTAAACCTAAAAGTGATGGGTATGTTGACTTGTGATTTTCTATATCACTTCCAACCTTCTTACCTAATTTAGCTTCATCTCCCACTATATCTAGTATATCATCTACTATTTGGAATGATAATCCGATATTTTTTGCATATTTAGTTATTTCTTCCATCTGTTCTGCGTTAGCTCCACCTATAGTAGCTCCTGCTCTCATACAACCTACCATCATTGCAGCAGTTTTATTCATATGTATATAGTCTAATTTTTCTTTTTCAATTTGTTTATTTTCACTCTCTACATCTACTACCTGACCACCTATCATGCCATATATTCCAGCACCTTTGGCAATTTCATTTATAGCTTTTAGATACTTTTCCGGATTTTCTTTATTGATTGAACCTGAAAGCATAACTTCAAAAGCATAGTTCAATAAAGCGTCTCCTGCCAAAATACCCATAGCTTCTCCATATACTTTATGATTTGTTGGTCTTCCTCTTCTTAAATCATCATTATCAAGAGCTGGTAAATCATCATGTATTAGTGAATATGTATGTATCATTTCAATTGCCACAGCAAAGGGAATAGCTTCTTCTTCATTACCTCCAACTATCTTACAGGCTTCTAGTGTAAGTATTGGTCTTAATCTCTTACCACCAGCACTTAAACTGTAATTCATAGCCTCAATAACAGTTTTTTGATACCCTTCTTCTTTAGGCATATATTCTTTAAGTACATTTTCTATAAAACTTGATTTTTCTTTCAGACATTGTTTAAATTCCAATTTTATTCCTCCTCAAATTTAAAGTCTTCTTCTATTCCTAATTGATTAAATTTACTTATTTTCAATTTAGCATCATCTAAAAGCTTATTACAATGCTTATAAAGGCTTATACCTTCTTCATACAAGCTTAAAGATTCATCTAAGCTAGCATTTTTAGACTCTAGCTCATTTAATATACTCTCTAATCTTTTATAAGCTTCTTCATAGGTTAAATTCATACTATACCTCTTTATTTTCAATTTTATCTATCATACATTCTAAATTTCCATCTTTTAACACTATATCTATACTATCTTTTGTTTTCAATCCTTTTATACTGTTTATTACTTTTCCATCTTTTTGAGCTATACTATAACCTCTATCCATAGTAGCTAATGGACTTAAATTATGAAGTAATGCTCCAATCTTTATTAATTTCTCATCTTCTAATTTCAAATTATTTTCTATTCCAAAAATTATTTTATCATATATTTTATCTAATTGTATAACTTTATCTTTTATTGTATAAGAATCCAAATAGTTATTTATCTTGTTAAATGCTGATTCTAACTTGTATTGGTCTAGCTCAACTTGATTTGTAAGAGACTTACTCATTCTACTTTTTATGTTGCCAAGTTTGTAATTTATATCATCTAGTGATGGAGTAGCAATCTCCGCTGCTGCTGATGGTGTTGGTGCTCTCATATCTGATACAAAATCACAAATCGTAAAATCCGTTTCATGCCCAACTGCTGATATTATTGGAATCTGAGAATTAAAAACCTCTCTTGCTACCATTTCATCATTAAAAGACCAAAGTTCCTCTATTGAACCCCCGCCTCTACCAATTATAAGTGTATCAACATTCTTCATATGATTAAAAAATCTAATTGCTTCACATATTTCTTCTGCTGATTTATCTCCTTGAACTGTTACTGGATAAAGCTTTATGTTAATTTTAGGATATCTTCTTTTTATAACATTTATTATATCTCTTATAACAGCACCTGTTGGAGATGTTATAACTCCAATTGAGTTTGGCATTTTAGGTATAGGTATCTTGTATTTAGAGTCAAATAACCCTTCTTTATTAAGTTTTTCTTTTAATCTATTAAATTCTATGTGTAAATTTCCGATTCCCTCTATTTCAATTTCATTAATATATAATTGATACGCACCATCTCTTTCATAGACTGATATGTATCCACTAGCTATAACTTTCACGCCATTGTCTAGTTTTAGATTACGATTAAAATTACTTTTAAAAATTACACAATTTAACTTTGATGTTTCATCTTTGAGTGATAAATATACATTCCCACTACTATGAACCTTAAAATTAGAAATCTCTCCCTTAACCTTAAGATTAGAAAGAATTGGGTCGTTTATTAAAATTCTTTTAATATATGAATTTGCTTCACTTATATCTAAAGCTCTTAGTTTCATACTCTTTCTCCTAAAAAGTTATTCAATCCTATTATAGCACACCCAACAGCATTATCAGTTGAATATTGTGGTTCTGTAAAATGAGCTTCTATATGTTTTTTTCTTAATTTTAGACTTAATTCTTTAAAAATATACTTACTTGCAGAAACTCCACCTGCAAAAACTACTTCATTTACATTATACGTTTCACATAAGTATATTAAAGATTTAAACATATTTCTAACTACTGAATCTAATACTAATTTAGATACATATTCTTTTTGATTAGTATTATCTCTATTATTCTCTATAATCCTATTTACCTGATTTTCTAACCCAGATAAATTCATATATCCATCTCTCACAGAAGTTTTCAGACCACTTTCTATTTTAAGATTACAATTTAAAGCATTTTCATCCAAATATTTTCCTGAAGGAAACTTATATCCCAACTTAACTCCTATTCTATCTATAAGTTGACCAAAGCTAATATCTTTACTTCCTCCAATTATATCTATATTATATCCAAAATTATTACATAACTTACTTTTATCACCTTTTTCATCACTTATTTTGGTAATTCCATCTAAGTTTTTATCTAATACATTATAATTACCATCTAGTTTGCTTATTAAAAGTATCTCTGTAGTACCACCAGACATGTGAACGGAAATAAATCTATTATTATTTTTTAATTTACTATTTAATAAACTTGCTTCAATGTGATTTTCTTGATGAGTAGTCTCATAAAATCTACAATCATACATGCTTGATAGTAACTTTCCAAAATTATATCCTACATTAAATACAGGCATATATGAGTTTTCAACAGGTCTAGGTCTTATAGATGAACAGATTCCTTCTATATTAAATTTATATTTAAATGATTTTATTCTATCACTTAGAAGTCCTAAATTATTCACATGCTGGAATACAGCTTCACTTTGTCTTAGACCTTTTGTATTTTCTTTTACTTCTAGCATTATTTTCTCATTAAAGATAACTTTCTTATCTAAAGATATAGCTGCTATAGAAGTAGTATAGCAGCTAGTATCAATTCCAATTATTATATTATTTCTCGATTTCATCAACAACACTTCCCAATATACCATTTATAAATTTAGGAGACTTATCATCACAATATATCTTTGCAAGTTCTACAGCTTCATTTATTGCTACTTTATTAGGAGTGTCCAAATATGCTATTTCACATACAGATAATCTAAGTATAGACACATCTACTTTTGGCATTCTATCTACTGTCCAGTTTTTAGCATGCTTGTTTATTAACTCATCTATCTTATCATGATTTTCTTTTAGCTCTTTGCATACTCTGTTTATATATTTTCTGTCTATAACATCTTCAAGTTTAGTATCTTCTAACTTTAAATTTGCATTATTTGAATACTGAAGTGCAAGCTCTTCATATCTATTTATAATATGTTCTGAATTATCATTTAAAAAAGTATCTACTTTACCATCTAAAGCTTCAAAATCTTCCTTGTTAATATTTATTTGATATATAAGTTTCATTATATATTCTCTTGTTGTACTCTTTTGTGCCCTATCCTTTTTCATCAATCAAAATTCTCCTTTAAGTTTAATTATCTATATAAAAATCAAATGCCAACAAAAAACCCTCTGACTTTTCAGAGGGCTAATATTAATTTTTCTTAGTTGCTTTTGCTTCTTCTTTATCAACTTTATCTTTCTTAAAGCTGATTCCTTGAATGTGTATATTTACTTGAGAAACCTTCAGTCCTGTCATTGTCTCAACAGTATTTTTTACATTTTCTTGAACTTTAAAAGCTGTATCTGGTATTGACATCCCATATTTTATCATAACCATTACATCTAAATTAACATCCTCTTCTTCTATTTGTATTTTTACTCCATTATTTTTTAACAACTTATCTGTTAATGTTGCTGTAGTTTCTATGCCTTCAACTTCTAATGCTGCTAGACCAGCTATTGTAGCTATTACATCATTAGATATTTTTACTTGTCCAAACTTATTATCTTCCATATTAAAACTTACCTCCTGATTTTAAGGAACTATTTTTATAAGTATAATAATACCAAATACAAGTCTACTTTGCAAGAAAATAACCTCAGTTAATTCTGAGGTTTATTTTTTACTTTTTATTATTATTTGTAAGTTTAATATTTTCATACTTTACATTAGCTTGTTCTGCAACTAAGTCAAATATTTTTGCTGCATCTTTCTTATCTAATTTAGCTTCATTTACTACCACATTGACTTTGCTATCACTTATATAAACCAATGCTTCTTCATATCCTTTTGTGCTCAAGAGATTTTCTATTTGAAGTTCTTTTTCTTGAATTTTAACTATATTTAATTTCATATTAGAAGCTTCTTTTCTAGATTCTTCTGTTGTAGATGGATTATTTATCATTTCATTTAAATCTTGAACTAATTCATTTCTTTGCTTTTCTCTATTCATTTTCATATCTAAAATATAAGATGCTTTTTTCATATTTTTCTCAGATGATAGTTGAGCTTTTATTTCTTTACTTGTTTCAGTTACCTTTTCTTTTACTTTACTAGCTTTACTGTCAACTATTTCAATATCAGCACTCTCTTTTCCATCTTGTTTATTCACATTACTAGAATCTTCTGTTTTACTACTATCACTATCATCAGTATTTTTCTGTAATTGAGCTTCTTCGTATGCCTTAAACTCTTTTGATGTTTCTAATAAAGACTTCTTACTCAATTGATAATTCACTGTTCCTACTACAACCAACATTGCAGTTAAAGTTATTATTACAAATCCTCTTCCCTTATAATTAAACTTCATTCATTTATCCCCCCGGTTATATGTATTTATTTAGAATATATTTCTACTTGATGTCCAGCTACTTGTAATGATGTTTGTACTGCACTATAAAGTGTTTCTTTCACACTTGGGTCATTAGCTCCACTTGCTACTACTATCACTCCCTTTATCTTTGGCTCTGTAGTTTTTATAACTACAGGGTCACTTGAATTTGAAGTTATCATTGTTTTATTTTCACTAGAAGTCGTAACTGTTCTTTCTCCTCCTTGTGCATCTTTTTCCTCTGTTGTCTCTGTTGTCTGATTTGAATTAAAGGCAGGTTGTATTTCTTCACTTGATTCAAATGTAACCATTACATCAACATCCCCTGCACCATCAATTTTAGATAGTATTGCTGTTAACTTTGATTCTAAATCATCTTTTTCTTGTTCTTTAGTAACTTGTTTTTCAGTATTTTTGTTAGCATCTGTTTTTCCAACTTGTTTATCACTTTTGCTACTAGGAAAACAAGATAATAAGACTAATGACACCACACAGATTCCAGCTATAGTTATTAGTGAATATACCTTTCTCTTATCTTTGTCATTCAAGTTTTTCAACATTCTCCCAACTCCTATTTATCAATTTGTATATCTTCTATAGAAACATCAAGCACCTTTATTAAGTCATTTTTTAATTTTTTTTCGTTTAGATTCAGTCCATATTCTGTACCTTTTTTAAAAACTTGTTTAGAATTTTCTTTGTCATTAGAGTTTATGTTTTCTCCATTCTCTTTAGTACTATTATTTTTATTTTCTTCATCAATATTGCCATTACTTTTTGTACTATCATTTTTTTCTTTTATTTTTATATTATTTATATTTGCTCCGTTAAGCTCTATATCTTCTAAATCATAACCATATTCATCTAGTTTTAATTTAAGTACTTCTTTTAAACCGTCCTCATATCCCTTGGATAAATTGTTATTTCCAGTTTCTTTTGCTAAAGCATTTGTACTATCTACATATTGTTTGTTATAGTTGCCCATAGACTTCAAGATTCTATCTTCTAGGCTCATATCTTTTGAGAAAAATCCTACTACTGGAGTTATTACAATAAATACAAACATAAAGTTTAAAACTAAGTTGACATAAGGTTTTATCTTAGAACTTGGTAAAATCATATCTACTATATTTACTATAAATGCTCCTATTAAAACACTAACAATCCATGCCTTTATGCCCTCTAACATAGCTTCCCCCTCTCTACAAACTTTAATTTCAATGTAATCCTTTTATATTGATACATATTATCCTTGACTTACAACACTTATCGAGGTCAAGATAGCTACAGTCACAAAGAACATTATTGTTATAGCAATTACTGATGCTAGCATTATTATCATTAGATTTGCAACTTCATTTAAAAAATTAGATATTCCATCTTCTCCGACTGGCTCTACAATTATTGCAGCTAACTTGTATACCACTATAACTGATAAAATTTTTATAACTGGAAGTAAACAAATTCCAACAAGTAGGATAAGCCCTATTCCTCCAAATATGTTTTTTATAAGCTGAGATGAAGATAATAGAATATCCACAGAATCAGATACAAATCCACCTACAACAGGAATAAAATTGCCTATAGCAAATTTAGCAGTCTTGACACTGAATTTATCAAAACTAGTTACATACAATCCTTGTATAGATACAAGCCCTAAATAAACGGTAAACATCGCTCCAATAGAAACATAATTTATTTGTTTTACAAATGAGAAAAATCGCTTTAACCTTATATTTTTTGATAAATTGTTTATTATTAAAATTCCAAATGCAACAGTAATTGACACAAATAAAAAGTTTTTAAAAAATACGTTTATAAATGTTACTCCTCCTATAAAAATAGGATTCAAAGTAGTAGATGTTATTGGAAATCCAATTAAAAGTAAAAATGTTATCAATATTGGCATTATAACTTGCATAAGACCTACAGTATGGTCTATTGCATCATAGCAAATCTGTAATACATCTTTAAATCCAACAAGTGTGAGCGATACCATTGTGATAAATATTATATATGTTGCAATTTGACTTACTGCACCTGATGAAAAAGAGTTTTCTAAACTTTTTAAAATAGATGATAGTAAAGCCAGTACCAAAATCACTGCTACTACCTTTAAACTTGCTTTAAATTCATCAAACATCAATATCTTCAGTCCATCTTTATTGAATAAATCTAAAATATTTTTTTTGCCACTAATTAAATCTTTTACAAACGATTTTAAATTAACATCATTAATAACTATTTCCTTATTTATATAGTCTTGAATTTCATTTATATCTAGCTTGTCTAACTGACCATCTATATATTTATCTATGCTATTTTTTGTTTCACCATATTCCTTATCTTCACTACTTGGTACTTCATTAGCGAATATCATAATAGCAAAGATATTTATAAAAAAGAAAGTAAATACAAAACCTATAATCATTGGTAAAAATCTTTTCTTCATAAGCAACCATGCCTCTCTTCACTCTATAAACCTCAATACAACAAAATCTCTTTAATATACCTATAGTTCTTAAGATACACAACTATGGAATTATGTTCACTACCATTTCTACAATGGATAGAAGTATAGGGAAAGACATTGACATAACTATTATTTTTCCTCCAAATTCTAACTTTGAAGCAATATTTCCTTCCCCACAATCTTTGCAAAGTTGTATTGCAAATTCCATTAAATATGCTATCCCAATTAATTTTATGATTAAGGATATATACATAGTTGGGATATTAGCTTTATTAGCTAAATCTTGTATGCTATCTACTATAAAGTTCAGCTTAAACATAACTGATAATAGTATTATTACTCCAGTTATTATCGCTATGAAATTTGCTATTTCTGGTCTATCTTTTTTAATTACTAAACAGAGTGTAGTTGAAATGATTGCAATTCCTATTAATTGCATTATTTCCAAATTACTCCCTCCTCTTTAGTAAAGTTGAAACATTGTTCTTACAGTATTAAATAAATCACTTATTTCTGTTATTACCATCCCCAATACGATTATTACACCTGCCAATGTAGTAAGACCTGCCCAATCTTTTCTATCTGTTTTTTCCAATATCATATTCAATACTGATATTAGAATCCCAACACCTGCAACTTTTAATATCAATGATATCTCCATAATAAACCTCCCCATATTTAAATCAATATAATACATATACCTATGCCTATGAATGTGACTAATTTTTTATACAATACACCTTTTTTGTTTATGTCTTCTTTTGTCTCATAGGTCTGCTTTTTTAAATTTTCTATAGATAAATCTATCATTCTTTGTTGTGACTCTATGTCACTTTTACCTAAAGTAAGTATTAGATTTTTTAACTCCTCGATTTCCTTATTACCTAGATAAGTTTCTTTGTTTAAAATATCAAGATTTTCTGATATTATCATTTCTAAAGTTTTGCCTTGTTCGTTATGAAGTTCCTCTGATATTTGAAGAAAAAACTTCCAAAAACAAAACTCTTTATTTCCACCTATCCTCTTAAAAATCTCCTCTAATGTATAAAGTCCAAAAGATAAATCCATCCTTAATATTTCTAAAACTCTTATTAAATCATTCAATTGTTTATGTCTACGAGTATAAGTCTTGTATATATGTTCACCTATCAAATAACTACTTCCTATTAAAAGAGCTACAATAATTATCTTAATTTGCAAAATACCATCTCTTTTCTTCTAAATCATAAATTTTTTCAATTGTTCCTGCACCTCTTTTGGCAGAAAGAATTATAACTTTTTTAAATAATTCTTTATCTAGAAGCCTATTTAATTCTTTTCTATTTTGTATATCATCTATTGAATCTCCATGTACAGTAGTTATTAGTCCTATTCCTCCATTTAGTGCTGTATATAATGCCTTTATCTCTTTTTCACTTCCAATCTCATCTGTCACAATAACATTTGGTGACATAGACCTTAAAAGCATCGTAATACCCAAGTCTTTTGGACAAGTTTCTATTATATCAGTCCTTATTCCAACATCCATTTGTGGGATACCTAGATAAGCACCTGCTATCTCATTACGTTCATCCACTAGAGCTACTTTTAAGCCTTTAAAACCATAATCTTCATTACCATTACTTAAATTCCTCACTATGTCTCTTATTAATGTTGTTTTTCCACATTGAGGTGGTGATATTATCAAAGTATTATTAATCTGATTTTTTCCATTTATGATATGACTTAAAATCTTATTTGAGCATCCAATTATTTCTCTTGATACCCTTATATTTAAAGATGATATATGCTTTATATTTTTGACTTGTCCATCTTCTACTATTGCTTTCCCGACTAATCCTACCCTATGCCCTCCTCTCAAAGTTATAAATCCTTTTTTTATGTCATCCATAAATGAATGTATTGAGTATTTACATATTATTTGAAAAGTTTGCTCTACATCTTCTCTTGTCACCACATATGAGTCTTGTTGATTTAAATCAAGTGTCATAGTTTTTTGATTATAAAAATAATCCTTAGAGTTTGCATTTAGTATCAATGGTTTTTGTGAGCGTAACCTAATTTCTTCTATATTTAGATTATTGTTTGAGAGTTTTTCTACCTTTTCTCTTATAGTTGTAGAAAGAGAGTTTATTATTTCATCAGAAAGTTTATTCATTTCTTGTCCTCCTCCTTTGTTTATATAATTCTATTTATAAAGGACAAGGAATATTACCAAAACATATATATTTTTTAAAATAACCTTTATCAATAAAAAAAGTGAAACCATTTATATAGGATTCACCTAGTAAGTAGGCTCTGTTAAATTACTATTATTAATCTTTATAATATATTACTCAATAAAAAAGACACTTCAACTATGAAGTGTCTTTATAATATCTACATTTCTTTTATTAGTCCTTTTTTATAAGCCATTAAAAGGAGTTTTAAATCTTCTATTTCTTCTTGTATTTTTACTCCTTCATCGGTATCTCTCACCATTTTTCTTTTTGCCTTATGCTCTACTACAACAGTTGTTGATAAAATATCGCTTTCATTTGCAATAGCTTCTTCAGCTGAATTAAATGGTTCATGTGATACTAATTGTAGAGTTCTAGAATTATATATCAAAGTGTATCCAGCTATACCAGTAGTTTTTTGATACGCTCTAGAAAAACCACCATCTATAACAAGAATTTTACCATTAGCTTTTATTGGGCTCTCTCCATTTTTACTTTCCACAGGAACATGACCATTTATTATATGTGATTCATCAAGTTCTAAATCAAACTCTTCAAATATTCTTTTACAAGCCATTTCATTTTCTCTAAGCTTAAAATATGGGTTCTTATTTTCTTTATGAGTTTCTTTTTCTGCTATAAAGTATCTTTCAAATGTTGTCATATCATCTTTACCAAATAATGATGAACATTTTCCAGTCCACAAATACCACATAATATCCATACCATATAATTTTTCTTCTGCCTTATCTTTAAAGAAGAAGCCTTCTCTTGCTAAAGATTCCATTTTGTCCATAAGAGCCTTCCCTTTATACTCTTTTCCCATTATATTCATAGACATAAAACTTCCATCTTCATTTAATGGTACACATCCATGAATCAGTAAGTTTAAGTTTGCCTTTAAGTATATACTTCCTTTAGAAAATAAAAATGAAACATGCTTTTGTAATTTTTCACTCCCTCTAAAGGAGGATACTAATTTATCAATAACATTTTTTTCTTCTATTGTTAATTTATATGGGTCTTTTTTGTCTATTGTAGGCAAATAAGTGTCTTTTAATTTATATGTCTTGCCATTTAAAGTAATTGTACCTTCATCATAATTTATCATATTAAGCAAAAGTCTATGTTCCATCTCAAATTCAGGTCTTCTTCTTATAACTTCACCTTCTAGTTTAAATTGGATTATACTTATTGCCTTGTGCATCTTCGCCATCAAAGACTTTTCTGTTATTGTTACACTTTGGTCATTAATCTTTGGAATAAATTCTTTACAAGGGTCATCCTTATACATCTCTATAGCAAAAGTGGCTAAAGGTAATAGATTTATCCCATATATGTCTTCTACGATGTCTAAATTAGCATATCTAGCTGATATTCTAAGAGCATTTGCTATACAAGTTTTTTCACCTGACGCTGCACCCATCCATAATATATCATGATTTCCCCATTGAATATCTACACAATGGTGTTCAATAAGTTTGTCAACAATTATATCTGGTCTTGGACCTCTATCATAAATATCCCCTATTACATGCAATCTATCAACAACTAATTTTTGTATAACTGTAGAAATAGCAATTATAAATTCTTTTGCTATCCCTATGTTGACTATTGTTTCAACTATACTTTTATAGTACTCTTCTTTATGTTCACTCTTGACATGTTCATGTAAAACTTCTTCTATTATGTATTTAAAATTTTCTGGCAAAAGTTTTCTAACTTTGGACCTAGTATATTTGCTGGAAGCATACTTACAAAGTTCTATAAGTCTATAAATATTTATTCTATAAAAATCATCTATATTTTCCTCTTGCTTAATTATTAGGTCTAACTTTTGTTCAGGATAATATACAAGAGTTGCTAACATCTTTTTCTCACTATCTCTTATTGTGTTTGAAAACAATTCTTCTATTTTTCTCTTTATTACACCAGAACCATTTTTTAATACATGCACAAATGGCTCATATTCGCCATGTACATCTGTTATAAAATGTTCTGTTCCCTTTGGAAGATTTAATATAGCCTCTAAATTTATTATTTCTGTACTTGCTTTTGATATACTTGGATATTGTTTTGATAATAACTTTAAATACTTCAGTTTGCTGTTTAAATAATCATCTGATATTTTACACAGATTTTTCATAATTCGTCCTCCAAAATTATATTAAGTTATATTCTTTTTTAATTATACCATACTTAATATACTTTTTTCGAGATAAAATGTACACTAATTATATTCCTAATAAAAGTGACATTCCTACTAAATCTGTATAAACACCATTATAATAACATTCTTTCTTTAATATACTCTCTACTTCAAATCCAACCTTTTTGTATAATCCTATAGCATTATGATTTTCTTCATTAGTAACAAGAGTTATTTTCTTAGTTATTCCATTTGATTTACACCATTCTATAAGGTCTAGCATCAATCTTTTTCCTAATCCAATTCCCCAATATTTTTCTTTTACAACAATTCCTAATACTCCAACATGTTTTCCTTTTGCTTTTTGATTAGAATCAATTGTCGCAATACCAACTATCTCACTATCTATAAATGCAATCAGTTTTACTGAATTATCAGATGCCTTTGCTGCTTCTATAGCATTTTCTTGTTCCTCTAAAGATACTTTATATTCATCTTTTCCAAATGAAAGAAAATGAGTTTCTCCACCCACTTCATTATAAAAATCTATAATGTTTTGAGCATCTTCTTTTACTCCTTCTCTAATAAGTATGTCCACACCATTTTTTAAAGTTATTGTTGGCATAAATTTACCTCCTAACAAGTTTTTTATCTATAAACATAATACTATTGTTTTTAACCTATTACAATATTTTTCATGTATTAATAACAATATAAGGTTACACTAAAATAAAAAATCAATAATATTTTAATATAACCTTATATATATTTATCTATATTTAATTTTCTGCCAAGTTCTAGCTTTATTTCAACTATTATTTATAATTTAATTAAACTATTTTCTTTAATTCTTCCCCATAAATTTTTCTATTATAAGACTTCATTATAAAGTATAGTGGTACTCCAATTGCCAATGCTCCTAATCCCATGATTAACTGATGCATAGATGCTTGGAATAATAACCAAGTTCCAACACATACTGCAATTAAAGGAATCACTGCTCCAAATGGAGTTTTAAAAGTCCCCACTAACTCTGGTCTTTTCTTTCTAAATACTAATACTGATAGAGATGTTGGTATATACTGTATAAATCTAGCAACTGCACTTATTGCTGCTAATTCAGCAAAGCTTCCAGATAAAGCTATTGGTATAGTAATTATCATAGTAGCTATTATTGCTACATATGGTGTACCTTTTTTATCTTTTCTTGCAAATATTCTAGGTAACATTTTATCATCAGCTAAAGCTACACAACTTCTTGGATTTACAAAAGCACCACACATACAAATTCCACCCACAGAAACTAATGTCCCAAAAGTAACTAATCCTGCACCCATATTTCCAAAACAAATTCTTGCAGCATCTGCAACTGGTGTAGATGTACTAGATAATGAATCTCCTAGTATACCAACACATACAACTTGATTTAATATGTATATTATTGATGCAATTACTATTACACTTATAATTGCTATTGGTATATTCTTTTTAGGATTCTCCATATCTTCTGCTGCAACTGCTATAGACTCAAATCCTGTAAATGAATAAAACATTAAAAGTGCTGCTGCTCCAAACTCTGTTACTCCAGCTCCTGTAGGTACCATTGTTGAAGTAGTAAAATTAACTCCTTTTATAAAAAATATACCTATTCCTATAAATAATATTAATGGAATTAGTTTACCTACAGTTATAACGTTTTGTACAATTTTTGATAAAGATACACCTAATAAGTTTATAATTGTAAGACCAACTATCATAGCTACAATTATAATTTTCTGTATATGAGGGTCACCTGCTGGAGCCCATACTGCTGACAATGATGTAGGAAAACCTACTATTAACGCTCCCCAAGAGATACATCCTATTACCCATTTCATAAGACCTACTTCAAAACCACAAAAATCTCCAAAAGCTTCTTTAGTATATACATATGCAGCACCATTTTTATTAAATTTCCCTGCTACCTCAGCAAAACAAAATGCCATAGATAAAACTAGCAACATATCAAACATATATACAAATATACTTGCTACACCAAATGATTTCATTGCATCTCCTGGTAATAGGAAAACTCCAGCTCCTACAACTGCATTAATACCTAAAAGTATAATACTTATTAATCCCATTTTATTCTTTTCGTTCATGTTCAATCCCCCCAAGGTATATTATAAATTTGAACAAATATTTATAAAATATTTAAACAGTTTTTCCATTTTATTACAGTGTTCTACCATCATTTCTGGATGCCACTGTACTCCTACTACAAATTTTTCATCCTCTTTCTGAATAGCTTCTATTATACCATCTCTTGAATATGCTATGGCTTTTAATCCTTTTCCAAGCTGCTTAACACTTTGATGATGATAGCTATTTGTAAGTAATTGTTTTCCTAAGATTCCTTCTAAAATACTACCTTCTTTAACATCTACTTTGTGAGTAGCCACATATCTTTTTGCGGATTGTGTATGTTTTATATAACTTCCTTCTACAAGATTATTATCTTGGTGTAAAGTTCCTCCTAAACTTACATTTAAAATTTGTAATCCCCTACATATGCCTAATATAGGTTTTTTAAGTTCTAATGCTATACTTATAGCTATTAAATCAAACTCATCCACTTCTGGGTATATAAATGTAGTTTCTTCTCTTGTTTCTTCTCCATATAATTGAGGATTGACATCCCATCCTCCAGATATTAAAATTCCATCAACCATCTCAATCTGTTTTTTTATAACTTCTTTATCTGTATTTACTGGAATTATAACTGGACTACCTCCACCTTTTAGTACTGCATTTATATAATCATTATTTACATATGACCTTTCAAGTCCTGGAAACATTCCATTCTCCATTATTATTAAATTTCCTAAAATCCCTATTATTGGTTTCATAATCAAGCTCCTAACTAATCGATTGTTTTATGTATTTATTTTATATTTATATAATTTTCCAATGCTAGAGAAAGTTGGTCTGGACAAGATGTTGGCTTTGTCTTACATTCAATTCCTTTTAATTTCTTAATTACATCTTCTATATTCATACCTTCAACTAATACTTTTAGTCCTTTTAAATTTCCATCACATCCACCAATGAAATTTACATTTTTAACTTTATTATCTTTTACCTCGAATTCAATTTCTGTAGCACAAGTCCCTGTTGTTTTGTATTTCATAATTAATCCTCCCAATTATTTTGTCGTCTTATATCTATAATTAGCAATATGTATGCCAAAATTTATAATTATTTGTATTTATTTTTTATATAGCGTTTTCAATGCTTTTGTTAACTATATTTTTTAGTGTTTATTCTATATACAATCTTTTTAAAAATAAAAATAGGTAATAGGTTATTTTATAATAACCTATTACCTATCTATACCTATTTCTTAAACCTATTAGTATTTAATTTTAAAGATTTAAAACGTATAATATTATCTCTGCTATAGTTTAAATTTTGTAAATATAAAAACTTACACTTATTTAAATATTTATGTTCAAAATATCTTATTTTAATATCAGTACATTTAAGTCATTTTATTGTAAAGATTTATACCCTCTGAAGTTATTTGACTTCCACACCTACCTGATTTAGATGATATATATCCACACTCACTTAAATAAGACAACACCTTTCTAACTTTACTTTCAGAAATTTCAATTCCTTCCTCTGTAAGTTTTTCAATTATAAATCCCCTTCCAACTCCAGAAGCTGAATCTCTTCTTTCATATAAAACTCTCAATATATCTACAAATTCTTTTTTTGTATAACCAAATCCATCTTCATAATTAGCAACCTGTTCTGTCTTTATATATGGTGGTAAGTCATCTTTAAAAACCATGTTATCACACATTAGACTTACATAAGAAGCAACGTTTTGTAACTCTCTTATATTTCCTGGCCAATTATACTTTTCTAAAATAGTTACAACTTCAGGTGAAAGCCTTATATTATGTTTTAAAAAGAAATTCATAAGCGCTATTATATCTTCTTTCCTATTTTTTAATGATGGTACATCTATTGGCAATACATTCAGCCTATAATATAAATCCTCTCTAAATTTTCCTTCTCTAATCATCTTTGGTAAATTCTTATTTGTTGCCGCTATGACTCTAACATCTATATTTATAACGTTATGAGAGCCTATAGGCATAACTTGCTTTTCTTGAAGTACTCTAAGCAATTTTGTTTGCAACAAAGGAGGCATATCTCCTATTTCATCTAGAAATATAGTTCCATTATTTGCAAGTTCAAACAATCCTTTTTTCCCTTCTCTTAAAGCTCCTGTAAAAGAACCTTTTTCATATCCAAATAACTGGCTTTCCAATAGACTATCTGGAACTGCTGCACAGTTAACTGCTATAAATGGTTGATTACTTCTATTAGAGTTATTATGGATTGATTGGGCTAACAATTCTTTACCAGTACCACTTTCCCCTATTATTAAAACAGAAAGGTCTGATTTAGATATTTTTTTAGCCAATTCTATACACTTTATCATATTTTTATTTTTAGTTTTTATGTCTTTAAATGTATACTTAGCTATTTGTCCTTGTTCTCTCAATTTATTAGTAAGATTTTGTTCTAATTTTTTTATATATGTTATCTCTTGTAAATTGTAATATATACCAGCTTTATTCCCCATAGAAAATATATTTTTTTTATTTACATTTATATATTTTTTATTTGTAAACACAACTTCATCGACTATTTCTTTGTCTCCAAGTAGAATATTTAAATCTTTAGATATAACTTCTTCTATGTTTTTACCTTGTGGGTTTTCATTTATACCTAAAATTTTTAAAACTTCTTTATTAAATGTATTTATAACACCATTTGATGAAGTAAATATTATTCCATCTTTTGATAAGTTTAATATTACATCTTGTTCTTCCATTTTTAGAAACAATTGTCTATAATTATCTTTTACTCCATTATCTAGACTTATCAAACGTTCAGAATAGGCCATTAAGTTTTTACGTATTTCCTTAACATCAATTCTAAGTCCATTTATTATTTCTATAAAAGTAGATATATCAATATACCTATTCCCAAGGTCGATTACTTTATTTATATAGCTTGGCACTTTTTCTTTTACTCCAGGTGTTATAGCTATATCTATATTTTTATAAATTTTTCCTTCAATATATGGAGTAAACTTTAAATTCTTTACTCCTATCTTGTAAAACAAACTTATTGTTTCTAAGGTAGTTTCTTTTGTATCATTTACGACTAATACTTCGGTTCCATTTGGTATTGAAAATAATCCATAGATTTCATTTTCTTTAAGAGTTCTTCTCACCACTATAATCTTACTATCTTGTACCAGATGTTTTCTCATACTATTCAATCTATCATCAGTCATTACCAACACAAAGTCACCTTGTATTTTATCATCCTCTTTTAGATTTTCTAAATAATAATGGCTTATATCAATATAATCACCTAAAACTAAACGTATATTTTCTTCTAAAAAAGGTGATAATTTAGTTATTTTATCAGTTACTATAGCTATCGATTGTTTCATGTTTATACCTCTTATTTATATAGCACATAATTACTTATATACTACTTTATTCCTACCAAGTTGTTTTGCTTTGTATAAATTTTTGTCAGCTTCTTCTAGTACATTCTTACTATCAAAAATATGAGCTACACCTGCACTTATAGTCACAGTTACATCTTCACCCCATTTTTTATTTGCAATTGCAATTCTTATATTGTCAATTATATTTACTACCTCTTCACCAGATTTATTTCTTATTAACACAGAAAACTCTTCGCCTCCATACCTAAATACTTTATCTTCTTGTTCCAACATAACAGAAATAGTATTTGTTATACCTTTTATAACAATATCACCAAATTTATGTCCATAATTATCATTTATGAGTTTAAAGTTGTCAATATCTATCATTACAAGTGCAAAATTATCATCTTTCTCTATATATTTTTCATACATAATATCAAAACTTTTTCGATTATAAACATTTGTAAGTCCATCATGTAAATTTTGTGCTTTAAAATACTTGAGTCTATTATATAAAATAGTAGACCCAAATATAGCAATTATAATTACTGTAAATAATATTTTATAATATTTGATTTCTTTTTTAGTTTTCTCAAATAATGCACTTTCATTTGATACTTTATCGATTATATAGAAACTAATCTCTGAGTCTCTTATCTTTTTATTCTCTTTATATTCACTTATTAGTATCTTTTGATACTTATTTACAGCATTTACATTTTCTTGTTTTTCATATATCTTTAGTATTTTATTTAAGATTTTTATTTTTTCCTGAATCAACTTTCTTTTATCAGATATCTCTAAACTATTTTTATAATTATCTATTGCAGAATTATAATTTTCATTTTTATACTCTAAATTTCCCATTGCCATATAATAGTACATATCTTTATCCAATATATGAACTGATTTGTCAGATTCTATAAGATAATTAGCTCTTTCTAAAAGAGTTCTTGCCTTTGGTATATCATT
This sequence comes from Clostridioides difficile, assembly GCA_012955965.1. Classification (GTDB taxonomy): domain Bacteria; phylum Bacillota; class Clostridia; order Peptostreptococcales; family Peptostreptococcaceae; genus Clostridioides; species Clostridioides difficile_G. The sequence goes on from JABBZI010000004.1 coordinate 51,699, forward strand.
TTTTCCTACATATGCATTTGCTTGCATTATAGAAGCTATTATCTCAAAATCGTTGTAATCATCTATCTTTACAAATTTTTTATAATCTTTTACTCTACTACTTGTTTTAATAGCTTTATCATATTCTCCTAATTCTACATATATTTCCGATAAATTTATAAGAGCATATAATCTAACCATTCCATTTTTTTCACCTTCATCAATATCTATATCAAAAGAATTTCTTATTAATTTTTCTCCTGTTTCATAGCCACCTACCTTTAAAAGTATGCTCGCCAAATCAACATCTAGTCTTGCTTTTTCATAATTATCCTCTAATTTTTCAGCCAGCTTTATAGACTTCACAGTTAAATCTACTGCTCTGGAATAATTATTATCCATTATGTACACTGATGCTAATCTTTTTTCTATATTAAATCTGCACTCATCAGATAACTTTTCATCTGACATTCTCATCGTTTCTAATGAATCAATGACTATCTTTGTTCCATCTGGAACAGATGAAATGGTCTTTAACATATCCCACACTTCATCATATACTTTATTATATTTTTTTTGTGGGATAGCTTCAAAAGAACTTTTAACAACTTTTTTTGCTTCATCGTACTTCTTATCTGACACAAGACTTTCAGACATGTATTTTCCCTTATTTATAATTTCTCTTTCTTTCAGCCCACTTTGGTCGTATTTTATAAACAAAATAATACTAATAAGTATTGCACCTATAAAAATTATACTCTTTAGTAATCTTTTCTTTGGTAGTCTAAAATTCAAAATTTTAGTCCTCCTTCTGTATATTGTAGAATGGAAACTTACATATATATAAATAACCTCTTAATACTTTATAATACAATATATCAAAATGATTTACAACATATGCTAGAATTAAATCTTAATAAAAAAGTCTCCTAAAATATTTTAGGAGACTTTTAATTTAAAGCAATGTAAATTTAATACATACGATTTATTTATACATATTTTTTTAGTATAATTGTAGCATTGTGCCCACCAAATCCTAAAGAATTTGATAGTGCATATCTAACATTTCTTTCTTTACCTTGATTTGGAACATAATCTAAATCCAAATCTTCTCCAACTTCTTGTAAGTTTATAGTTGGAGGTACAAAACTATCCTCTATACTCATAGCACAAACAACTGCTTCTATAGCTCCTGATGCACCTAATAAATGGCCAGTCATAGATTTTGTTGATGATACACACAAATCATATGCCTTTTCCCCAAATACAGTCTTTATAGCCATCGTTTCGTACAAATCATTATAGTAAGTTGAAGTTCCATGAGCGTTTATATAATCTACTTCTTCTAATGGAACATTTCCATCTTTCAAAGCCATATTCATAGACCTAGCTGCTCCTTCTCCATTTTCAGCTGGAGTTGTCATATGATATGCATCAGCAGTTAAACCATATCCAACTACTTCTGCATATATTTTAGCACCTCTTGCTAAAGCATGTTCTAAGTCTTCTAAGATAACAATACCTGCTCCTTCTCCCATTACAAATCCATCTCTGTCTTTATCAAATGGTCTTGATGCAGTTTTAGGGTCATCATTTCTAGTTGACATAGCTTTCATATTACAGAATCCAGCAAATGCAAGACCTGTTACAGCAGCTTCAGAACCTCCTGCTACCATAACATCTGCATCGCCTCTTTGTATAACCTTAAAAGCATCACCTATTGAATGAGTCCCTGATGCACAAGCTGTACATACATTAGTGTTAGGTCCTTTTGCTCCTAAAAATATTGAAACTTGACCAGCCGCCATATTTCCAATCATCATAGGTACAAAAAGTGAACTTACTCTTTTATTTCCTTTTTCTAAAAGAATTTTGTGTTGAGTTTCTATTGCTTCAACTCCACCTATTCCAGAACCTATTATAACACCAACACGCTCTCTATCAACTTTATCTAAATCAAGGTTTGCATCTTCAACTGCTAATTTTGCAGATACTATTGCAAATTGAGCAAACTTATCCAATCTCTTCAATTCTTTTTTGCTTATATATTCTTCTGGATGAAAATTCTTAACTTCTCCTGCTATCTGCGTTTGATATGTGCTAGCATCGAAATTAGTTATTTTATCTATACCAGATACTCCAGATTTTATATTGCTCCAGAACTCGTCTTTTCCCGTTCCCAACGGCGTAACACATCCAAGTCCTGTTATTACTACTCTTTTATTCATCGGATACCTCCACTTTTTTAAAGCTCGACTATTTATTAGCTTCTATATACTTAACTATATCTCCTATAGCTTTGAAGTTTTCTGCTTCTGTATCTGGTATTTCTATACCAAATTCATCTTCAAGTGCCATTATTATTTCTACTGCATCTAATGAATCTGCTTCTAAATCCTTCATTAATGATGTTTCCATAGTTATTTCTTTATCTTCTACTCCTAATTGCTCTATTATTATTTCTACAACTTTATTAAACATTGTGTACCTCCTAAGATTTTTTATTTTAATAGATTTCTCTACTTTTTAAATTATTATTTTTTTATTATTGCATTACCATTCCACCATCTACATTTATTACTTGTCCTGTTATATAGCTTGACATGTCACTAACTAAAAATGCCACTGCATTTGCTACATCTTCTGGTTTACCATAAGATTTTTTTGGTATATTTGCTAGTGTCAATTCTTTTACATCATCACTTAGTACTTTAGTCATGTCTGTTTCTATAAATCCAGGTGCTACTGCATTTATATTTATATTTCTTGATGCCAATTCTCTTGCAGAAGCTTTTGTAAATCCAATTACACCAGCTTTTGATGCACAATAATTAGTTTGTCCTACATTACCCATAATTCCAACTACTGAAGTCATATTAATTATTCTTCCATACTTCTTTTTCATCATAGGTTTAGTAACTGCTTTTGTACAATTAAAGACACCTTTTAAGTTTATATCTATGACTCTATCAAAATCTTCTTCTTTCATTCTCATAAGCAAAGCATCTTTAGTTATACCTGCATTATTAACCAATATATCAACTTTTCCAAATTCTTTTACAACAGAATCTATCATTTGATTTACTTCTTCAGATTTAGACACATCACATTTTATAGAAGTACACTTTACACCCATACCTTCTATTTCATTTTTAGTTTTTAGTGCTTCATCTTCTTTAGAAGTATAATTGATTACTACATCAGCCCCAAAAGATGCTAGTTTTTTTGCTATTTCTTTGCCTATACCTCTAGAGCCACCAGTAACAACTGCTACTTGTCCTGTAAGATTTATCATTATATCTCTCCATTTCTATAATTTTGTACAAATTCATTAAGAGAATCTATACCATCTATATTATAAATATTCACACTTGCTTTTTTGTTAGAAGCTATCTTCTTGATAAATGCTTTTAAAGTTTTCCCAGGTCCCATTTCTACAAAAGTATCATATCCATCGTTTAAAAGTCTTTCTATAGAATCTTCCCAAAGAACAGATGAGCTTACTTGTTTTATAAGCAGTTCTTTACCTTCATTTTTATAGTAATCTGCATTTACATTTGCTACTACATCGACTTTAGGTTTAGTTATGTTGACTTTTTCTAACTCACTGCCTAATTTTACTCCAGCTTCTTTTAGCATTGATGAGTGAAAAGGACCACTTACATTTAATTTAACAGCTCTTTTTGCTCCTGCTTCTTTGCATTTCACCATTGCTTCTTCTATCTTTTTATCTTCGCCAGATATAACTATTTGACCAGGAGAGTTGTAATTTGCCACTTCTACAATACCTCCTTGTATCTCTTTAACCACAGTTTCTAATATACTTCTATCTAGACCTAAAATTGCTGCCATAGCTCCAACACCAGTTGGAACTGTTTCCTGCATAAACTTACCTCTTTTTTTGACTAAGCACACAGCATCTTTAAAATCAATTGCATCTGCTGCAACCAATGCACTGTACTCTCCTAAAGATAATCCTAAACATGCACTATATTTTAAATCTACTTGAGCTTGTACTGCTTTTAATACTGCTACACTATGTGTAACCATAGCAGGTTGAGTATTTTCAGTTTTAGAAAGTTCTTCTTCATTGCCTTCAAACATAAGTTTTTTTAAGTCCATTTTTAAGACTTCACAAGCTTCATCTATTACGTTTTTGGCAACATCATTATTTTCGTATAAATCCTTAGCCATACCTACATATTGAGCTCCTTGACCAGGAAATACTAGTGCAACTTTTCCCATCTTACTCCTCCTGATTTATAGTTCTATTGCTGGCATAATCTCTTTTGCTTGATTTACCATAGTTTCTATAATTTCTTTACAAGGTGTTATTTCTTTTACCATGGCAGCACTTTGACCTGCCATAAATGAACCTTTTTCTGTATCTCCATCTACTGTTGCAAATCTTAAAGCACCTGTTCCTTTTTTATCTAGCTCTTCAGGAGTAGCTCCATTTTGCTCCATCTTTAAAAATTCTTTTGATAATTTATTCTTTAATGTTCTTACTGGATGACCTGTACTTCTTCCTGTAACAATTGCATCTCTATCTTTTGCTTTTATTACTAAATTTTTGTAGTTTGAATGTACAGAACACTCTTCACTACATATAAATCTAGTTCCTACTTGAACTGCACTAGCACCTAATGCAAAAGAAGCAGCAATACCTCTACCATCTACAATGCCTCCAGCAGCTATTACAGGTATGTTGACAACATCAGCGACTTGTGGAACCAAAACCATAGTAGTAAGCTCTCCTATGTGCCCTCCACCTTCTGTACCTTCAGCTATTACTGCTGTAGCTCCTAGCTTTTCCATTCTTTGAGCTAAAGCTATTGTTGGTACTACAGGAATAACTTTTGTTCCAGCTTCTTTTAATCTATCCATATATTTTGCAGGATTTCCTGCTCCAGTAGTAATAACTTGAATTTTTTCTTCTATAATTAAATCAATTATATCATCTACAAATGGTGACATAAGCATTACATTTACCCCAAAAGGCTTATCTGTTAATTTTTTACACTCAATAATTTCTTTTTTTATAGCTTCTTTTGGTGCATTTCCTGCTGCTATTATTCCAAGACCTCCTGCATTAGATACAGCACTTGCTAATGATGCAGTAGCTACCCATGCCATTCCCCCTTGGATAACTGGGTATTTTATATTTAATATTTTGCAAATTTTATTCATACAATTCTCCTTCACTCGAAATCATAAAAGTAAACTTTTTATTATTAATCAACCTTACTCTTAATATAAAGTTAATTTTGTCAATTAAAGCATTTTAGATAGTTTATATTATAAAGTCCACTTGACAACTGAAGCCCCCCAAGTTAGGCCTCCACCAAAGCCAACTAAAACTACATTATCACCTTTTTTAATTTTACCTTCTCTATAAGCTTCGTCTAAAGCTACTGGTATAGATGCAGCAGACATATTTCCATACTTGTTTATATTTACATAAACTTTTTTCATATCAAGTTCTAATCTCTTAGAAGAAGCTTGTATGATTCTTATATTAGCTTGATGTGGTATTAAATAGTCTATGTCAGTTGTATTTAAATTAGCTTTTTCAAGAGCTATTAAAGACGTTTCTGCCATCTTTCTAACTGCAAATTTAAATACATCACTACCTGCCATTTCTATTGTATGTAGATTAGCTTCTACAGTCTCTTTACTTGCTTTAAGTCTTGAACCTCCAGCAGGTACTTTTAAACAATCTTTCCCTTTACCATCAGAACCCATATGAGTAGATAGTATTCCACCTTCACTTACAGGTCCAATAACAGCTGCTCCAGCACCATCTCCAAATAATACTGCTGTTGCTCTATCATCGTAATTTAAAAACTTAGAACAAGTTTCTGCTCCTATTACAAGTACATTTTTATAACAACCAGTTTCTACAAATTGCTTTGCAATAGTTACTCCATATACAAATCCAGAACAAGCTGCTGATATATCAAATGCAGTAGCATTTACTGCTCCGATTGCATCCTGTACTATACATGCAGTTGAAGGCAAAGACATATCAGGAGTAATTGTTGCTAATATAATCAACTCTATATCCTCTACATTTAACTTCGCACATTCTATTGCTTTTAGGGCAGCTTTAGATGCTAAGTCAGAAGTTGCTTCAGATTCTTCTGCAAATCTTCTTTCCTTAATACCAGTTCTAGTACTTATCCACTCATCTGATGTATCCATTATCTTTTCGAAGTGAAAATTATCATATGATTTCTCAGGTAGATAACTTCCTACTCCCAATATTCCAGCCTTTGTATTCATTATATATTAAACCTCCAAAACGAGTTTATTCATCTTCGTTATTTTTATTTTCTTCATTGTATTTGCTTATAAATTGACTGATATCTTCAACAACTTTTCCTTTTGCAAATTTTATCCCTTGATTTATAGCATTCTTTATAGCTTTGGCATCAGAGCTTCCATGAGCTTTTATAACGCCTCCATTTAGACCTAAAAGTGGAGCTCCACCATACTCAGAATAATCTATAAAACTCTTCAATTTTTTTAAATCATCCTTTATAAGTAATGCTCCTATTTTGCTTTTTGTACTTGCCATAAAAGTTTCCTTTATAAGGCTCATAACTGAAAGAGCTACACCTTCAGCAGACTTAAGTAATATATTACCTGTAAATCCATCACATACGATTATATCTGTGTATGCATTTATAACTTCTCTAGCTTCTACATTCCCTATAAAATTTAAATCTAATTTTTTAATTTCTTCATATGACCTTTTAACTAAATCATTGCCTTTGCCTTCTTCTAGTCCAACATTTGCTAATGCTACCTTAGGATTTTCAAGACCTAAAACTTTTCTTGCATAGATATTGCTCATAGCTGCAAATTCAACTAGATTTTTTGGTTTACAATCTGCATTTGCGCCACAGTCTGCTATAAGTGTCATTCCTCGCTTTACATTAGGTATTGCTGAGCATAAGCAAGGTCTATCAATTCCTTTTATTCTACCAACAACAAATAATCCACCAGCAAGTAAGGCTCCTGTATTTCCAGCTGATATTATAGCATCTGCCTTTCCTTCTTTTACAAGGTTTAATGCTACTACCATAGAAGAATCTTTTTTACTTCTTATAGCCTTTACTGGTTTATCTTCATTTTCTATAATCTCAGTAGTATGAACTATTTCTAGTTTATTTCTATCAAATTCATAATTTAAAAATTCCTTTTCTAATAAATCTTTGTCTCCTGTGATTATTAAATCAACATTATATTCTTTTATAGCATTTACTGCGCCTTCTACATTAGATTTAGGTGAATTATCTCCACCCATTCCATCAATTACTATTTTCATAATTATCCTCCTAATCTAATTCTTCAAAGATAAACTTTCCTCTAAATATTTGCTCTTGAGCCTTATTATTGATAACAACTTTTACATAATGTTTCTTATCTATATTTCTATATACTTCTGCTTTTGCTATAAGTCTATCTTGTTGTTCTATCAATTTAAAACTTTTTACATTTGCAACTCTCATAATAACTTTAGGTGCATCTATTATAGCCATTGCCAATGAATCTGCTAGAGAAAATATATACGTATCTTTTAAAGTATTAGTTTTAGAGTAAATCATGTCTTGTGTAACTTCTAACATAGATATACCTAATCGCCCTACAGATAAATCAATGATTTCTCCTGTAATTTCCTTTACTCCTAAAGTCTTTACTTTTGAACTCTGAGTTTCTGCTATTGATTTGACTCTTTCTCTTAGCTCTGGTATGTTTAGACTCATTCTATCTAATCTTATAGTCTGTATACTTACATCAAACAGACTTGATAATTCTTCATCAGTATAAAAAGGATCCGTCTTTAGCATATCTATAAGCTCTTTTTGTCTTTGGGCTTTACTTTTCTTTTTCATGTTCCCTCCAAATTTTATAGCTGTAATTAGTACCAGCTACTAATAGTAGTATATAGTAACACACAAAAATTTTCAATACTTATATTATTATTTTTCTATTTTTTAATATGCATAAAATCCACTTATTTCTCTAGTAAATCATCTTATTTTTATATGTACAAAAAAAACATGTAGAGTATACTCTACATGTTTTTTAGAAGCTATTACTTAGACACGACTTCTTTACCTTTATAATATCCACAGTCTGGACACACTCTATGTGGTAATTTTGGCTCATGACATTGTGGGCAACTTACAAATCCTGTTGCTTCCATCTTTGAGTTAGCTGCTCTTCTCATTTTTGTGTTTGATTTAGACGTTTTACGCTTTGGTACTGCCATTTACGCCACCTCCTTAGTCAAAATTTAATTAAATAAATCTTTTAATTTAGCAAAACGAGGATCTATGTATTCCTCATCGTTTGTAATTTCACTGCAAGAACATTCTCCTTCATTTAAGTTTGCTCCGCATACTTGACAAAGACCTTTACAGTTTTCACTACAAAGAACCTTATGAGGTACATTAAAATCTAATGTCTGTTCTATTATATCAATAAGGTCGATTTCTTCGCCATCGAATATAAAAGGATCAAATTCCTCAAATTCATCTTCATCATAATCTTCTTCTTTTACTAAAAAACCTTGTATAGAATACTCTAGTGGTATTTCTATTGCTTTAAGACATCTTGAACAATTGTCAACAATTGTAAAATTGACATCTATATCTAGATATAAACCTTTATTAGTCTTTGACACTTTCCCTTTTAAATTTACAGGTGATACTAATTTGTAAATCTCATCACAATAACTAATAGTATCAATTTTTTCACAAAAATTCAAGTCTATTTTATCAGTTTCTTTTCTATTTATTTTTTCTATGCTAACTTTCATTAAGTTCACCTCAACATATCACCAAATTTATTATACAAATCTAGCATTTGTTTGTCAAGTATTTTTACTTGATAGGCATAAGTTTGCTTAAATTATTTTACTAATCTTAATGTATCTCTAGCTATCATTAATTCTTCGTTAGTTGGTATTAAAAGCATTTTTACTTTAGAATCAGCAGTAGATATTATTGTTTCTTTTCCTCTAACATCATTAGCTTCTTTATCTAACTTCATTCCTAAGAACTCCATATTAGAAGCTATATCTGCTCTTATAGCTTTTCCATTTTCGCCAACACCAGCAGTAAATACTACGACATCCAATCCATTCATCTCAGCAGCATAAGCACCTATATATTTTTGTACCTTTTTAACATAAGCTTCTAATGTTGCTTGAGCTCTTTCATCTCCATTTTTAGCTGCATCTTCTATATCTCTGAAGTCACTAGAAATTCCAGTCATTCCATATACTCCAGATTCTTTATTCATTAATTTATCTAATCCATCAGCATCTAAACCTTCTTTTCTCATTAAGAAAGGTAATATAGCTGGGTCTATATCTCCACATCTAGTTCCCATTATTAAACCTTCTAATGGAGTGAATCCCATAGATGTATCTACACATTTTCCACCATCAACAGCAGCTATAGAAGCTCCATTTCCTAAGTGACAAGTTACTATTTTTAAATCTTTTATATCTTTTCCTAATATATCTGCTGCTTTTTGAGATACATAGTTGTGAGAAGTTCCGTGGAATCCATATCTTCTTACACCATACTTAGTATATAATTCATGAGGTAAGCCATATAAATATGAAGATTTAGGCATTGTTTGATGGAAAGCAGTATCAAATACTCCTACCATTGGTACGTCTGGAAGTATAGCTTTACAAGCATCTATTCCCATTATGTTTGCTGGATTATGAAGTGGTGCTAAATCTATACATTCTTTTAAAGCTTCTTCTACTTCTGGAGTTATTACTACTGAAGTAGCAAATTTTTCTCCAGCATGTACAACTCTATGTCCTACTGCATCTATTTCTTTCATTTCTTTAACTGCACCAAATTCTGGATGAGCAACAGCTTCTAAAACTAATGCTATTGCATCTTTGTGGTCCTTCATTGGTTGTTCAACAATGTATTTATCATCTCTACCTGCTTTTTCATGTTTTAGTATAGAACCTTCTATTCCTATTCTTTCAACTAATCCTATACATAAAACTTCTTCATTACTCATATCTATTAATTGATATTTTAATGAAGAACTCCCACAGTTTAATACTAATATTTTCATTATTATTTCCTCCTTAGATTTTTATAAATAATATGTAATAAGTTTTGATTTGTAATAAGTGTCTAAATAAAACTCTATCTTTTATTATTTTGTCATAGATATATTATTGTATACATTAAACGATTTTCATAAATAATATATCACCTTTTAATATAAAAGTATATACTTTTTTTTTATATTATATCATATTTCTAGTATGGTAATTTGTGTATTTTCCTAATAATATATTAACAAATTAACTTAATGTAGATTATTCTTTCCCATTTGCTATAATAATATAATATAAAGCTCTAATAAAGTTATTTTAATAACATTTAAGTAGTTTTTTACTATGTAGTATTTCTACATTTTTATAACTTTTTTTACGTTTTTTAGTTTTATAATTAAAAATTCAAATTTTATATATATTTTAATAAATTACGATATATATAAAATAACTAAAGATAGAAGGAGTATTTTATGAATGTACTTGGATTAATAGTTGAATACAACCCATTTCATAATGGACATATATACCATTTGTCTAAATCTATAGAAAAAACAAATGCAACACATACTGTAGCAATAATGAGTGGAAATTTTCTACAAAGAGGCGAACCAGCTTTATTTGATAAATATACTAGAGCAAAGATTGCTGTCGAAAATGGTGTAGACTTAGTTATAGAATTACCAACTTTATTTGCTTGCCAAAGCGCTGAAATTTTTTCTCAGGGTGCTATAACAATTTTAAATTCTCTAAACTGTATAAATTCCATATGTTTTGGTAGTGAAGAAGGAAATACAGAAATTCTTTACAATATTGCAGAAATTTTAGCAAGTGAACCAAATGAATTCAAATTATTTTTAAAAAGATATTTAGATGATGGCACATTATTTCCAACAGCTAGAGCTAATGCACTTTTTGATTATATACATCAATACAAAGAAAATGGCTTCATGCAGAACTATTCAAAGGAACAATTATCAAAAACACTAAATTCATCAAACAATATACTTGGCATAGAATATATAAAAAATCTTATCCATCTAAACAGTAATATAAAACCATTTACTATCCCTAGAGTTCATTCAGAATACAATTCTGAAGAAATTAATAGTAATATTTGTTCTGCCACTGCTATAAGAACTTCACTTAAAGAAAATAATAGCCTTTTTTATTTAAAAGATGTTATCCCAGAAAAAACTTATAATGTCTTAAAAGAAAAAATAGATAATGGTTTTTTACCTATGTTTGATGATTTTTTCTTTGATACTTTAGAGACAGTTATACTTAGAGATGTAGACAGTTTAAAAGATTTCTTTGAAGTAAATGAAGGTATAGAAAATAAAATCTACAAAGATATTTTTACATCTAAATCTTTGTATGAACTACAACTATCAATTAAATCTAAGCGATATACTTTAACTAAAATCAAACGCACTTTAAATAATATATTGTTAGGTATTAAAAAAAGTGATGTGCAACTTGTAAAAAACATAGATGCCATTCCTTATGTAAGAATACTTGCTTTTAATGATAAAGGCAGAGAAATTTTAAAAGAAATAAAAAATAAGTCTGAAGTAGAAATAATAAATAAATTTTCAAATATATCATTTTCATTAGATGATGTGATTTTTAGAACACTCATAAGTTATGATATAAAATCTACAAATATATACAACTCAGTGTATTATAAAAATAATAAAAGCTTAATAAAAGGTCCTATGGATTTTTATACTCATCCAATCTATGTAAAATAAATTTTTAAGATAAAAATATTTATAAAAGACTATTTTATTAATACTTTGTACAAAACATAATAATCTTACTTTAATATATATACACATGCTTTTAGGATGGCAACATCAACTTAAATATTATCTTACTTTCTAAATTTAAGTAAATATTGCCATCCTAAAACTTTTACAATTTAACTTCTTATTTAAAAGCAACTTTTAAAATATTACATTTAAATTTCATTTTATATTTTCTCCTCACAAACATTGTTAAATTAATATTTCTAATATATTTTTCCTGGATTTAAAATATTTTTAGGGTCAAAAGCTAACTTTATATTTTTAATTAACATCATATAAGAATCTGAATTTGATTCATGTAAGTACTCTTTTTTAGCATATCCTATACCATGCTCCCCAGAAACTTGACCATTAAGTTCTCTGGACTTTCTGTACATACTGTCAAAAGTTTCTTTTAATTTTGTCTTCCATGTATTATCATCCATACCATCTTTTAAAATATATATGTGTAGATTTCCATCTCCTGCATGACCAAAACTTTTTATTCTTATTTTTAATTCATCTTGGAGCTCATGAGTATATCTTATAAACTCTGCTATCTTATCTCTTGGAACAACAACATCACATTCATCCATTTGTGTTGTGGATGCCTTTATAGCCTCTAAAAAGGCCCCTCTAGCTGACCATATAGAATCATTTCTTTCCTGTGTATCTGAGATAAACACATCTAATGCACCATTTTCCAGACATAAATTAGCTACCTTTTCATATTCTTTTTCTATATCTTCAGTGCTATTTCCATCAAACGTAAGTAGGAGATAGGCATCTGATGTATTGTCTGGAAACTTCTTACCTAAAAATTCTTCTGCTGCTAGTATTACATCTCTTTCCATAAATTCTATTGCTGTTGGTATTGATTTTGATTTTATTATTTTAGGAACAGTTTCGATTGCCATTGACAGATTTGGAAATGGTATAAGTAAACTTATACTTTTCTTTGGCAGTGGAAGCAACTTTAATATAGCTTTAGTGACTATTCCTAAAGTTCCTTCTGAACCTACTAATAAGTCCTTTATACTATACCCAGAACTATTTTTAACCACTTTTCCACCTACATTTATAATATCTCCATTTGGCAATACAACTTCAAGACCTCTTACATAATCTCTTGTAACACCATATTTTACTGCTCTCATACCACCTGCATTAGTATTTATATTACCAGCAATTGTAGCACTTTTTTCACCTGGGTCAGGTGGATAAAATAAATCTCTTTCTTGAACATATTGACCTATTGTCATCAATAATACTCCTGGTTCCACTGTTAATGTTAAGTTTTCATAATCAACTTCAAGTATCTTATTCATTTTACACAGATTAATCATTATTCCACCATTTATGGCAACAGCAGCACCTACAAGACCAGTTCCTTGACCTCTTGGTGTAACTGGTATATTATTTTTATATGCGTATTTCATTATTTTAGATACTTGTTCAGTTTCAACTATATTTACTAAAACTTCAGGATATTTTTCAATTCCTCCAAGTTCATCATGTGAAAAATCTTCATTTATATCACTTCCAAATATTACGTTTTCTTCTCCACAAGTATCTATTAAAAAATCTATATCTTTTTTATCGATTAATTTGTACATTTCTATCCCCCTATTTGGCTGCTGATGCCATATATATTTGATTATCATCTTTTTTATCTTCTATCTTTTCAATCAATTTAGGAATAATATCATAAATATCACCTATTAAAGCTAGGTGAGCTACATCAAGTATAGGAGCCTTATCATCTTTATTTATAGCTACTATATAATCAGCACCTTGCATCCCTGCAACAAATTGAACAGCTCCAGATACACCACAAGTTATTATAAGTTTAGGTTTTACAGTTCTACCACTAAGACCTATTTGTTTTTTAGCATCTATCCATCCTGCTTCTATCACAGGTCTTGTTCCTGCTACTTGAGCATTTAATTTATTAGCTAACTTGTATATCATCTCCATATCCTCTTGCTTCTTTATTGCTCTACTTGCAACAACTATTACTTCAGCTTCTTCTAAACCAACTTCTTTATTTTTTTCTTTTACACTCAATACTTTAATTTTAGAAGTTAACTCTTTTTTTTCTATTTGACATAAAGTAATCTTTCCTGTAGCATTCTCTACTTTTTCTGGCACTGAAAATATTTTGTATCTTACTGTAGCAAATTGTGGTCTATTATTAGGTGTATTTATATGAGCCATTATATTTCCACCAAATGCTGGTCTTATTTGGTCTAAATCAGTATTTGATTGAATATCAAGTATTGTACAATCTGCTGTAAGACCAGTTCTAAATCTAGCAGCAAGTCTTGGAGCTAATGATCTACCTAGTGTAGTTCCACCTACTAGCATTATTGTTGGCTTTATATTATTGATAAAATTTTCTATAGCTTTTGCATATGGTTCTATCCTAAACTCTTTAAATTCATCCTCATCATATACGAATACTTCGTCCACACCATAAGAAATTAAATTATTACACTTATCTTTTATATCTTTTCCTACAAACACACAATATACAGGTTGTTTTATTTTTGATGCCATCTCACGAGCTTTTCCTATAAGCTCATATGTCACAGGATGTATATTTCCATTGTGATGTTCCACATATACTGCAATCCCCCTCCATTCATCCTTATTTATTTGTACTTTACCACTCTCTATAAATTCAAATGCACCTTTTGGCCCACTTTTGACACATAACTTACACATCTTACAGCCAGCACTTATTTCTACTAGACCTGATTTTTCTTCTATAGCCCCAAAAGGACAGATTTCTAATACTCCTTTTAAATCAGTTATTTTATCTTGATTTACAACTATCTTTGACATTTATTAATCCTCCTTAAACTAATTTTAATTCCTCTAATTTATTTATAAGTGCAGAACTTAAATCATCTGCATTTCCTCTTACAATATTTTTATCTGTGTTTGGATTTGGAGGAAATATTTTTACAACTTGAGTAGGAGAACCATTAAGTCCATAGTTATTTTCGTCTTTGTCTTCAAAGTCATCTAAGTTATATATAGGTATTTTTCTTTCTTTAGTATCTAATTTTAATTTAAAGGAAGGTAACCTCGGTTGAAAAATATCTTTTTCTACAGTTATCAAACATGGATATTCAATTTCACACACTTGCAAATCATTTGGCATATCTATTTCAACAACTATACTTTTATCTTTAACATCAATTAATTTTGTGACATTAGTAACATGAGGTATATCTAAAAACTCAGCTATTTCAGGTCCAACCTGTGCTGTATCGCCATCAGTGGTTTGTTTTCCACATATTATTAAGTCTACCTTTCCCATTTTCTTAATGCCTTGTGATATAGTATAAGACGTAGCCAATACATCTGCTCCTCCAAATCTTCTGTCACTTATTAATGCTCCTTCATCAGCTCCCATCATAAAGCTCTCTTCTATTACTTTTTTTGCTTGAGGAGGGCCCATACTAAGTACTTTTAGATTAGCTCTTTTTTCTTTTTTTATTCTAAGTGCTGTTTCTAAAGCATATAGGTCATAAGGATTCATTTTTGAATCTACTCCATCTCTCTTTAGTACTCCTGTGGCTTCATCAACTTCTACTGAAGTTGTTCCAGGTACTTGTTTTATACATGTCAAAATTTCCATAAAGTACACCCCTTTTTTATTTAACTATAACTGACACTCCATCAGGTATAACTACTATCTTACTATCTCTACCAACTATACTAGTCGCCATATCTAAAGCTTCTTCAAATTTAAATGTATGCTTCATATGCATTTTTTTTATCATTTCAGGATTACATTTATCTGTTACCATTATCACAGTATATTTAGACAGTATCCTTGCTAATATTTGAAATTCCCATTGGTCTGGAATTGTATCGCATCTACCAACACTCCTGATTTTTTCTAGTAGTTGTTTTGGAGAATCTGCATTTGCTACATTTTCATAAAAAGATTGACCTCCATGACCATCATTACATGCTGCAATCATTATTATTACTCCACCGTCTCTACAAGTGGCCTCTGCTGCCGTCATCCCCTTAACTGCTTGATAAATATTTTGGTCTAACGGATATCCTCCATTTGTAGTTACAACAATATCAGATTTTATGGAATTTACTTTTGATAATTCTGTTACAAATTCACAACCTTTAGCATGTGCTTTTTCGACATCACCAGCAAAGGATGCAACTATCTTTTTATCTTTATCTATTACAACATTCAATATGAATGCTAACTTCGCAACTTTAGCTGCATATACCATATCTTCATGAATAGGATTATGCTTTAATTTTCCAGTCCTTGAATTATCACTATCTATAAAGTCACTACAATGGTTGTACATTATAGTCTTTGCAGATGCTATTCCTGGAAGTACACTTTTTCTTCCACCTGAAAAACCTGCAAAAAAATGTGGTTCTATAAATCCTTCTGCTATTAAAAGTTCTGCCTCATATGCTAGTTTATTTATATATAAATCCCCACCTGAAGGTAATACTCCCACTTTACACATAGATTCGTCATCAGTAGATATATGCATAACTATATCCTCATTATCTACTATTTCTTCTCCCATTTTATAAACTAACTCTTCTCTTGTACTTGGCCTATGAAACCCAGTTGCCACTATAATTTTCACATCAATATCTGGATTGACCTTCCTAATTCGTCTTAATATAATTGGCATAGTTATTTTACTTGGTACAGGTCTTGTATGGTCACTTGTAATTATGACCACATTCTTTTTCCCCTTAACTAGTTCTTCCAGTGGATAAGAACCTATTGGATTATTCATAGATTCTTCAACAATTTCTTCTTGAGTTTTGTGTTCTATACAATTATCCGATTTTGCTTCCAAAACACCAGTAAAACGTTTCTCAGGTATTTGTAAAATCATTCCTTGCTTTGAATACGGTACTTTTAACTTTACCATTTTTAATCTCCCATTATATAAACTATAAAATTGGTATGTGGTCATACCAGTTTCACACTTATATGATAATACCATTATATACCATTTGCAAGAATAATTTATTTTATAACAAACTTTTAATTTTCATTTTTTCTATAATTTTTACTTATAAACTTCATATGTTCTTTTGCTTTTTCACATGCAAGTTCTAAATTATTTTCTACAACTGCATTATATATGGCCTCATGTTGTTCAAGTAATATATGTTCATTTAAAGGTTCTGCTATTATTTTTTCCCTTGCATCTTCTATAAATCCATCAAATAATTTTGAGGCTGTCATAAAAAGACTTTGAATTAAATAATTTTTACTTATTGTAGCTAATTTACTGTGAAATTTTTGGTCTAACAAAACTAACGCTTGATTATTGTCTTTTCTCTTAGTTTCTATTCTCATTTCATCTATTATATTTTTAAGTTCTATAGATTCATGAGAAGTTATTCTCTTTGAAGCGAGTTTTGCAATTTCAATCTCTAAAATTATTCTAAGCTCTAATATGTCTTCAAGTGTTCCATTATTAAGTTTAAAAATCATAGATAATGGTTCTATCAAAGTTTTTTCTATATTTGTACATATAAAGTTTCCTTCACCTTGTCTGCTCTCTATTACTCCCATTGTTTCTAATACTCTGATGGCTTCTCTGATAGATGTTCTACTTACATTCATTTGCTCAGACAATTCTCTTTCTGACAGTAATTTATCTCCTTTTTTTAAGTCCCCATTTAGTATTTTATATTGTATTTGTTCAATTACTTGTTCATAAACTTTCTTACTAGCTATACTATTAAACATTTTTTCCTCCAATATGATAATCGTTCTTGTAATATATATCTATTATATATCTTAAGCCATTACATTCATATATTTTTATTACTTTTAATATAATATCTTATAACTCAAATTTATAGGTGATATTATGAAAAAAAATAAAATTATTGCTTTTTTTGCTCCAGCTATTATAGTTGGAGTTCTAGTTTTTGGTATTATACTATACCCAAATGAAGCTATAAAATCTGCAAGAGAAGGTTTCTCTATATGGTCTAACGTTCTAGTTCCATCACTACTGCCATTCATAATTGGTGCAAACCTGATTGTCGATTTAAAAATAGTGGATATTATAGGATTTATTATTAATCCCATAACTAGACTCGTGTTTAATGTCTCAGGTAAAAGTGCTTTAGCTTTTGCAATATCAGCAGTATCTGGTTATCCAGTAGGGGTAAGTTTGGCTTCTGAATTTAGAAATAATAGACAAATTTCTAAACATGAGGCACAAAGACTTGTTTCTTTTTGTTCTACATCAGGACCTTTATTCATAATAGGCTCTGTTGGTACTGGTATGTTTCAAAATTCAAATTTAGGTTATTTAATGATTCTATGCCATTATCTAGGGACTATATTGGTTGGTCTCTTTTTTAGAAATTATGGTAATGAAAGTCTTCCAAAGACAAAACTAGATTTAAAAACAAACATAAAAAATATAATAAATCTTCGAAATTCAAGTGGAAATGGCTTTTTCGTTTTATTTGGAAATGCTGTATTTAATGGAGTAAATACTTTACTCACAGTTGGTGGATTTGTAATTGTTTTTTCAGTAGTGTTTAAAATACTATCACTTTTCAATGTAATATCATTAATAGCATCAGTTTTATATTTACCACTTTCATTTTTAGGTGTAAACAAAGAACTCTGTCAAGCATTTGTAAGTGGTCTATTTGAAATTACTATAGGTTGTAATAAGGTGTCCAGTATAACAAGTGCTCCAGAAATATTAAGAGCATCTTTGGCTAGTTTTTTAATAGGATTTAGTGGATTATCCATACTAGCTCAATGTTGTACATTTTTATCAAAAACGGACATAGATTTAAAATTATACATATTAAGTAAGTTTGCCCATGGAATCTTAGCTGCTCTCTTTATATTTATACTTTATCCTATTGCAAACTCTACTGTATTGGTTTCTAGTTTTGCTGATACATATAATGTTATATATAATAACTTAATCTGGTTTTATTATCTTAGCTATTATGACACAATTCTTCAAATTGTAGTAATAATTTACCTAATTTCAGCTTTATTTATTGCTAAAAAACATATGAAAAGTTTATCTACAAATGGAAAATTAATCAGATATAAAAACACTTTCTCCATTAAGAAATTTTTACGAAAAAAATAAAAATCACAAAAATTGACTAAATACTTCCATTTTTTTATTATATTTGTCATAATTTTAATAACCTTTTTAATTAGTTTAACAACACAGTTATTTCATCACAATTTTATAATTTTATTAGTAAATATTTTTCAAAAAATTCTCCTTAATCACATATATCACGCTTGCATAAGTTAATTGGTATATTTTTCCATTATATAATATTTCATTTATATTATATAATAAATACCGACCTAAACTTACCAAATCAAATAAGAGGAGTGGTTGAAAATGGCAACAAGACCTATAGAGATAGACGAATATAAAAAGATAATGGAACTATTACATACTGGCTTTATTTATAGTGAAAATGGCGTTGAAAAAAGATTTAGAAAAAATCCTAAAGTTGCATTGGCACTAATGTTAGAAGCTAATTTAGGTCTAAGAATATCAGATATTTTAAGATTAAAAATAGGAAATTTTAAGGGTAACATGTTAGAAATAAATGAAAAAAAGACAGGTAAATTACAGTATAGACCGGTTAATAAAAATATAATTGAATCTATAAATGAACATGCAAGAAAGTATAATCTTAAATCAAACGACTACTTAGTAAATATAAAAACAAAAGCTATTCAAAAACAGTTGAGGATAATTTGTAGATACTTAAATTTGTATAATATAAGCACACATAGCTTTAGAAAGCTCTATGCTACTACTCAGTTTGAAAAGAGTAATAATAACTTAGAGTTAGTTAAAGAACTCTTAAATCACAGCTCTGTGGCCACTACACAGCGATATATAAGGGTAACTCAACAAGCTATTAATGAAGCTAGTGAAAATTTCTTTATTGGCTAATTATAACGTATTTATTTTTCTATTATCTTATTAATTCACCAGATATTAAAAAGGTGAAGCAAAACAAAATAAATATTTTGTTTTACTTCACCTTCAATTTTATAACTATATATATACATATTAATCTATCTTTAATAATTTTTTTACTGATTTACTATAATTGTTTCTTTTTACATCTTCCAAAAGTCTATCGATTTCATGTTCTGACTTTGCATTCACAAAAATTGCTAATTCTTCATCATCTATAATATCATAGCTATCTACATATTTATCTAGACATTTTAAAATTCCATCTTTATTATATCCATCAAATCTAACTACAGCACTACATTCATCTTCTATAAGTCCACTTAAATCCAATCTACCTTTTGAGAAAGATTTTATATTCGCATTTCTTTTATCTATTACATCTATAATGTCAGCATAAACAGCACTACCTGTTGCACCTCTTCCAGCTCCCTTACCTACAAAAGAAAGCTCACCTACTGAATCACCTACTAAAATTACTACATTAAACTCATTATCTATCTTTGAAAGCATATTATCATTGTCAACCAATGCTGGTCTAACAAATCCACTTACTTCTCCTGATTCATACTTACTTCTAGCAACTAACTTTATCTTACAATTTAATTTTTTTGCATATTCTATGTCTTTTTCATCTATTGAAGTTATTCCTTCTAGTAATAAATCTTTCCAATATACTATTTTTCCATAAGATAAAGTAGATAATATAGATAATTTTCTAGCACTATCATATCCTAAAACATCTGCATCTGGGTTAACTTCTGCAAATCCCAATTCTTGTGCTTGTTTTAAAGCTACATCATATGGTAAATTTTCATCATACATCTTCGATAATATAAAATTACAAGTTCCATTCAAGATAGCATTTATACTCTTTATATTGTTACCTTCTAACGATTCTATCAATGGCTTTAGAACTGGAATACCACCTGCCACAGATGCCTCAAATTTTATACTAACATCATTTAAGTTAGCTAATTCTATAAGGTCACTACCTCTCTCTGCAAGTAAGTCTTTATTGGCTGTTACTACATGTATCTTTTTATTTAATGCTCTTGTTACATAATCAAAAGCTGGATTCAATCCTCCAATTAATTCAACCAGTATATCAATATCCTTATCAAATATATCTTCTATATTTGTTGTTATCTTGTCAAAATACTTCTTAGACTTATGTTTCTCTTTATTTTTAACTAAAATTCCAACTATTTCTATATCTCTTTTTGAATTATTATTTTCTATTAAATCAATTAATCCGCTTCCTACTGTTCCATATCCTAATATTGCTATCTTCACTATTACATACCCCCATCATTTTGATTATATTAAATTATTTATATGTATAAATATCCTAATTAAAAAAGCTTGAGTATAAACTCAAGCCATATGACGGGTTTATACTCATCTTTCAGCATAACTGCTGCAGGATTTAGCACCAATGTATAATAAAATATACTGGTTGCCGGGCTTCATAGGGCCAGTCCCTCTGCCTCTCTTGATAAGATTGCTAATTTAAATTTATGTTTAATAGTATAATACAACTTCTGCCAATTGTCACTATTTTTTTAACTTATTTTACTAAAAGTATATAGGCTATTATCTAACCGCTCTTTTAGTCGGTTTCCCTTTTTTTGTAACATTATTATTTTTAATCTTTGCTTTTGCCTGTTCATGTCCTGGGAATAGTATCTTAGGTTCCTCAACATTTCTTTTATAAATAGTAAATTTAAAACCAATAGCTTGCACAAATTCAGCTCTTAGAGCTTCACATACTGCATTAGCAGTTTCTTTAGCATCAAGCCCTGCATTTTCCAGTATAGTAACCTTTACTAATTCTCTAACTCTTAACATATCATCTAATTGCTCTAAGAAACTTTCTGTGACACCTTCTTTACCAATTTGTGTAGTAGGTTTTAAAGTATTTGCCAAAGATCTTAAATACGCTCTTTGTTTTCCTTTTAACATATTTTCACCTCTATAATTCTATACTAAAATTAATTGTAAAATTCAAATTCCAATTCGTAAATTCTAACTACATCTCCATCCTCTATTCCCATCTCTCTAAGTCTGTCAAACACACCTTGACCTTCCATAGCTTTTTGGAAATATTGAAGAGATTCCATATCATCAAAATTTACAGAATACATTATTCTTCTAAGTGCTTTACCTGTAACTACATACACTCCATCTTCAATATCTATACTCAATTCTTCTTCAGTACCAATATCAAGCTCTGGTCTGTACATTTCTTCTTCTGAAACTAATTCTATATCTTCTACTTCTTTTAGAAGTTTAGATACATAAGCTATTACATCATCTATTCCTTCACGAGTTGCAGCAGACATTTTAAAAACTGTATATCCTCTGCCCTCTAATTCATTCTTAAATGTCTCAAACTTGCTTTCATCTTCTAATATATCAAATTTATTTGCAACAACAATTTGTGGTCTCTTTGAAAGCTTTTCATTGTACAATCTAAGTTCATCATTTATCTTATCAAAATCTTCAATAGGGTCTCTTCCCTCTAAGCCAGATATATCTACAATATGTATCAATACCTTAGTTCTCTCTACATGTCTTAAAAATTCATGACCTAATCCTATCCCTTCAGAAGCACCTTCTATAATTCCAGGTATGTCTGCAAGTACAAAACTATCTCCAAACTTAGTTTGAACAACACCTAAATTTGGCGTCAATGTTGTAAAATGATAGTTTGCAATTTTTGGTTTGGCCTTAGTTACTACTGATAGAAATGTTGATTTACCTACATTAGGAAATCCTAAAAGTCCTACATCTGCTATCATTTTAAGTTCAAGGGTTACCCATCTTTCTTCTCCATCTGTACCAGACTTTGCAAAAGCTGGAGCTTGTCTTACTGCATTGGCAAAGTGTTGATTTCCTTTACCACCTATACCACCTTTTGCAACTACAGCTGTATCTCCTTCTTTCTTTAAATCTGCTAATACAAGACCTGTAGCCTCATCTCTTATTACTGTGCCTGCTGGTACTTTTAATACTAAATTTTCTCCATTTTTACCAGCTCTTTTACCTTTGCTTCCGTCGCCACCATTTTGAGCTTGATATTTTTTTTGGTACTTAAAGTCCATTAGAGTTCTAAGACCTAAATCAACTTCAAATATGATGCTTGCTCCACGACCACCATCTCCGCCATCTGGTCCACCAGCTGGAACGTATTTTTCTCTTCTAAATGCTACCGAACCATTTCCACCATTTCCAGCTCTAACAAATATTCTTGCCTTATCTATAAACAAATTCTTCACCTACTTAATTAAAAACTTTTAATTAGCATTACCAAAAACACTATTATAAATTCATCAGTACTATAAGAAAAAGGAGTGCCTCAACACTCCTTTTATGTATATTACTCAGCTATTGCTACTGGATATATACTAACTTTTTTTCTCTTCTTGTCTTTTCTTTCGAATTTAACAGTACCATCAACTAATGCAAATAAAGTATCATCGCTACCTTTTCCAACATTAGTTCCTGGATGTATTTTAGTTCCTCTTTGTCTAACTATTATACTTCCAGCAGTTACTAATTGACCATCAAATCTTTTAACACCTAATCTTTTAGATATAGAATCTCTACCATTTTTAGAAGAACCTACCCCTTTTTTAGATGCTAATAATTGTAAATTCATGTTTAACATATGGAGTCACCCCCTACTTTTTTAAAATTTTTATATTTTTTGGGTATTCCCGTTTAATTTCTTCAACCGCTAATTGAAAGTGATTTAGTAATAATTGTGCATCTTTTATATGTATATCTTTAACTATACATTCTATATGACCTTCTTCTCCTACTACTTTCTCAAATTCAATCTTTTGTAATTTGTCTAAAGAATTTATAACTGCAATAGCATTAGATGTAACTGCAGCACACACTATATCATAGCCTATTTCAGCAAAATCAGCATGTCCCTTTAAACAAAAACCTTGTATCAAGAAATCATCATTATAATAATACTTTACTTTTATCATAACTTGACCAACTACTAAGCGTTTATTTTTTCTACAACTATCTTAGTATATGATTGACGATGTCCTTGTTTTCTTCTGTAATCTTTTTTTGCTTTATACTTGAAAACAATAACTTTCTTAGCTTTACCTTGTTCAACAACTTTAGCTTGAACAGATGCTCCTTCTACTACTGGAGAACCTAATTTTAATTCTCCATCTTTAGAGCAAGCTAATACTTCGTTTAAAGTAACAACATCACCTGCGTTAGCTTCTAATTTTTCAACGAATAATACATCACCTTCAGAAACTTTATATTGCTTCCCACCAGTCTTTACTATAGCGTACATTAAATACACCTCCTCGGCCTCAAACTCGCCAGTACAAGGTACTTCATTGGAAGATTTAAACCTTTACTGTGCGGCATTACAATTATTAATTATAAAATATTTACATTTTATTGTCAACTATTTTATCGAAAATAACATTGGTTTTATTGTGTTTTAATGTACAATTTGCAGTTAAAGAAATCTTTATATTATATTTTTCACCAATTTTATCAATTATATCCATATAATATTCTTTTATTTGTTCAAAAACTAAATCATTAAACTCTATTATTATGTTTTTGTAGACTGTATGCTCACTTATTCTCATAATTTCTTTTTCAATGCCATCTACCATATGATGTATAGATTTTATCATTTGTGCACCATCACAACATGGACAAGACATTAAATAATATTTATCAATAGACTCTTTTTCTCTACGCCTTGCAACCTCTACTAAACCAAGCTTCGTCATACCTAACACTTCCGCTTTTCTTTTGTCTTTATTAAATTCTTCCTCCAATATGTGTAAAACTTCATTTTGATGCTTCTTTTTATGCATATCAATAAAATCAATTATTATTATTCCAGCTATATCCCTAATTCTAAGCTGTCTTACAATTTCTTTTGCAGCTTCAATATTAGTTTTGTAAACAGTCTCATCGAGTTTGCCAGTTCCAACAAACTTACCTGTATTTACATCTATAACTGTAAGAGCTTCTGTCTTTTCTATTACTAGATAACCTCCACTCTTTAACCATACCTTTTTATTTAATAACTTTTCTATTTGGGATTCTATTCTGTATAAATCAAATACATCCCTATTTTCTTCAAGACATAGTTTATCAACATATGTATTGTCTATTCCTTTTAAAATAGACTTGAGTTCACAATATCTATCATAACTATTAATAATTATAGATTCAATATCATCATTTACATTATCTTTTACATATTTGGTTGCAAAGTCTAAAGATTTATATAATAATTTTGGTCCTATACCAAGTTTATATTCTTTTAAAATATTTTCATATTGTAATTTTAACTCTTCTATATCTTTTTTTATTTCATCATGAGTACAGCCTTGAGCTTCAGTTCTTATTATGAGTCCTAAATTTTCTTTATTCACTGCTTTAGTAATTTTTTTTAGTCTAAATCTTTCTTTTTCATCAACAATTTTATTTGATATTGTAGTTCTATCATTAGAAGGTATATAGACAATATACCTTCCCGAAATACTAATTTCAGTGTTTAATTTTGCACCTTTAGTTCCTATCTCTTCTTTATTTACTTGAACTAAAATATCTTGACCAGATTTTATAGTACTTCCTTTTTTCAATTGTAAATAAGCAAGTTTTTTAAAGCCAATATCTACAAAACAAGCTTCTATCCCTGGTATAACTTTTTTTACAATTCCACGATATATATTTGATACAGTCTTTTTATTTAAATTATCTTCAACAAAAAGCTCTGCTAGTCTTTCATCTTCAAGTACTGCTGTTTTCTGAGACCCTACTAAGGACTCAATAACTATCTTCTTCACAACTTCACCTCTCGAGCCTACATAGGAGTCACTAATTCCCCATCTTCTAATACATATAAATCTCTTCTCAATATATCAACATCTAATGGGTCAATATTCAATTCAAACATTTCTAATATTTTTGGAATAAGTATATTAGTATTTAAATTAGTCTTTGAACCTGTAGCTATAGTAGCAGTAAGAGTAATATATTCATCTTCTAAATTTAAAACATCAAAAGTTCTTATCATAGGTCTTATGTCAACTTCAACCATCTTACCTTTTTTATTCTTCTTTGTTATAATTATCTCTTTATTATTCATAAAATCAATTACTTTTCGTTTTACAAACTCTTTAGTTAGAGGTCTCTTCAATTCTATATTAAACAGATATTCTCCATAATCTATGACAGAAGATAAAGAAGGTGTTTGTCTATCAATTTCTTTTACTTTTATAAATTCTATCCCATCTGGAAGTTGAACTGATACTTTACTTAAAAACTCCTCTACTGATAGGTCCTCTTCTTCTATCTCAATATCTACATACTCTCCTTGACTTTCTGTTCCTAAAGCCAAAGCATTTCCATAACTCATCTTAGGATGAGGATTAAATCCTTGAGAATGTGATAAGTTTATTTCAGCTCTTCTAAATGCTCTTTGCAATAATCTCTGAAGGTCAAGATGTGATATATATATCATATCGCCTTCCTTTTTAAATTTTACCCTTATTATTTTACTCATATTAGCAAAGCCCCCTTCCTATATCATGTATATTTATTCCGCAGCCATTACAATTATGTCTACAATCAGAAGTGATTTTTTCTTTTTTAGCATTCTCATCTTCTCTAATTAAGAATTTTTTATTGACACCTACATCTATATGGTCCCAAGGAAATACCTCTTCATAATCTCTATTTCTGTGTGCATAAAAATCTATAGAAAGATTATTCTTTTCCATAGCTTCCTTCCATATATCTAAATTAAAGTGTTCTGCCCATCCATCAAACTTCGCACCTAGTTTAAATGCATCATATATAACCTTTCCTATCCTTCTGTCCCCTCTAGCTACTACAGCTTCCATCAAGCTAGTTTTTGAATCATGGTAATTGTATTTTATATTGTTGTTTCTTAATTTATTTACTAAATGTCTTTGCTTTTCAACTACTGCTTCTGTAGTATCTTGTCCATGCCATTGGAATGGTGTAAATGGCTTTGGTACAAACGTAGAAGTACTTACTGTAACACTAAAGCTTCTCTTTAATTTGCCTCCATTTACTTTTCTATAAATATCAATAACCTTATATGCTAATTTAGCTATTCCATCTAAGTCATCATAAGTCTCAGTTGGTAAACCAATCATGAAATACAATTTGACACTATTCCATCCCATTTCAAAAGCTCTTTCCGTTGCATTTTCTAAATCTTCTTCTGTTACACCTTTATTTATAACATCTCTAAGTCTTTGAGTCCCTGCCTCTGGAGCAAAAGTAAGTCCAGACTTTCTTACTTGTTGTATTTTATCAGCAATTTCCATTGAGAAGTTATCTAGTCTAAGAGATGGAAGTGAAATCCCTATATTATTAGAAGCATACTCGTCAACTAAATAATCAGTAAGTTCAGATAGCTTACTATAATCACTTGTACTAAGTGATGATAATGATATTTCATCATATCCAGTATTTTTAACTAATTTATCTAATATTTCTTTAAGTCTTTCAACACTTTTTTCTCTTATTGGTCTATATATCATACCTGCTTGACAGAATCTACACCCTCTTGTACATCCTCTAAATAGCTCTAGCACTATTCTGTCATGAACAGTATCTATATAAGGTACTATTAGTTTTTCTGGATAGTCTACAGTTTCCACATCTTTTATTATTCTCTTAGTAGGATTCTTTGGAATACCATCTCTATTAGGAGTTACACTTTGGACTGTACCATCTTCATTGTATTTAACATCATAAAAACTTGGTATGTATACTCCTTCTATACTTGATATTTTATATAAAAAATCTTCTCTAGTTGTTTTATTTTTCTTCCATTCTTTATACTCACTTACTACTTCTAAATTGACCTCTTCACCTTCACCTAATATTACTACATCTACAAAATCTGCTAAAGGTTCAGAGTTATAAGCACATGGACCGCCAACCATTACAAATGGGTCTTCCAACTTTCTTTCCTTTTTTAACATTGGTATATTGGCTAAATCTAATATATTTAAGATATTAGTATATGAAAGTTCATATTGAAGTGTAAAAGTAACAAAATCAAAGTTCGTTATAGGCTCTCTTGACTCTAATGCAAATAATGGTATGTTTTTTTCTCTCATTATATTTTCCATGTCAACAGCAGGAGAATATACTCTCTCACAAAACACATTCTCATCTTTATTTATTACATCGTATAATATATGACTTCCTAAATGACTCATACCAACTTCATATAAATCCGGAAAGCAGTGTGCATATCTTATCAATTCACTATTACTAGTATCTTTATGAATTGAATTTATTTCATTTCCAAGATATCTAGCAGGCTTTTCTACTTTTTTTAAGATTTTTTTCAAGTCTACTTTATTCATTTATTCAAATTCCTCCAAACAAGCTCTTTATTTTTATTCTTATTTATAAGTAATATTATACACGATAAAATATTTTCTATCAAAAATATAACTAAAATATTGAATTTAAAAGCTATATTATTCACAAAATAGAATAACTAAAAATATTTGGATGTATTTTATATTAAATTTTTATTGAATTACAATTTTTTTACAAAATATGATATATTATAAACATAGAACTATTGTTTTAGATAACTTATAATGACATCTTTTGTTTCATTGACTCCAAAATGGGGTATGTTACTTGTATAATGATAAATTTTAGGAGGGTTAAAAATGAGTAAAGTTTTTGAAGTAAAAAAAGATATCTACTTTACTGGCGTAGTAGATGAAGGTTTAAAAGTATTCGACATAATAATGGAAACTGAGTTTGGGACAACTTACAACTCTTATTTAATCAAGGACGAAAAAACGGTTTTATTTGACACAGTAAAAGCAAATTTTAAGGATGAATTCTTAAGCAATCTATCAGAAGTTACTGATATAGCTAAGATTGACTATGTTGTAATTCATCATACAGAACCAGACCATGCTGGTAGCTTAAAATACTTATTAGATTTAAATCCTAATATAGAAGTTTATTGTACTAAAGCTGCTAAACTATACTTAGATGGTCAAATAAATAGACCTTTTAATTGTCATGTAATAAAAGATGGTGAAGTTTTAAATATTGGTAAAAGAAATCTTAAATTTATAACTGCTCCATTCTTACATTGGGTTGATACAATGTTTACTTACATTGAAGAGGACAAGACTCTTTTAACTTGTGATGCGTTTGGTTGTCACTTTGCAAGTGTTGATGCAGATGTAGTAAATAGTGAGGATTACCTAAAATCAGCTAAACACTATTATGACTGTATAGTTAAGCCATTTGCTAAGCATGTTTTAAGTGCTGTAGATAAGGTTGTAGGAATGAACATAGAATTTGATACTATATTAACTTCTCATGGTCCAATGCTTACTAAAGACCCAATGGCTGCTGTTAAAAGATATGTTGAATGGTCTACAGAAGCTATTAATACAACAAATCAAAATCAAGTTTCTATATTCTACTTATCAGCTTACAGCAATACTTTAGAGATGGCTAAGAAAATAAAAGAAGGTCTTGATGCAGAAGGTGCAAAAGCTGAGTTATATGATTTGGAAGATATGACATTAACAGAGATGCATGATACACTAGTAGTATCAAAGGTAATACTATTAGGTTCTCCAACTATAAACAAAACTATGGTTAAACCTATGTGGGATTTATTCTCTGTTATCGACCCAATGGCTAACCAAGGTAAGATAGCAGGAGTGTTTGGTTCATTCGGTTGGAGTGGTGAAGGTATAACTATGGCTGAGACTTTACTTAAAGCTATGTCATTTAAAATGCCTGTAGAATCTCTTAAGAAAAAATTCTTCCCTAGTGAAGAAACATTAAAAGACTGTATGGCATTTGGTGCAGAATTTGCAAAATTAGTTAAATAGTCATTAATAACAAATAAAATTATTTAATTTAAATAAGGAGATGATTCAAAGTTTTATTTTGAAACATCTCCTTATTCCATATACAATTTATTTTTTTAAACACGTTGACTTTTATTTTTTCTAACTTCTCTCCATGATAGTTCTCCTCTATCAAGAGCTTTTATAAATATTTCTGCAGAAGCTAGATTTGTAGCTATTGGAACATGATAAACATCACAAAGTCTTATCAATGCTTGTATATCCGTTTCATGAGCCTGAGATGTCAATGGGTCTCTTAAAAAAATAACTAAATCTATATCTTGTGTTACTATTAAAGAACCTATTTGTTGGTCTCCACCTAAAGGACCAGATGCTAACCTATTTATATTTAAGTCAGTTTCATCCATTATTCTTTTTCCTGTAGTTCCAGTTGCATACAATCCATACTTTTTTAAAATTGATTCATAACCTATACAGAATCCGACCATAGTATTTTTCATTTGGTCATGCGCTACTAATGCTATATTCATATACTCAATCTCCTCAATTTATGTTTACAAGTATTAAATCTAGAAATTTATTTTCTTTCTTCTCATACACACATTTAGTACTAATCCTAAGTTTGCTAAGGATGTTAATAACGAACTACCTCCATAACTTACAAAAGGTAGTGTTACTCCTGTTACTGGTATTAATGCAACAGTCATACCTATATTTTGGATTATCTGATAACCAAACATTCCCATAACACCAACCACGATGAGGGTTCCATAAAAATCCTTGGCATCTCTTGCAATTACTAAAAGCCTTAATAAGAATATTGCAAATAAGATTATCAACACTGCCATTCCTATTACACCAAGTTCTTCACCTACAACAGCAAATATAAAATCACTATCTTGCACAGGTAAAAAGTCTTCTTGGTTTTGACTTCCATTGTATAACCCCTTACCAGTTACACCACCAGAACCTATCGCAATCAAAGATTGCATAACCTGATAGTTTCCTTTCAGTGTTACATCTTCTGGATTTAAGAAGGCTTCTATTCTTATCTTCTGATGGTCTGCCATCATTAAATACATCAGTGGCATTGATACCAACAGTATGATTATTCCTCTTTTTATCAATTTTGAACTAAGACCTGCTGTAAACATCATTGCAAATATCATACAACAAAAGACAATTCCTGTTCCCAAATCTGGTTGTGCAAGTAATAATCCAATAAATGGAATAGCATAAACCACAACAGGTATAACTTCCTTTAATGTATTTAATTTGTCTTTCTTAGTTTCAAGTATCTTTGCATAACTAAGTACAAATGTTAATTTGACTATCTCAGATGTTTGCAAATCAAGTGGACCTAAGTTAATCCACGACCTAGCGCCACCTTTTTCTGTACCAATTCCAGGTAATAAAACGATGGCTAACAAAACAAGACTTATTATATAAAGCGCTTTGTAATACCTACCTAAAAGATTATAATCAAAAAATAATATGACTATAATCATTCCTATGCCAAGTATAAAAGCTAGTCCTTGCTTAATTAATTGATTATATGAACCAGTCGAATTAGCATGCGTTGCACTACTAAGTATAACAAGTCCAAAAATAAAGATAGCTAATACTGTAACTATAAGTTTCCAGTCTAACTGTTTTATCAACTTAATTGTCGACTTATAATTAATATTGATTTTTTTCAAAGAATCACCGTCTTTCTATCTTTAAACACATAATTAAATAAAAGGGGCATATACCAATAAGGATATCCCCCTTTTAAGCACTAATTACATACATCTATCTTTTATATTCTTTAATGGTATATTAGCAACTAATGCAGATACAGGTTTGTCATCATGCTCACCTCTGCATTTAGACATTTTTATTTCAAGGCCATCATCTTCTATCTCTGCATAATTGGCTATTACTTTTAAAATGTCTGTTTTTATCATCTCTAAAAGTTGTGGTGAACAATCTACTCTATCATGAACTAAAACTAATTTTAACCTCTCTTTAGCAACAGATTTACTAGTTTTAGCATCGTTAGAAAAAACTCTAAATAAATCTAACACAGATGTATCCTCCTTTGCTACTTAGCCATGCTAAACATTTTTTTAAGTCTACCAAAGAATCCATCTTCAACTTCAAGTTCAAGTAGAGGAACTTCTTCATTTAGTATCCTTTTTGCGATATTCTTGTATGCTTGACCAGCAAGTGACTTCGAATCAAGTATAGCTGGCTCACCTTTATTTGTTGATATAATTATACTTTCATCATCAGGAACAAGACCTAATAAATCAATTGCTAATATTTCTATTATATCTTGTTTGTCCATCATGTCTCCACGTTTAACCATATCATTTCTAATTCTATTTATAACTAATCTTATCTCTTTTATTTCATTGGCTTCTAATAGACCTATGATTCTATCAGCATCTCTTACTGCTGATATTTCTGGATTTGTAACCACAATAGCTCTATCTGCTCCAGCTATTGCATTTTTAAATCCTTGCTCAATACCTGCTGGGCAGTCTATTATTATATACTCGAAAGATTCTTTCAGTTTTTCACATAGGTCAACCATTTGTTCAACTGAAACAGCATTTTTATCTCTAGTTTGTGCTGCTGGTAATAAATATAGATTATCAAATCTTTTGTCTTTTATTAGAGCTTGCTTAAGCCTACAAGTACCTTCAACTACATCTACTATATCATAAACTATTCGATTTTCAAGACCCATTACCACATCTAGGTTTCTAAGTCCGATATCTGCATCTACAACTACTGTTTTTTTATTTTCTAGGCTTAGCGCAGTTCCTAAGTTTGCTGCGGTAGTAGTTTTTCCAACTCCACCTTTACCAGATGTTATAACTATAACTTCGCTCATAATACTACCCCCTATTTTTCTTTCTATTTGTCTAATTTTGACAAATAGCTTTCGATTACAATTCTTCCATTACTCACAAAGGCTATTTCTGGGCTAATTTCTGATTCAATTTCATAATTTTCTTCATCATCTGGAGCTTCTGCAATATTCTCTGCTATTTGTAATATTTTAGGATTAAGATTTCCAGCAACAACATATGCAAATTCATTACCTTCTGCACCTGCATGTACAAAGCCTTCTATTTTACCCATTACAAAAACATTACCACCTGCTACAACTTTAGCACCAGCATTTATATCTCCCATAACAACTGTATTTGACTTTGAAAGGACCTTTGAACCAGGTTTCATATCATTTAATATTACTACATCACCTTCAAATTCAATATTTTCTCCAGATCTTAGGGTATTGACATATTTTGTTGGAAAATTACTATTCTCTTCAATCTTTTGATCTTCAACAAATTCCACATCAAATCTAGAAGTAATTCCTTCTTTTAATTCTAGAATCTCCATGTCAGTTAAATAATCACTATTAATTTTACTAATTTTAGCACCATTAAAAAAGCCAACATATGCTTCCAATTTGTTTATTATTTTTTCTTGTATTTCCTCAAATGGAGCTTCTTTTTTTATATTTACTATTATCCCTCTTTTATTACCCTTGAACTCTACTAGTTCTTGACTACAAATTTCTCTTAAAGACATAACAACCTCCAGAGTGATATATCATTTATATTCTTCAAATATACTTTAAATCCTTTTATTTTTTCTATATAAAGCTAAAGTTTATATATGGATTAAGCTACCTGTTAATTTGTGACTCGAAATTTATATTTTCGTCAGAAGAATTGTTAACATCATTCGTATTGTTGTCTTTTTTACTATTAGTTGGCTCTAATCCCATATACGTTCCAATAACTTCTCTAGTTGGTAAAAGTGAGAATACACTTGAATCCCCTTGAGGAATTACACATACAACAGCTATTTCTGGGTCATCTGCTGGAGCAAAAGCAACAGTCCATGTAAAAGAACCATAATCTTGTTTAAATTTATCTATTTCGTCATCTGTTATTTTTGGATTTAATTCTTTTATAGCTTTTCTTAAATATGAAGAATTTACTTTATCAGTATCTTCTAATCTAACTTTTATTCCATCCTCTAATTCTTCTTCTAATTTCTTTCTTTCTTCGTCTTTTAAATCTTTATTTTCTAATTTCTTTTTTATTTCCTTTTCTTTAGCTAATGAAAGCTCTTTTTCTTTTTCTGCTTTCATTTTATCAGCTAATTTAACTGCATCATTTAGATTAACATTATAAGATGATATATGACTTTTTAAATATTCATATTCATTATCTGTAGGTATTTTCCCACTTTTCTCAGCTGTACCAGTCTTTGCTGCTACATCTATTGGGAAATCAGCAAAAGCACTCTTTGCTGTACCTTGTTTTGCAACCAATTTCATCCCTTTTATTAATTCTTTTAAGTTATCAGGGTCTTTAAAAGGTATTTTTTCTACTTTCTTCTGGTCGTTGATTTTCACTGATGAATAATCACTTGAAACAGCTCTATCAACTACAGATAATTCTACTAAATTACCTCCATTTGCTATGGCAGCCACATATCTTGATATCTGAGCTGGTGTATAGGCATTCTCACCTTGACCTATAGCTAAGTTGAATGTATCTGCAGTACTCCATTTTGCAAAGTTGAAATAACTAAATACTGCTAAATCTGCTACTTCTTCAATTCTATTTTCTTTAACATCCAATTTTTTTAATCTGTTCATTGTTTCTACTCTACCAGGAGTTTTCTTTTCTGCTGCCCAGCTTACAATTTCATTTATTCTTTTTTCATATTCTTTAGGATTTTTATCTCTAGTTATATCAACAAAGTCATTTGCCATTTCTCTTTCTAAATTTGACTTTAACAGAGCTTGTGTTGATTTCAACTTATCTTCTGTGCTAGGAACTTTACCTGCTCTTTCTTCTACTTCATCTTGAAGTCCAGTATTTTGGTCAAGTCCAAATAATTTTGCATACTCAAGAATTTTATTGGCATTCATATCTATACCAATACTTTTTCCATCTGGCCATGTTTTACCTGTACCAATAGTTGCCATATATATATTACAAGACTCTTGTATTGCTTTATATAAGTTTGTCATACCATGGTTACCTCTACCGTGGTTCCATACATAGTCCCCAAAAGATTTTTTACCTAACATGATAACCCCAGGGTCATTTATTGTGAAGTTTGGATTTAAACCATTTTCTAAAGCTGCCATTGAAGTTACCATCTTAAATGAAGAACCTGGCTGGAATTCCCCTTGTGTAACCAAGTTTAAAAGTGGACTTCCTGCTAGCAAGTCATTAGGATTCTTTGGCTGAAGTGCCTTATAATCTTCTGTAGAAATACCTTTTGCAAATTTATTTGGGTCATAATTAGGATAGCTTGAAGAAGCTAATACTTCTCCATTTTTTACATCAATAGCTATAAGGGCCGCTGATTGTGCTTTTCCTGCATATGCACTAATTGGTTTATCACCAAAGTTGCTTTTAAAAGTACCACCTTTAGAAGCAACTTCTATTATCTGTTTTAATGCATTATCTGAAACTTCCTGCAAATCTTTATCTAATGTAAGATATACAGTATCTCCTGATTTAGGTTTTTTAGATTCAATTTCTTTACTAATTCTGCCTAATGCATCAACCTTAACCATTTTATAACCGTCAGTTCCTCTTAATCTACTTTCATTACTTTTCTCTACTCCTGCAAGACCTACCATATCTCCAGTTTCATAACCTTTTTGAAGGTATGATTCTATTTGAGTTGATGGCATTTTTCCTACATATCCTAACATATGTGAACCTAAAGTCCCATTAGGATAATATCTTACTGGTTCAACTGCTATTGAAACACCAACAAGGTCCATAGCACGCTCTTCAATTTGTGCAATTGTAGTTTCTCCTACATCTTTTGCAATAGTTACTGGATTGTATTGAGAATATCCTTTTGATTTTATCAAATCTCTTACAACCATTATTTTTCTCGCATCTTCATCACTTAAACTTTTATCAATGTTTAACGCATCGCTATTTCTTACTTTTTCAAACGCTTCTTTAGCATTTAGCTTAGTCTCTTTTATCTTATAACTAGCCAGCCAATCTCTCTTATCTCTTTCTGCTGTAAACATCCATTTACTAACTAAAATAGGTGGATAATATCCATTTTCATTTAGTTTTGCCTGCAACTTTGTTGCATCCAATCTTTTATCTTCTTGAGACAATATTCCAGCTGATATAAGTTTATCTACTAAGTAATAAAAACTTTCTTTGGCATTATAATCATTTGGAATACCATTTTCTGATTTATATTCTCTAATATCTCTGTCATATGTATAATAGTATTTTCCATTTTCTACATATATAGGAAACTCATCTACATATTCTTCACCATTTTTTTCAAGCAAATTTATAAGCTTTAATGATATTTCATTTGCTCTTGAACGCTTCTTTGCGTCTTTTTTATTAATATCGTTACCTGAAACCTGAACAGTAAATAAGTTTTTATTTCCTGCTAACAATCTTCCATATCTATCTTTTATTTCTCCTCTTGGAGCTTCTATTGCCAACTTCTTATATGTTTTATTTTCAGCTAACTCATTGTAAAATTCATATTTAAATGTAGTCATGTAGATTATTTTTACTAAAATAGCTAAAAATACCACACTTATGACTATTTTAATTATTTTTAGTCTATCAACCTGTTTATTTTCTTCCATGAACTCACCAACTAATCTTCTTTAAGTTTTAAAACTGCTCTTTTAGATAAGCGATATATTACTAAACCAATTAAACTATTCACTATTGGTGCTACTAGTAGACCTTTTACAAAAAGTGTTGATATGCTATAGCTTTGATAGATTATACTAGATGTACCTATATTGACAATTGAATCAATTAAACTTCCTATAAAAATCAAAACGAAAGTAATAATATAGCTACCTTTATATAGCTGGTCTCTCATGTGTCCGATTGCATATGCAATAACAAACAAAACTAGAGCATTTACACCAAAAATTCCACCAACGGTTATGTCTTTAATAAGCCCTATTATAGCTGCTATAATTCCACCCTCTAGTTCATCCAAATAAAGAGAAATTATAGTCACATATATAAGAACTAGATTAAAACTTATGCCAAAAATATCTATATAATTTGTTATACTATTTTCTATAGTCATAAGCACAATCCCCAACAGACAAAGTAAAACTTTTTTCATTGTTTTTATCCCCTTTATCCTATATTTCTTGGTTCTATGACTACAACGTCATCTATATTCTTAAAATCAACATAAGGTTTTACAACTACATATTTTAGTGACTTGTCTTTATCATCAACTACTTTTTCAACCTCACCGATTGGTATCCCCTCTGGGAAGAATCCAAGACCTGATGTTGTTATTATATCTCCTTGAATTACATTGTATGATGAGTCAAACATATAACCTTGTAAATATCCTTTACTATTATAACTATCTTTATTATCCAAAGTAGTATTTTGAGTAATTGTTCCTTTAGCCTTAGCATCCTTTGCTAGTTTAAAACTTACAGACGCCTTAGAATCCAATAGTGAAATTGCCTTGCTATAATTGTTTGAAACCTCATAAACTACACCAACTAATCCACTACCATTCATAACTATACTTTCTTTTTTTACACCTGAATTTTTTCCTGCACCTATGACAAAACTCTCATACCAGTTTCCATCATTTTTACTGACAACACTTGTTGAAATACTTGTTGCTTTATATTTTTCTTCTACAAAATTAAGTGTCTTTTTTAACTCTTCTAACGATTCTGTTTTATCTAATTTAGTATTTAAAGCTATCATATTCTTTTTAAGTTTCTCATTTTCTGCTTCTAAATTTTTTACCTTTTTAGAATTTTCTTTAAAGTTAGATATATCTTTAAATCCATTTTTGATAAAAGAAAATCCATCATTTATTCCTTTTCCTACACTTGTAATAGCATCCGAAGCTACTCCTAAATTTACTGGACTCCCACTAGAAAACTTACCAATTGATATACCCACAATTCCAATTAAAGTGATAGCAACTACGCCCGTTGCTATCACTTTAACATTAATCCTTTTTTTATCATTTTTATTCTTGTCAAATCTCAAGGCCATCACCAACTTCTAATTTTTAGCATTCATCATTAATACTTTTTCAAAGATTTCTTGGTCTTCAACAGATTTTCCTGTTCCAAGTGCAACACAATCAAGAGGTGTTTCTGCTATTTGCACAGACATTCCAGTTTCTTGTGTAATAAGTTTATCAAGACCTCTAAGCAAAGCTCCTCCTCCTGTTAGCATTATTCCGTTTTCCATTATATCTGATGCTAATTCTGGTGGAGTTTTTTCTAGTGTAGATTTTATTGCGTCTACTATTGAACTTACAGGTTCTTTTAAAGCTTCTCTAACTTCTGTAGAACATATTTCTATTGTCTTAGGTAACCCTGAAATTAAATCTCTACCTCTTATTTGCATGTTTATTTCTTCATCATCTTTAAATGTAGAACCTATGCTAATCTTAACATTTTCAGCAGTTCTCTCACCTATCATAAGATTGTATTCTTTTTTTACATAAGCAACTATAGACTCATCAAACTCGTCTCCACCAATTCTTATAGATTTAGCAGTAACGATTCCTCCTAAAGATATTACAGCTATTTCTGAGGTACCTCCACCAATATCAACTACCATATTACCTTCTGGTTCCTCAACTTTTAATCCTGCTCCTATAGCTGCTGCCATTGGCTCTTCTATAAGGAATGCATCTTTAGCTCCAGCTTGTCTTGCAGCTTCTTCTATAGCTCTCTTTTCTACTTCTGTAACTCCAAAAGGAACACATATAGCTATTCTTGGACTCACAACACCTTTTTTATCAGCTGCTTTTTGTATGAAATAACTAATCATTGATTGAGTTATATCAAAATCAGCTATTACACCATCTTTCATTGGTCTTATAGCTACTATATTTCCTGGTGTTCTACCTATCATTTTTTTAGCTTCTTCACCTACTGCTAAAACTTCCTTACTGTCATCTCTTATTGCGACAACTGATGGTTCTCTAACAACAATACCTTGTCCTTTTATGTAAACTAATGTATTTGCAGTCCCTAAATCTATTCCCATATCCTTTGTCATCTTATTAAAACTAAAAAAACCTTTTTTCTCTTTCTTTTTTTCCTTAGCCATGATTTTACTCCTTCCTACTATTAAGAATCATGTTAAAAACACTCTCCTACTATTTTATCACATATAAAGTCAAATTATCATATTTTCTTTAAAGCTAAAGTATAATCCATCTCCAATAATTATATGGTCAATTATTTCTATTCCAATTATTTCTCCACATTTAATAAGTCTTGATGTGATATTCTTATCTTCACTTGATGGTTCCACACTTCCTGAAGGGTGATTATGCATTACTATTATTTTGCTTGCACTTCTCCTTATAGCTTCTTTAAAAACCTCTCTAGGATGGACTAACGACGAACTTAAAGTCCCTACGGATATATCTACATCAGATATTATCTCATTTTTTGTGTTTAAAAGAACCGCTTTAAAAACCTCTTTTTTTAAATACCTCAGGCTATCCATATAATATTTCTGTATATCCCAAGGATTTTTTATTTTATACTTCATAGGTTTAAAACTGGCTATTCTAGAGCCTAGTTCTAAAGCTGCTTTAATTTGGGTTGATTTTGATAACCCAATTCCATCTATATTACACAGCTCCTCTATTGTCATATCTTCTAAATGTCGAATACCCTGAATATCTCTATTTATTATATAGTTGGCTAACTCAATAGCATTTTTGCTTTTATTACCAGTTCTTAAAAGTATAGCCAACAATTCAGTATTTGATAAGCTCTTTACTCCTTCAGCAAGCATCTTTTCTCTGGGCCTTTCCTCTGGTGCCATTTCTTTTACCTTAATGGTTGAATTAAATGACCTTTTCAGATAAATCACACTCCGTAAAAAAGATTTATATTAAAATGTTTTTTTAATAAGTCACCTAACTTTGAAATTGGAAGTCCAACTATATTAAAATAGTCTCCTTTAATTTCTTCAACTAGCAAAGCTCCATAGCCTTGTATGCCATAAGCTCCTGCTTTGTCAAATGACTCTTTAGTTCTCAGATAATCCTCAATATCCTGCTCTGATAACGTTTTAAATCTTACATTGCTGATTACATAGTCAATTATTTTCTTATCTTCGCACAAGTTTATTAAGCTAATACCTGTTATGACTTGATGCTCTCTTCCAGATAGTCTTTTTAGCATATCTCTTGCACAAGACTCATCTTTAGGTTTTCCTAAAATAGCATTGTCTAAAACAACAACTGTATCAGCTCCAATAACAACATCTTCATTATGTTCAGATGCTACAGACATGCTTTTTTCAAAAGCCAATCTCATAACTAAATGTTTTGGTGCTTCACCTTCCAATATAATCTCATCAATTTCACTTTTAATTATATCAAATATTACATTTGTATTCTCTAGAATTTCTTTCCTTCTTGGAGAGGCTGATGCCAAGATTATATTCATTTATTCACCTCGTTTGTACGTAATTTGTACCTATTTAGTCTATCACTATATTGTAAAAAATTCAACAGAAATGTCGAACCTTTTTTGTTACACTATTGTTATATTTATTACCAATAGAATAAATATACATAAAATAGAGGTATGGAAATTATTCCATACCTCTGTTTTATGTACTCATTAGAGATATGGAAATTATTCCATATCTTTATTTTGTCCATATTACAAAATTTTAATAGCTTTCTTTGGACATTTTTCCATACATAAATGGCATCCTACACATTTATCAGCATCTACCTTATGTTTTTCTTTTAATTCTCCTTCTATTGCATCAAATTTGCATTGTTTTTTGCATACTGTACATCCAACGCAAAGTTCTTGGTCAATAGTAACTTTCTTTTTCTTAGTTATATCACCTGATATTACTTTTGTAGGGCATTTTGCCACACATTCCATACAGCCTACACACTTGCCAGGGTCTATCTTAGCTATTTTATTTTCAAATACTATAGCATCAAATTTACAAGCTTTAACACACATTCCACAACCAATACATCCAGCAGTACATTTTTCCTTAACAGCTTTACCGAATTCCTTGCTGTTACATTCTACAACTACTTCTTGACTTTCTGGTTTTGTAATTATTATACCCTTAGGGCAAACTTCTTTACATTTTCCACAATTTACACATTTTTCTTCATCTATTACTGCTACTCCATCAACTATAGAGATAGCATCAAATTTACAAGCAGCCTTACATGTTCCAAGACCTAAACATCCAAATTTACACATTTTAGCTCCTGAATTTAAAACATTCGCTGCTCTACAATCTGATATTCCTTCGTACTCATATTTATCTTTTGCACTTGAGCAAGTTCCTTTACAAATAACTTTTGCTACTTGTTTTTCACCTGCTTCAGCACTTACTCCCATTATTTCTCCTACTTTTGCACCAACATCTGCTCCACCTACAGGGCAGCCATTAACTGGTGCTTTTCCTTCAACTATTGCACTTGCAAGACCTCCACAACCTGGAAATCCACAACCTCCACAGTTAGCTCCTGGAAGTACTCCTAGTATAGCTTCGACTCTCTCGTCCACTTCTACAGCAAACTTTTTAGATGCGAAATCTAGCACTATCCCGAAGATTAAGCCCATAACTCCTAAAACTAATACAGCTGTAAGTATCACTATTTTCACCCCTCTTTTTTATAGCTTTATAAGTCCTGTAAATCCTAAGAAAGCTATTGACATTAAACTTGCTGATATAAGTGTTATAGGGAAACCTTTAAACGCTTCTGGTATATCAGCTAATTCTAGTCTTTCTCTTATACCTGCGAATATTACTATTGCTAAAGTAAATCCAGCTCCGGCACCAAATCCGTTTATTATTGTTTCTACTAAGTTATAACTTTTTTGAACATTAACTAGAGCTATACCAAGAACTGCACAGTTTGTAGTTATAAGAGGTAAATAAACTCCTAATGCTTGATATAAAGATGGACTCATCTTTTGAATTACCATTTCAACGAACTGAACTATAGAAGCTATAACTAATATGAAAGCTATTGTTTGTAAAAATTCAGTTCCAGTTTTCACTAATAAAATCTGTATAAAATAAGTTATAATTGAAGCTAGAGTTAAAACGAATGTAACTGCAACTCCCATCCCTACTGCTGTATCAACTTTCTTAGAAACTCCTAAGAAAGGACATATACCTAAGAACTGAGATGTTATAACGTTATTAACAAGAACGATACTTAAAAATAAAAGTATTAAATTCATTTATTACACCTCCACTACGCTTTTTTACTTCTTAATTTATTAAATCCTGCAAATAAGAATCCTAATGTTAAGAATGCACCTGGTGGTAATATAAATATTAATACTGGTTGGAAAGATGCTCCAAATAGAGTCAATCCAAATAAACTACCATTTCCAAGTAATTCTCTTACTGCTCCTATTATTGTAAGAGCAACAGTAAATCCAAGACCTTGACCTACACCATCAACAATTGAAGCTAGTGGACCAGTTTTAAAAGCAAAACTTTCTGCACGAGCTAGTATTAAACAGTTAACAACTATTAATGGTATATATATACCAAGAGCCTTATCAAGAGCAGGAACATATGCTTTTAAAACCATTCCTACTATTGTAACAAATGTAGCTATAATTACTACAAATATAGGTATTCTTATCTTATCTGGTGTGATTTTTCTTAGTAATGATATAACTAAATTTGCACATATTAAAACTGCTGCTGTTGAAAGACCCATACCGATTCCATTTATTGCTGAAGTTGTAACGGCTAGTGTTGGACACATACCTATAACTTGCACAAATGTTGGGTTCTCATCTATTAGCCCATTTTTAAATACTTTAGCTAAATTCATAATTAACCCTCCTTATTTATTAAGAGCACTATTGAAAACATCTATAGCCGCATTTACTCCTGTAGTAACTGCTGTAGACGTAATAGTTGCACCTGATATTGCTAGTATTTGATTGTCTGCTGTTGTACTACCTTTTGCTACTTCAAGAGGTTCAGCAGTTTTTCCTTTATATTGACCTTTAAATGCATCATCTTTAGCTTTTGCTCCAAGCCCTGCTGTCTCTGTCATATTACCAATATCAACACCTGTAACTTGACCTTCAGATGATATACCTACCATAACTTCAATTTCTCCACCATAACCACTTGGTTTAGCTTTTAAAGTATATCCCACTACTTCAGAACCATCAAGACCTTCATATACCTCAGCTATAAGTCCATCTCCAAGGTTTTTATAAGTACTTTCTTTCATTTCTTTGAACTCTTTTGCTTCTGGAAGTACTGCTTTTCTAAGTTCATTATTTGCTTGTATATTTCTTTGTTCTATTACTGGAGCTGTAACTTGATTTGTAGCTCCAAGTGCTAATGCGGCTATAGCACTTATAGCAAGTAAAGTCCCACCTAGTCTTACAATACTATTCATTATTTAGCCACCTCCCCAAACACTCTATTTCTAACAAACTTATCTATAAGTGGAGCAAGACAGTTTACTAGTAGTATTGAGTAAGATACACCTTCTGGATATCCACCATACATTCTTATAACAGTTGTTATAAGACCAGCTAATACAGCGTATATTATTTGACCTTTCTTAGTCATAGGCGAAGTTGTATAATCCGTAAGCATGAAGAATCC
Organism: Clostridioides difficile; assembly: GCA_012955965.1. Classification (GTDB taxonomy): domain Bacteria; phylum Bacillota; class Clostridia; order Peptostreptococcales; family Peptostreptococcaceae; genus Clostridioides; species Clostridioides difficile_G. The sequence goes on from JABBZI010000004.1 coordinate 95,184, forward strand.
ACCTAACATAAGACCTCCAGCAAACAGTTGATATATTGCGAAATTTATATTAAATCCACCTAAAAGGAATGTTAATATAAATACAGTTGCTATGTAAAATACTGGTATAACATAATTTATTATGCCTTTATACATTAGGTATACTCCACCTAATAATAATAATATTGCTGATGTTTCACCTATACATCCACCAATATTACCAATCATCATATCAGCGAGACTAATTCCATTGCTAGAAAGGTCTGCTAATCCTGCTGCTCCATTTTTCAAAAAGCTCAATGGAGTTGCTGTACTAACTGCATCTAAGTTTTTACCTATCCAGTTAACACCTGGTTGAGTCCAAGCAGTCATTGCAACTGGGAATGATGCCAATAAAAATGCTCTTGCAGCAAGTGCTGGATTGACAAAGTTACATCCTATTCCACCAAATACCATTTTAACTACTAATATTGCAAATATTCCTCCTACTAGACACATCCACCAAGGAAGTGATGCAGGTACGTTAAATGCTAATAATAATCCTGTTACAACAGCTGAAAAATCTCCTATAGTACTTTTTTGCTTCATAAGTTTTTGATATAAAAATTCAGTACCTACTGTACCAAGTATACAAAAAAACATAGCACTCAAAGCATTAAGTCTAAAGAAGTATACTCCTGCTACTGCTGCTGGAAGGAGTGCTATAATAACTTGTTTCATTATATATGAAGTATCTTCATTACTTCTCACATGAGGAGAAGATGATACTATCAACTTATTTTCCATCGTTTTTCCCCCTTAACTTTCTTTATTTCTGAGCAGCTTGCTTTCTTCTCTTTGCTCCTATTTCTCTCTTTGCTGATCTTATAGATTGAAGTAATGGTCTTCTTGCTGGACAAATAAATGAACAAGACCCACATTCTATACAATCCATCGCTCTATGATATTCAGCTGTGTCATAATCATCTTTTAAAGAATATGCACTTATATAAAGTGGTTGTAAGAATGATGGACATACATCTGTACATCTTCCACATCTTAAACAGTTTTGAATATCTGGAGTGCGTGATTCTTCTTCATCCAAACATAAAATTCCTGAAGAACCTTTATTAGTTGCTATTTCAGTAGTATATTGAGTCATACCCATCATAGGTCCACCCATTATAAGTTTACCAACCTTCTTATCTTCCTTAAATCCACCACATTGTTCTATTATTTCTGAAACCAATGTCCCAACTTTTGTTATTAAGTTTTTAGGTTCTTTGATACAGCTACCTGTTATTGTAGTAATTCTTTCTACCAAAGGCATACCTGTTTTAATAGATTTAGCTATTTGAGCTGCTGTGGCAACGTTGTCAACAACTGCTCCTGCTGCTATTGGTAATCCACCAGATGGAACTTCTTTGCCTGTACACGCATAAATAAGTTGTTTTTCTGCTCCTTGTGGATATTTCACTTGAAGACCAACAACTTCGATTTCACTATAATCTTTAGCTACATTTTGAATTGCTTCTATAGCATCTGGTTTATTTGTTTCAATTCCTATAAATCCTTTTTTAACATCTAATACCTTCATTAATGCTCTTAAACCAAACACAACATCTTCTGGATTTTCAAGCATTAATCTGTGGTCTGCAGTTAAATATGGCTCACACTCTGCTCCATTTAATATAACTACTTCTGCTTTACTATCTGGTGGAGGAGATACTTTTACATGGTTAGGGAATGTAGCTCCACCCATACCTACTATTCCTGCCTCTTTTATAATACCTACTATATCTTCTTTGCTCAAATCCTCTAACTGACCTTTTGGTTGAACACTTTCATGTAATTCTTCCTTAAAGTCGTTTTCGATAACTACACATTGAGCTGAACCACCAGGTACTTCATGTTGTTCAATAGCAATAACTTTTCCTGATACTGAAGAATGAACGTTACATGAAACGAAACCTTGTTGTTCACCTATTTTTTGCCCAAACTTTACTTCATCACCAACTTCAACAATAGGTTTAGCTGGTGCCCCTATATGTTGTTGAAGAGGAATGTAAACTATCTTTGGAGCTTGAGCTTTTTCAAGTGCCTTTGTGTTAGAGTACTCTTTTCTATATGGAGGATGTATCCCTCCCTTAAAAGTTAAGAGTTTCATTGTTTTACCCCCTTATCTATAAAAAAACATTTTTTCTGCCTTCTATAAGTATACTATATATATTAAAAAACCTTAACAATTGTTAAAAAAATATCCCTATTTTTATAATTTATTTTATAAATCAATATCTTTATATTAAGTCAAAATGAGGAAAAGGATTGCTTAATTAAACAATCCTTTTCATATAGCTTTCTAAAGTCTAAATTTTCTGTATTTTATTTTATAGAATTTATAAACAGAGAGTACTCTTGCATAGATGATAAAAGTAGACTTTTACTCACACTATATTTTTCTTCATTTGCAGCTTTTGAAGCTGTATCAATTTTTTCATTTACATTCTTTACATAATCAATCAAATTATCTTTAAATAAACGCATTTCAGAATAATCAATCTTTTCAGCTTCTTTTGATATATTTTGTGATATTGCCTTTCTATTTGTCAAAATAGTATTATATTTTTTCATATCCACATTATTTTCATCATTTGACCAAAAACTTGATTCTTCTTTAAAGTTTGTTATTAATTTATTTAATTCATTAGATATACTCTCTATATAAGCGTAATTACTTGTGTATTCTAGAGACAACATTGGGGCATCTAAATGTGACAAAAATGCATCTGGAAATACCTTTCTTACATTGTTTATATGCTTTCTAACCTCATTTTCATCAAATGAAGAATATGTCTGTATTTTTTTCACACCATCCTTCTCCATAACTGAAAAAGGTATATCACTACTAACTAATGATGTTTGTATTTTTTTCAAGTCATCATTATTATCTATTGCTGCAACTTGAATAGTATACATATCCCATCCCTCTATAGTAGCTAATTTTACTTCTTCTGCTTCTTTAGTATTATTTACTGTTTTTTCTGGATTAGTTTCTTCTTTATCTTCTGAATTGGTCTGTGATTTAGATTTCTTTCCATTTTTTATTGAATTTAATTCATCAGATATATCTTTATAAGTTATATCTGATGAATGATTTAGAAATGGTATTTTAGCTGATACATATTCAAGTACCTTGCTATCTTTTATTTTTGTATAAGAATAATAGCCAATCAGACACAGGCAAGCAATAGTTATAACATACTTACGTAAATCAATTTTATGTCTATTATTATTAAATCCTCTGTATATCGTTTTTCTTCTATTCATTAGTTTGTCCCTCCCAAAAATTATATTATTAATAAAGTATATTTTTAAGAGTCACAATTTATGAATAGAAATAATTATTTATTCTAATTTTTTAATAAGAAACTATATTTGTTAAGCGAGTCTTCTTGCGCCAAGTAATGCTTTAGACCAATATGAACTAGTTAAATTATCCACCTTAACCTTATTAGGATTGGTCTGAGTACCACTACAATGGATAAACTTACTATTACCTACATATATACCTACATGATTAGTCGCTCCATCTCCATCAGTATCAAAGTAAACTAAATCTCCTGGTGCATAATTTCCCATAGAAACTGAGCTTCCAGACTTAGCTTGTTCTCTAGAAACTCTCGGAATAGAAACACCTACAGAGTTTTTGAAAACATACTGTGTAAATCCAGAGCAGTCAAATTTATCAGGGCCTGATGCACCCCACTGATATGGAATTCCAATAAGAGTATATGCAAAGTCTACTATTGTTGAACCCTTTGCTGTAGATTTATCTGAATTTCCATTAAATGATGAATTAGAATTACTATTAGATTGAGAATTCTGATTAGATGATGAACTAGAATTTTCTTTTGTACCTTCATTAGTCTCAGAAATATAACTAGCACTTACCCATCCAGTTGTCCCATTTGATAATTTTACTTTATACCAACCACTACTCTTAGCTTTTAATTCAACAATATCTCCACCATTTAATTTTCCTATTATAGAATAGCTTGTCCCAGGTCCACTTCTTACATTTAAGCTTACAGTAGATGTTACCTTACCATTTTTTCCATCAATTGACTCTTCACTAGATGGTTTTTTATCAGAATTATTAGTACTATTTGAATTAGAACTGTTTGAATTAGAATTATTTGTCCCAACATCTTCTGATGTTTTTGATATATATTGGCTACTAGCCCATCCAGTAACACCATTTGATAATTTTATTTTATACCATCCATTACTTTGTTCTAATAGCTTTACTACATCTCCATTATTTGCTTTACCAACTAATGAATAGTTAGTACCCGCGCCACTTCTTATATTCAATCTCGAACTCACATTAATCTTACCATTACCACTTATAGCTGTCCCACTTGAAGTTGAGTTACTTTGATTTGATGTACTTTCAGATGAACCACTAGTCGATATGTATTTTGCACTTCCCCATCCAACAACAGAATTTGATACCCTTACTTTATACCATCCATTAGATTTTTCTAAAATCTCTACAGCTTTTCCTTTGTATAATTTTGCTACTTTATCGCAATCAGCGCTTGGCCCACTTCTTATATTCAAAGCACTTGCCGTTACTACTCCTTTTTCAAGAGCACTTGCATTTATGGAACTAACTGATACTGCTACCGCTCCAATTCCTAAAGCTGCTATAGCTTTCTTCACTACTATCACTCCCCCCAACAAATTTTTATAAATATAAAGTCATAACATTATTATCCATTTTTAGTACCTATAATTTAATGATAACTTATAATATTATTAATTGTAAAGAAATTATAAATATTTCCTTAAAATTAATAATTTTTAGGAAGTATTTCAATCCAATAATTATCTGGGTCTGCTATAAAATAAATTCCCATATTTTCATTTTCGAAACATATACAGTCCAAATCTTTATGAAGTTTTTTTGCCTTATCAAACTCATCAACTTCTAAAGCTAAATGGAATTCATTATCTCCTAAATTATATGCTCCATCCCAATCTCTAAGCCAAGTTAATTCTAATGTATGACTAGTAATGCCATCCCCTAAATAAACTAATATAAAACTACCATCTTCTGCTTCTTTACGCTTTACTTCTTTCAGTCCTAAAGCTTTATTATAAAAATTCAAACTTTTTTCTAAGTCAGTAACATTGAAATTGTTATGGCAAAAATTAAACTTCATTTTTAAATCACCCTCCAATTTTTATTTTTTTTATATTATATCATTATTATAAATTTATTTAAATCACATTAAGTTAAAAATTTGAATAATGCTGTGTAATTCCTAAATAGCAGTAAATTATTTAAGATAATATGTCAAAAAAAGAATAAGTTCTATCAAATCCACAGAAGAATTATAATCAAGTTATACTTAATCATGTAAATTGATAGAACTTATTATTTAAAATTCTTATAATAATTACTTTGCCCCATTTAATTATAGCTAAACAAATTAAAACTTTAATTCTTAATCTTTTCTTTAATAATATAGTTTATTACTTTTTTTCTAATGTCTTCAGCATTATAATCATCTTCTACTTGTATATCCAAAAGTTTTGCTATAGATTTCATATCTTCCCTAGTTTTTGACCTATAACTTGCTATTAATTCATCTTTTATCTTTTCAGGTTCTAAAAGATATTCTTCATCTCCTCTTTTAAAAGCAACATACTTTTGAGCATATGAACTTCTATTATAGTATATATATCTTGATATTTTTCTTAAAATCTGATTATATGAAAGTCTCTTGTTAATATCAAGCTTTAAGTACTCTGAAAAAGCAAATAGTTCTTTTTTTGATTTAAATAAAGTTTCCTTCTTTATGGTTCTTGATATCGAATTTACACTTTCTTGATATGCACACTTTTTCAACATTTTTAAATATACTCTATTAAGACCAATACTTTGATTAAATTTTTTTATGTTATTATTGATAATCTTATCTAAATTGCCCTCAAAGTATTTTTTTGCTCCTTTTTGTGATACATAACTTTCAAGTTCTTTGTGGGCCATATCAAGTATCATTTTTTTTAAATCCTCTTTATATCCCCTAGATTCCATGATACTCCCTCCCTTAACTATTTATAGTATATTCAAAATAATTAAGAAATGTGAGTAATTACAAAAATTTTTTACTTTTTATGTATATATTAATTTAAAGGGGGAGATAATAGTAATGTAAAATCAAACATACTCAATCTCCCCCATTTTTAGACCTCTATTACTCCCCCAATAGAGGTCTTTTTTTAGTTTATTGTTTTCTATTCAATTCCTTTTAGTTCAAACCCTAGTTCTGCTATTACATCTTTTAATTTTTCAGTTGATACATCATCTTTCATATCTACAGATGCACATTTGTTTTCTAAATCTACATCTAAAACTTCAACTCCATCTATATCTTCTGTTAATGCAGTTTTAAGATGATTTACACAATGACCACAACTCATACCTTCTACTAATAGTTTCTTTTTCATTTAATTACCTCCTTATACCCTATAAGGGTATTTTATCATATAGCTTTGACTTTTTAAATACCAATTAATCATTTAATTTGATTCACTAGACTTTATATCTAGATTAGATATTCCCTCATATACATCAAAATCATTTGGAGTAATTTTACCTTTTAATCTACTATTACTTACAATGTAGTTATTTCTAATAGCTAAACTTATAAATGTTGCGTTATCTGTTACATATGTCTGTACATCTTTGTATGCTTTCTTTGTTTCAATTTCAGATATAGAACTTGTAAGTGCAGACATATATCCATTTAGCTTATCATCAGTATATCCACTACTTGCTATAATGCTACTTGCATCTGGTATACTTGATAGTTTCCATCCAACTAATGCTAAATCGTAGTTTTTAGAATTAAGAGCATTTTCCATGTCTTTATCTGATAACTGGTTTATTGTATTGTTTATTCCTATAGCCTTTAAGTTTTCACTTATTATATTTGCAGTTTTTAATCTTTCACTATTATCTCTATTTACTATAATTTTTAAATTCATTTCAGAGAGCTTTTTCTTTACTTCTTCTTTTTCTCTATTTTTTTTATCTTCAGCTTCTTTTTTAACTCTTTCCTCTTCCTCTTTTTTAGCCTTTGCTTCTTCTTCAGGAGTAAGTTTCTTTGTGTTCTTTTTAGTTGATTTTTTTTGCTTTTTATCTACTTTACTATCATTTGAATTTACTGAATTTATATTTGCATATTCTACTTTATTAAGATACTCTATTGCTTTATCTTTATTGAATTCTAAAGCTTTCATTTCACTATTATAGTATTTTGATTTTGAATTAAGTGGAAAATTCACTGAAGTAGCATCATCCATATATCCCTCACTAATAATTCTATCTTTATTTATAGAATGTGCAATTGCTTTTCTGAAATTAACATCTTTGAAAAAAGAATTATTATAATTAAATAATATACATTCATAATCTCTACCTTGATATTTTGTTATATTAAACTCTTTCTCTTGAAACTTACTCAAATCATTCAATGTAACATTAGTTATATCACTATCAAGAGCCATAACCATAGATGTTCTTGCATCTTCATTAGGAACCATACCCACTTTTATATTCTTCATGGTCTTTGGAACTTCTTCATAGTAATCTTTATTTACAGATAAAACCATTCCTTCTCTTTCTGTATATGATTCTATTTTATATTTCCCATTTCCTATCATATTATTATTTTTATCATTTGCATCTTTTGAATCTAAATGATTTTGAGATACTATTGGAAAAATTAAGCTATCAATAGAGAAAGCATATCTAGCTTTAAATTTTATTGTAAAATCTTTGTCTGATTTAATATTCACTGAAGCTATGTTTTTAGTAAATTCATTGTATGGACTATCTGCGCTTTTTTGAATTAAACCAATAGTATAATTTACATCATTTGAAGTAACAGCTTTTCCATCATGCCACTTTGCATCTTTTAACTTTATATCTATACTCATTCCATCTTGAGCTATATTGTATTCTTTAACTAGTTGAGGAGTTACATTATAGTTCTCATCTATAGTAAATAAACCATCATAAACTAAATTCATTATATAACCAACAGACTTATCAGCATTAGTTATAGGATTTATAGTTTTTGGAGTTACCATTGTTAAGTTTATATACTTAGCATCTATAGAACTTTGACTTTTCAAACTTGAATCGCTACTACTTTGTTTTGTTTTAGTATTACTACAACCAACTACCATAAGAGTTATAGCTAAAACAACTGTTAAGACTTTTATTCTCTTCATTAGTTTTTTCCTTTCTTGCCATATATCTTATTATAATGTTTATAATTATTTTTAACTTTTTCTACATACTTTGAAGTTTGCTCAAAAGGTATATCATGTAGATTTTCTCCATCTTTACTATATTCATTATTTTCTAACCACTTTTTCACATTACCAGAACCACCATTATATGCAGCTATTACTAAATCTAATTTACCAAATTCTTTATATAATTTATTTAAGTACCAACAACCAAGCCTTATATTAGTCTCTGGGTCAAAAATATCAACATTATTTAACTTTAGTTCATCTGCTCCCCAATCCCTAGTTATGTCTAACAGTTGCATTAAACCCTTTGCTTCTTTTTTTGAAACAGCAGAACTATTAAACTTACTTTCAGCTTTTATAACACTGTAAACTATATTTTCATCTAAATTAAATTCCTTAGAATATTTTTCTACATATTCTGAATATTTTTTTGGATATAAAAATTTATGTATTACTTTGCTTTCCATTAATAGTGCTCCAAATAAGATTATAAAAATAGATAGAACCAATACTTTCTTACTATTCACGCCAATTCTCCTTCATGTACTCAATAAATTTGTGTGCTTTACTTTCTAATTCAGTTATTGTTCCCGAATTATCTATTATATAATCACCATATTTGGATTTTTCTTCCTGACTCATTTGTGAATTTATCCTACTAATTGCTTCTTGCTCACTACAATTGTCTCTGTTCTTTATTCTGCTAATTTGCACGTCTTGTTTACAAGTAACTACTAATAGCTTGTCAATCATCTCTAAAAAGCCACTTTCTACCAATATAGCTGCATCTAAAATTACTATACTTTCGCCTCTTTTTCTTACTTCATCTATTTCACTCATTATTTTTTCTCTTATTCGTGGATGAGTCAAATTGTTTAGTTCTCTAAGCTTTTCTTCATCATTAAAAACTATTCTTCCAAGAGCTTTTCTATTTAATGTTCCATCATCATTTTTTATATTTTGTCCAAAACAATCAAATACTTTTTTTAATAATATCTTATCTTCAAATATTTTTCTGGATATAATATCTGCATCCACTATAGAAATATTAAGATTTCTGAATATATTTGATAGGCTGCTTTTTCCACAGCCTATTCCTCCTGTAAGTCCTAATATCAACATAAAATCACCTACTTTGTCTCATACCAAGAACTACCGACATTTAAATCTACATCTAAGTGAACATCCATACTTACAGCATTTTCCATTTCTTCTTTTACTATCTTTTTAACTATCTCTATTTCATCATCAATTGCTTCAACTATCAATTCATCGTGAACTTGTAGTATAAGTTTTGACTTCAAATTGTTATCTTCCAGCTTTTTATGAACATTTATCATTGCAATTTTTATTATATCTGCTGCACTTCCCTGTATTGGTGCATTCATCGCAAATCTCTTTCCTCTATTTCTCTCCATAAAATTACTTGATTTTATTTCTGGTATATATCTTCTTCTGTTCAAAATTGTTACAGCATATCCATCTTCACTAGCTTTTTCTATTGTCATATCCATAAACTCTTTTATTTTATGGTATTTAGCAAAATAACTTTCGATGTACTCTTTTGCTTTTGGAACAGGTATATTTAAATCATCAGCTAATCCAAAATCACTTTTACCATATATAATACCAAAGTTTACAGCCTTAGCTGCACCTCTCAATTCACTAGTGACATCCTCCATAGGAACATTGAAAACTTGTGAAGCCGTTTTAGTATGAATATCTTCATTGTGTTTAAATGCTTCTATCATATTTTCATCTTGACTCATATGTGCAAGAACCCTAAGTTCTACCTGTGAGTAATCGGCATCAACCAACTTACAATTATCATCTGCAATGAACACTTTTCTTATTTTTCTACCCATTTCCATTTTTATAGGTATATTTTGAAGATTTGGTTCTGTAGATGAAATTCTTCCTGTAGTTGTTATTGTTTGATTAAATGATGAATGAATTCTATTACTTTCTGGATTTATTATATTTAAAAGCCCTTCAACATAAGTAGAGTTCAGCTTTACTATTTGTCTATACTCTGTTATCTTATCTATTATTGGATGTTTATCTCTTAATTTTTCTAGAACATCCGCATTAGTAGAGTATCCAGTCTTAGTTTTTTTGATTATTGGAAGCTCTAATTTTTCAAATAATATAACACCTAGTTGCTTTGGTGAATTTATATTAAATGGCTCTCCAGATAATTCATAAATTTCCTTTTCTAAAGTAGCTATTATTTCTTTAAACTCAATACTTAATTCATCCAAGATACTTTTATCTACTTTTATGCCTTCATATTCCATATGTCCTAAAACTTCTACTAAAGGCATCTCTACATGATAAAAAAGACCATCCATACTCATATCTATTAGACTTCTTTCCATCATAGGAACTGTTTCTTTTACTGTACATATTATTTGACCCATGTACTCAGCTAAATCCTCAAATTCCAAATCCTCATAGTTTTTAGATTTAACTCCTTTTCCTAACAACTCTTCTTTTGATTTAACCTTCTTTGATAAGTACTTCATGGCTATTGCACTACAATCATATGAAGTAGATGAAGTTGAATCTATTAAATACTCAGCTATTGTTATATCAAAATACATATTTTCCAAGTTTATATTATATGGTTTTAGAGATATATAATCATCTTTTAGATTATATCCATATTTCTTAATTTCGCTATTTGAAAGTATCCTATCTAATTTTGTTACTTCATCTGAATCTATATAATATATTTTTTCTCCATCTACACTTATAAAAATATATATTATATTTTTTTCAAGTATATTACCTTGTCCTCTAACAGTTTTTAAAATAACTTGTCCTTTTTCATTCACTTCATCTATAAATTTATCCATGTCTTTTAATTTTAATATTTCTATTTTTTCTTCTACTTGCTCAGTATCATTTGAATCAACTAAATCAACTAATCTTGATAATAGACTTGTAAATCCAAAATATCTAAATTTATCTAAAAGCTCATCTTTATCATAATCACCAAAAATCATACTGTCTAAATTTACTTCTATTGGTACATCTCTTATAATAGTTGCTAGTCTTTTACTTTGAATAGCAAGTTCTTTATTTTCTTCTATTTTCTTTTTTACACTACCTTTAAGTTTATCTGTATTCTCTATTAAGTTCTCTACACTAGAGAACTCTTTTATAAGCTTTATACCTGTTTTTTCACCTATTCCAGGTACTCCAGGTATATTATCTGACTTATCTCCCATAAGACCTTTTAAATCGATAAACTGTGTTGGAGTCATCTCGTACTTTTCAATAACAGAATTAAAGTTGTATTCTTCTACTTCTCCAACTCCTTTTTTTGTTATAAGGGTAGTTGTATTATCAGAAGCAAGTTGAATAGCATCTTTATCTCCAGTTACTATATATACCTTATATCCATTCTCTTCTGCTTTTTTAGAAACAGTACCTATAATATCATCTGCTTCATAACCATCTATTTCTAATCTATTTATTTTAAATTTATCTAAAAGGTCTTTTAATGGCTGTAATTGCTCTGCCAATTCATCTGGCATTCCCTTTCTTCCAGCCTTATATTCTTTATATTCTAAATGTCTAAATGTAGGTGCTTTCCTGTCAAAAGCTACACTTATATGTGTTGGTTCATATATATCAATCATTTTAAACAACATTGTCGTAAATCCATATATGGCATTGGTCTTTAAACCTTCTTTATTATTCATTTCTGGAAGAGCATAAAAAGCTCTATTTATTATTGAATTTCCATCTATTATAATTAATTTTTTTTCCAAATTATATCACTCCTAAAAATTATCTATTTTTCTAACATATATATTATATACCAATATACTGTTATTTAATATTCCCATAATAATAATAGTATATTAAAATTAAATATGTTGCAAACAATATATTTTTTTGCTATAATAATATACATGACATGCCCGAGTGGTGGAATTGGTAGACGCAGTGGACTCAAAATCCACCGGACTAATACTCCGTGCCGGTTCGAGTCCGGCCTCGGGCACCATTAAGAACTCCTAAAGCTATTTATTTAATAGATTAGGGGCTTTTTTATTTTTTGACATCATAATTTGATGTTGAGACTTAATAAATAAGTTTAAAATAATCTAGTATGTTTCTTTAACAATAGAGATAAAATCACAAAGATTCTTAGACAACCACTTATCTTTATGGTAGATTAATTGTGAAAAAATATTATAGTCTGTAGTAAATGGAATCTTAACCAATTCATGTTTTTTTAATTCCTTCTCCACTGCAAGCTCTGGAAGAAGACATAATCCAAGCCCACTAAGTACTGTTTGTTTAATTACCTGAATACTTCCAGTTTCAAGAACTATTTTTGGTACTATAGATAATTCAGATAACTCTTTCTCAAATATACTTCGATAGCAACAACTCTTTCCTGTCAAAATAAATGGAACATTTTGAAAGTCCTGAACATACACCTTTTCTCTTAAGGCTAAATCACCTTCTGGGACTGATAAGACACAGATAGATTCCTTATTTCTTAATGCAGAAATAGTAGATTTATCATTTACAGGTAAATCAAGTATAAATGCTATGTCAATAGTATTATCAGCAAGTAAAGGGAGAAAATCAGAAGAATCTAGAGTTTTTATAAAAAGGTCAACATCTGGATATTTCTCTTTATATATTTTGATAATCTCAGGTAACTTAAAAATACAAATAGACTCTGATGCTCCAATAACAATACGACCATAATTATCTTTCTCTTTATACATTTTTTCTATATCTGATGATAATAAAAGCATCTTTTCAGCATATGGAAGTAACTTTTCACCTTCTCTAGTCAATGCTACACCTTTTCCAATACGTTCAAAGAGGCGTACATCCAATTCTCTTTCTAATTGTTGTATATGAGCTGTAATATTTGATTGTGCATAGTTTAAATATTCAGCAGTCTTAGTAAAATTTTTAATTTTACTAAGTATTAAAAATGTGTTCAAATGTTTTAATTCCATATCTATTTCTCCCATTCTATCTAAATATCAGATTAATATAATCAAATCAATCTATTTCACAAATAATAAGATTGATGTTAACATACAGGTATAGTAAAGTCAAACAAAAATAAAACCTAAAGGAGATTTTAATGTTATCAAAAACTAACATAATTGAAGAAGTAAATAATATTGGACAACTGTATGTATACAAAAAATTAGGAAAGATAAACAATAATGTATTAAGCGTTGTACAAGTAGAAAACAGAAGCTTAGATTTTCATGTTCATGAGAAATCAGATGAATTGTTTTATGTAATAGAAGGAGAATTTAATTTGGAAACACCAGAGGTATCAACAGAAGTCAAAGAAGGAGAATTTATCATTGTACCTAAAAATACAATACATAGACCTGTAGTTAAAAAACTTACAAAATTTCTAATGATTGAATTAGAAGGAACTCTTAATAAAGAAAATAGTGGTGATTTATATGAAGACTAATCTATTTTAGAATCTCTAAAAATCACTCATAAGTAAGAATACTGTAATACTTCTCTTTAAAAATATATAGAGTTCCATATAAAAAAGCCACAATATGTAATACTTGTGGCTTTTAAGAAGTTATACAATTTCATAAATTAATCTACTAATATAAAGTTTAAAACTAATTTACTTTTATCCAATTTCATATTTAGTGTTACAACTTTTTATCTAACTTATTATATACAACGACTCCACAAATAAATTGAAATAAAATAAGCAATCCAAGAACAATTAAAACCCACTTACTTATTACCATTACAGAGAATACACTCAATACAGAAACAATAAATATAAGAATTACGAAAACATAAGACATGATTTGGTTAGTAATACGTCCAGATTTATCACGTAACATAATTCTTCTTTCATCATTCATCTCTATTCTTTGATTCTCTACCTTTTCTTCATATTCTACAGCTCTTTCTGGCTTACTCCAATATATATATTGAAAAATCATACATACCCCAGGTCCTAAAGCAGCTCCAGATAATCCCCAAATAAAAGCTTCAAATGAAAACTCTGTAAACATAGCCAATAAAACAAGTAAAATTCCAAAAATAAAATATCCAATTCCAACATATAATCTATTCTTTTTCATTTTCACTCCTCCTCATAAATAAATATTTCTTCAATATTCATATCAAAATATCTTGCTATCTTAAAAGCTAGTATGATAGAAGGATTATATCTACCATTTTCTAATGAACCTATAGTTTGTCTTGATACTTGCAATGCAGATGCGAGTTCTTCTTGTCTTATACCTCTCTTTTTTCTTATTTCTTCTAATCTATTTTTCACATTTTTCTCCTTTAATATCTCATTAATGTAAAGTTTACTTTCCATAATTATACAACTATTCCCCTCTTATGTAAAGCCTACTTTCCATTTATTCAAAAAAATAACAGACCTTTTTCAGTCTGTAATTTTAAAATCTTATATTATTCGTTAACTTTAATGTTGTTTTCTAATTGGAATCCAAACTTCTGTAGTATAATTAGGAGTATTGATATTACCATTAGGATAAAGTTCAATATCTGGCAAATTAGCATATACATATCCAGAGCTTGGTAACCACTCAGTAATAATTCTTTTTTGCAATTCTTGTATTGCCAAAGCATTTGGCATTGAAGATACACATTCAAATACTGCCCATGTACCTGATGGTATAGAGTATTCATAAGTGTTTTCTAATACAGGCTCATCTGTTGAAGTAGCAATATAGTAATCTAAATCTTTACCATTAGTACATACACTAACTCCTAGCAATCCTTGAGGTTCGTTATTTATCATTTCTGAAAGCTTATCAATTGTTCCATCTTTTATGGATTTAGCCCACAACTTAGGAATTTTATCAAAACATTCTTCTACAACCATATTCATACTTTCTTTTATGCCTACAATACGAAATCCTTTCTTTTCTACAATACGATATTGCATTTCTACATTCCCTTTTACATAAATAGTCAATGTCATCTTAGGGTATGCTTTTAAAACAACACCCTTTGCTCTAGCTGCTGATGGGGAAATACTATGTATATTTTGAAAAGCTCTATTAAAAGATGTTGGTGAATCATAACCATATTTCTCTGATAGCTCTAAAATTTTAATGTTACTATTCTGTAGTTCAAAGGCAGCTTTAGTCATACGTCTTCGTCTAATATATTCAGATAGTGGTACATCTGCGATATATGAAAACATTCTTTGAAAATGAAAGGTTGAACAACATGCGATTTTTGCTGCTTCTGCATAATCTACTTCACTTTCAAGATTATCTTCAATATAAGTAATAGCTTGATTTAATTTATTTATCCATTCCATTTGATATTACCTCCAAGCAAATTATACAATCTAATAAAATAATATACCTCTCTATTCATGCACAAAATTGTAAGAATTTAAATTCATAAGTATTTTTTTAATTTATAGCTATAATAAATATGAACGTTATATTATACAATAAAAAAGTTCAATAACATTTTACGATATAATGTTATTGAACTTTTTATAAAAATTAATTTAAGTGTAGTTAAATTCAGTATTAAATTATCTTATATATTACAATATCCAACTATTTTATAATCTTCTGGTACTTTGTAATCTTTATCTGGAGTACCTAAATTCCATTTCAATTCAAACATAGTTGCACTTATTATTGCTGCAAAGTAAAGCATAACAATACCTATATCAATTTTTTCTTCATATAAACTAGTATGCCCATCTTTTCTAACAGCTAAAACTACAACTCCTCCATCAACTATAAATCTCCATGGCTGTCTATTTAGTGTAGATGGCGCTAATCTTGCATAGTGAAATGCCTCAAGAAGAGCTCTCTCTTCTAATACTTCTATACTTGCATCATTTCCCCATTCATCCATGTAAACTACATCTTCTACACCAAGTCTAGAAGAACCATTGTCTAATACAACTTGCATATCAGATTTTGAATAATTTTCTCCAGTTTTTGTAGCATTTAATACTTTAGTATTACTTGCATTTTCGCCATATCCAATTGCTATAATTCCTGTTACTTCTTTATCTGAATCAATTCCAAGTTTCTCTCTTACTTTTTTGCCATCTTCAAAAGTAACCCAACAAGAACCTATTCCAAGCTCTGTCACTTTAAAGATTATACTTTCACCTATGTATCCTGAATTTTCAATATAATTATCTTTTGCATCAGATAATATGATAATATAACTTGGAGCATCTATCATATTTCCTTTATATCCTGCCACTTTATCTAAATTGTCAAAAACTTCATTTCTATTCATAATTCTTATGTCAACATCTATTTCTGGAACTAGTTTCTTGCAAGATTCTGAGTATTTCTTAATGTCACTAAGATATTCCTCTTTAATATCTGTGTTCTTGTATTCTCTAACAGACTTTCTATTTAATATGATTGTTTTATAATTCATAATTTTATCCTCCCCAAACTAGTATATTATTAATTATATACCCATTAATACGATATTTTACTCATTTACTTAACAAATAATAATTACAATTTTGTAATCATTATTTGTTAATAATATTCCACTTTTACATTAATAATGACCAGTTGTGCAAAATCCATTGCCAACCTTCAAATAAACACATATTATAAAGGTAATATAAAATAAACAAACAAATCTTAACAAAAAATTAAACTTTTTTTACACGAAAGAAGGCTTCCCGTTGCCTTCTTTATTTTTTCAAAAAAATAAGCTGTTCCTAAAATGATTTCACATTTTGAAACAGCCGAATTGTTTTATAATGACAACTATAATTTGAGGATGTGAGGGAGAGTTGTCATTATAATTTTAGGGTAATTATATTATGTTTTAAGCTAGTTCTTTCTATATTTATATAATACATTTTATATATGAATTTTATATGAGATTGGTATAAATGGTATATGAAATTACGTATATTTATTATATTAAATCTTATTATTACATTTTCCACAGCAATACTCATATGTCTCCACATTATTTGGAATATTTACAAATACAAATTCTTTACAGTTCTCACAATACTTCAATATAGATATAGTTCCACAAGTGTAACATTCAAATGTCACACAATCCTCATTTTCCTCTACTATCTCAAATTTTTTACTGTGTTCACCACACTCTGGACACTTGTGATTATTTACATTCATAAATACTCCTCCTTATTAATATAGTTAAAAACATGTCAAAAATTTAATTACTGCATTCTATATTACTTAGTATATATTCTATAATAAATCATATTCTAATATAATAAAACAAATTAAATAAAAAAAAACCATAAATTTTAAATTTATGGATTAATTCTTGTAATGATAACTCTATTTGAGGATGTGAGGGAGGGTTATCATTACAATAGGGTATTATATTATGGTTTTTAAGCTAGTCTTTCTATACTCTATATAATACATATGCTATATGAATTTTATATGATTTTTACATAAATATTTTATGAAATTTAAATTTTTTAGTCATTTTGAAATTTGTAAAAAGTTCTCTAAAAATCCATAACATCGTAAACATCCAGCATTTAAGTAAAAAATCATAAAAAAATTTGTCCAATAATTTTAACAAGTTATATCACCTCATTATAATTATTGACACAAAATTAAATAAACAGTCTATAAAGCTCTTAAAAAATATAATTTTTATACTTATTGATACACAATCTCTAATTTATCAATCTTATCTTGCATCTCTAAGAAAATCTCTTCAACAGAATTGTTAAATATATTGCCTAAATAGATTCTTTTATCTTTTTGAAGTGAATAAGATTTTACGCTACCATCAGAAGAAATGTACAAATGACTCCATTCTGCACCGTATTTTGAAAATCTTTCTTTTGTATCTTTAAATCTCATATCTTCTATTTTTATTGCTTTTTCTCTATCCTCTCTTACTACTGTATGCCCTCTTTTTATCAAACTAGTTATTTTTATATCTTCTTTTAATTTAACATGTGCATTATCATTTTTTGAATATACTTTCCATATTACTTTATGACGATAATTATCTAGTTCTTTTATCAAGCTTCTATCAATAGTAAAACTCTCCTTAGTTACCACTATCAAATCAAAATGGTCTAGCATATATTGAAATATTTCTCTCATGTTTTTATTTTTTAAAATATCTTCGCCAATAACTTCTATGAATCTACAACCCTTTTCATACATACACTTTAACAAACTTATGATTTCAGAAAGATATTTACTTGTACTATTGTCACCATCTATCTCTATCGTAAAATATAGAGGAGTAAGATATACTTTATTTCCTGTTATCTCAAAAACACTTGATAGTGGTTGTACTTCATCTTCAAAAGTTAAATATACATTCTCATAAAACCTAAAAAATTCTACAATATTTTCTTTCATATTAAGTATATTCCTATATCTGTTGGATAATATATTTATTACATCTTCAGTAGTGTTTTTCCCATCACATTCTGCCAATACAACAATTTGATTCCAAGTTAAGCTATCCACATTTCCTATACTTTTTTCATATCCATTTGCTTCATCATAAATTGGACCAATTATAAGATTTTCTTTTGGCCACATATGAACTCTAGTTCCATCTTTTAGTTTTGGATATTTAATTCTTACAGATTCATAAAATCTACTTATATCACCCATAATTCTTCTAATCCCCCCCATATTTTAAATATTCTATGCTAAAAATAGCACTTTATTTCTATTAATTCAACACTTATTCAAAATTGGTCATCATACATGTTTAACTGGATTTAACATCAACTTTATTTATATGTTATTGATGCTTATATACAAATTCTTATTCATTAGACTTCAATGTGATTTTGACTATTTCTGGTTTACAATTAAGTCTAATTAGAACTTTTGAGCCTCCCAAACCCTTATTCAAAATCATAGTGCTATTATCTTTTTCATATTTACCCCAGTCATACTTAGGAAAAAACTCTCTATTTGGAGATAATACACCTCCAATAAAAGGTATCCTTATTATTCCACCATGAACATGTCCAGCTAAGATTAAATCTGCTCCCCATTTTGCATATTTTTCAAAGAAAAAGGGTGTATGAACTAAAAGCACATTATATTCATTTTCATTTATATTACCTAGATTATCCTCTACAAAATTATCACTTAATTCTAACTTTTTATTATTGCCAAAAAAATATGGATAGCATTCCAATGGTATAATTAAACCATATAAATTAAGATGACTATCTCCTCTATATATTCTTACAGACTCATTTTCCATATTTATTATTTTTTTTGAATATAATTTATTAAAATAGTCTTTATATAGATGCTTGTACTTTTTTATCAAAGATTTTTGTTCGTGATTTCCAATTATATGATACACTTCATATTTTTCTACCAAATTATCAATTAAATCTAATGCAATTTGAAAATTCTTATTTTCTCCATCAACTAAATCTCCTGTTATAAATACAACATCTGGACTTAAGGAATCAATTTTATCCATCAATACCTTATTATGTTTTTTATCAAACACTTTATTATGTAAATCACTTACTTGAACTATTTTAAAATCATCAAACTCTTTTGGAATTTTTTCATTAAAAATAGTATATTCTGTTGTTTCTATATGCTGAGTTTCATATTTATACAGAATATACAATAATGCTAATACTAATACTGCCAACAAAACCTTTATAATCATATTCTTTTCCTCTTTATTTTATTTTATTAATATTATTATAATGCTTTTATATTTTTTTTAAAACAGTAACATTAATACATATATATTTTTTCTGATATTATAAAAACAAGTTATCCTTTTCCAAAATTATAATTTATTTTAGAAAAGGATAACTATAAAATTATCGATAAACTTCTATATTATGAAATATAGTTTTTCCTTTATTTAAATTTTTATATATATGTTCTAAGGTTCCATCAAATCTAATAGAATGTCCAGACTCCAAAATATAAGTTTTTCCATCAACATTAAGGTCAAGCTTACCTTCTATTACAAGTACATACTCTTCTAAAACATGACTGTGTGTAGATGAAACATGAGTACAATTCTCTTCAAGTTCAATTATGAAAAGTTCAAACCTCCTTTGAGGACTGAAAGGATATATTGGATATAATTTCATATTTCCTTTCTGTTCAATAATAGGTTCCACCTCTTCTTTTTTTATAACTTCATAAGTATTTGTGTTTTCACTTAATAGTGTTGTAAAATTTATTTTAAATCCAGATGAAATTTTCCATAAGGTAGATACTGTTGGACTAGATTCGCCTCTCTCAATCTGACCAAGCATTGCTTTACTAACTCCTGTCATCTTTGAAGCTTTATCCAAACTTATGCCCATTTCTTGTCTTAATAACCTTAAATTTTCTCCCACATTAGGAAATTTATTATCCATGTTAAAATCCTCCTGATAGTCTATTTATATTCTATGATTTTTACTCCTGTAAGTTCTACTATCTCTTTTAATTTTAACATATGATTATTACAAATTTCATCAAATTCATATATATAATCCTCAAGCCCTAATGCCTTATATTTATCAATTCCAAATTTATGATATGGAAGTAACTCCATCTTTCCATCTGGAACATTTTGCTTTACAAATAAGGCAGTATTTCTTATATTTTCTTCACTATCATTAACTCCATAAATAATTGGTACTCTTATGACCATAGATTTATTCAACTTTGAAAGCTTACATATATTCTCTAATATAATTTTATTACTTACTCCTGTATATTCCTTGTGAACATTATCATCCATTGATTTTATATCTACAAAAATATGGTCTATTTTCTCAAATACATCATTCACTTTATTCCAATCAAAGTATCCACAAGTTTCAATTGCTATATTTATACCTTTATTATAAAATACATTCACTAATTCTCTTAAAAAATCAATTTGAAGTGTTGGCTCTCCTCCAGAAAAAGTAACCCCTCCGTTAGACTCAAAGAAAAATATAAAATCTTTTTCAACTTCCTTTATAATTTCTTCAACTGTCATTTCTTCAGTCATTATACAGATGGCATCTTTAAGGCATACCTTGATACATTCTCCACATAAATCACACTTATTATTTATTTGTGCTCTATCAAATAGCGAACTTATATTTTGAGGACAAACATCTATACACCTATTACAAGATATACATCTATCTTTCATAACACCTAACTTGACTATATTACTCCAAGAGTCTGGATTAGAACACCACTTACATTTTAATTTGCATCCTTCTAAAAATATAGTAGTTCTTATTCCATCTCCATCATTTACTGAAAAATGTTGCACTTTTACAACTCTGCCTTTTTTACTCATAATCTACCTCATAATTAAAAATTACTATGTGAATTTCTAGCTATTATCGCATCTTGCATTTCTCTTGATAAATTAACAAATTGAGTACTATATCCAGCAACTCTCACTAGTAAATCTTTATATTCCGCTGGATTTTCTTGAGCCTTTAATAAAATATCATTTGATATTGTATTAAATTGTACATGGAATCCTCCTAGCGCAAAATATGATTTGACCATAGATGATAAATTTCTAAGTCCTCTTTCTGTTTCCACCAAATCTTGATTTAGTCTTAGGTTTAATAGTGTTCCACCTGTATGAACATCATGATTTATTTTTGATGCAGATTTCATAGCTGCTAGTGGACTTGTTGTGTCAGTTCCAACAAATGGAGAAACACCTTCTGTCAAAGGTTTTGTTGCTTTTCTTCCACATGGAGTTGCACCTACAATTTTTCCAGTTGGCACATAATTTGATATTCCCATAAAAGCACTATTAAATTTTGAACCAAATATATCTTTATATTTTCTAGTTTCAGTATAATAAAAATCAGAAATTTCAATTGCTAATGAATCTACATAATCATTATCATTTCCATACTTAGGAACATCAAGTGCAAGTTTTCTTAAATCTTCATAACCTTCCCAATCATTGTTTAGTGCTTTTGTTAACTCTTCTAGTGTAGTAACTTTATCTTCAAATACTAATTTTTTTATAGCTGCTAGTGAGTTTGAAACTACTCCTAGCCCTATACCAGTTAATACAGGTCCTATATTATATTTTGCTCCACCCTTACTTAAATCAATACCTTTATCTAAACAGCCATCCACACAAGTAGATAAAAATGGTCTTGGTACCATTTCTTTATGAATTTGTTGAGCAACAGTAGTTCCTATAACAGAATTTTTAATAAGGTATGCTAATTGCTTTAAAAACTCATCTTTAACTTCTTCAAAAGAAGCAAATTCTGTAATATTCTTCACACCTAACCCCATTGTTTCTCCAGTTAATCTGCTTTTCCCCTCATTCATGGCATATTCTAAAGCTGCTGCAAAATTTATATTTACTGCTGAAGTCCATTGCCCTGTTTTTCTAAAATGAGGAACTACACAACCACAATTACTCCAGTCTCTTGCATCTTCTGCATCATACCCATCTTGTAATAACATTTGTGCTCCTGCGCTATCACTGTGTATAGCAGGGAAACCAGTACCTTGTTTTACTAGTTTTGCAACTGCCATAACAAAATCATCTGGTGCTCCTTGGCTTACTCTGACACTCAAACCTGGCTGATGAGTTTTTACACTTTCTGTAGCCTTTAAACACATATATGAAATATCATTTGTTCCATCAGTACCATTTCTCTTTTTACCACCAACAGTAAGATTTTGGAATTGATTGTATCCTGCAAAGTAATTTGCTGTATTTGCTGATATAGTCCATACCCATTCTGACAACTTAATCCAAAGAGCTTCTATCAATTCTTGAGCTTCTGATTCAGTTATCTTACCTTCTTTAACATCATTTTCATAATATGGGTACATATATTGGTCAAATCTACCTAAATTTAATGCTAGAGGGTTTTCTGATAAAACACCACCTAGTTGTACAAACCATACAAATTGAATTGCTTCATAAAAACTAGTTGGAGGATTTGCTGGTACATTCATACATATTTCTGCTATTTTTAGAAGCTCTGCTTTTCTTTTTTTATCTGTTTCAAACTCACTCATTTCTTTTGCGAGCTTTGAATATCTATTTGCCAATGTCATGATAGCTTCTGCCACTATGGAAACAGATTTGTAGAAATCTATTTTTTCAATATTTTCTGAAATTGATATATCTAATTCTGCTATTTTTTTGTCTGCATCTTCTTTAATTCCTTTGTATCCTTTTACAAATAGTATATCTTGATAATCTGGAGTTACTTCACCAACTGCCTGTCTCCATTTAGAATCATTGTCTATTATTCCTGTATCTACCAATATCTTAGCTGTATCTTCTGGAATTCTTGCTAAAAAAACTTCTTCCAAAGATTTTCCCTTCCAATATGGAAATATCTCTTTTCTTATAAATTCTATTTGCTCTTTTGATATTACATATGGGTCTTGAGTTCTTTCATCAAAAGTATCCATTTCTTTATCTACCCATTGCCAAGAAAATTCTGGTGTCAATATACCTGTTCTTCTAAACTTACCTGCTGTTCCTACAATTAATTCATTTTCAAATATTTTTATAGGAAGTCCTTTACATGTCTCTAAAAAAGCTTTAGCTCTTCTTATACATATAGCTTCTCCCTCAGTTTTTTTATGTGATTCTGTAAAAATTCTAGCTCTTTCACAACATATCATAGGCTTAGAATTAATATATTCTTGTCTAAATGCTTCTATTCTATTAGTTTGGCTCATTTAAAATCCCCCTTAGATAAATATCTATTAGCTTTTTGTATGTTATAACATACTTTAATTATATTATACTGTCCTTTTACATAAAATGGAAGCATAAATAATTTATATATAATCTATTTCTATTTTGTTATAAGCTTTTATATTACACTAACATGCTAATGATTTGAAATATCAAATTTGTATAATAGGCTAAGTTTTAAGACTTTAGTAGACTTTTTAACTTTATTAACTTCAATATGTATATCATTCATATAAGGAAACTCTATAGTACCTACTCCCTCATTAAAATTTTTTTCTACAATAGAAAAAAATTCTTTCTCTGTTAATTCTGTATTAGTCAATGACTTAAATAGATTGTATATGAATTTAATATATTTATCACTTTTAGACAACTTATCTTCTTCTGGATATTCTTTAGCACAGAGAATATCAATTATTACCTTTCCTTCTTTGTCATCTTCAGACATAGAATAGAATAAACTTCGAATATTTTTTTCAGGTACTTTCTCAGTTCCATTTATAGATACCACAAAACTACCATCTGTTTTTGAATCAGTAACACTATAGCCACTATCTGTTATAGTTTTAGAAAACCTTTGAGATAAATCTTTTTTTACTTCTTCTCTTCCATTTATATCATTTATCTTTTTTGAGTAATCATTAAACAATTCAATCGATTCTTCTTTTTTATCTTCAACTTGTTTTTTTAATGAATCTTCACTGATTTGCTTTGGACTATTTAAATTATTATCAAATTTAGGAGACATACATCCTACCATAAATCCCAAACTGACATTTAAAGCTACTACTACAGTCACTCTATATATTTTTATATTCATATATACTTCCCTCCATTGTATTTACATCTCTAAGGCATTACCTATTACACTGCAATAATTTTTTATATTATCTTCACTTTCAAGGTTCATTGTTCAGTACATACCACCTTTCTATACGGTACTTATAGCTTATACTAGTAAAACTATAAGTACCTTAATACACAAATAAGGATGTTATCTTTTATTATTAAAAAGATAACATCCTTATTTTTTTGTATCAATATAGATGCTCTAACTCGTAACTTAATCGACCCAACTGTCAGTATCTTGATTTAGTGGTATGTATATATTTAACATAAATTTATCCTTATTATTTTCAAATAATAGTTCTCCATCATAGTTTTGCAAAGAGGATTTAATACTCTGCATTCCTATTCCATGCACAAATTTATCCATTTTGTCTGTCAATAATATACTTTTATTGGAAGTAATAGAATTTACCTTACTGTTTTCACATTTAAGTACAAAAAATGACTTCGTTATAGTTCCTTTAATTCTAATATATTTATTACTCTTTTCGTCTATAATTTTATCACATGCTTCTATAGCATTATCTAAAATATTAGAAAAAATGCTCGAGACATCTATAGGCTTCATAAAATTTATTTTTGAAAAATTTATGCAACAGTTAAATTTAATTCCCTTTTTTGCACATATTTCACTCTTTTCATTGATTATAATATCCAATATCATATTTCCTGTATTATAAATATCTTTAAATGATTTAATCTCATCTTTTAAATTCCTCACATATTCATCTATTTCTTTACTATTATTTTTGAGATTATCTATACAATAAATATGATTATTTATATCATGGTAAAGCTTCTTAACTTTCATATGAGATTCTTGAATGGCTAAATAATGTGCATATTGCATCTCTAACTTATTTTTTATTAATTCATTTTGGGATTTTAATTTATTTTCTTTTATTATTTCTTTAAATACTAATATAAGAAGTATGCTACTAGCTCCTACTAACTTCGGATTCACAAAATTGTCAAAATAGTATCCTTCTGAATGTAATGACCCAAAACGTTCTAATTTCTTCAATATATAATTTGTGAATACATTAGTTGTATTAACTAATAAAGCAAATAATAAATATACATAATTTCTCTTATCCTGACTAATTGATTTTATATACTTTCTAAAAAAATAAAATATCATGTATATGAGAATAAGTATTAAATTACTATATATATGAATTTTTATATAATCTAGATGAGATAGCAATAAGTATTCTTTAGATGATATAACATTACCTGTAATCACAAAAAATAGTATCCTATCTACAACATCGTTTAAACATTCATAATATACTCTAAATAAATAAAAGAAAACAGCATACTTAATATAGCTTATATTATAAAAATAATTATAATATCCTCCCCAAACAATAAATGTAACAATAGGAAATAGATAACTTATATTATTGTAATACTTTCCTTCATTTAATAATCTAGTTAATTCAACCATAAAATAAATCAAAAACAACAAAATATAAAATATGATTTTTTCATTTTTTTTATTATCGTCTTTGTAAGTTAATACATCTTTCATTATAATAAATCTTGTAAATATAGATAAAATTAATAATAGCTCAATCATAAAATTTAGCATATTGTATCACCAAGAAATTTCAAGAACTTCTCTTTGACCTCTTTATACCTGTATCTGCTAATTGGTACTTCTTCCCCACTTTCCAGTATTGCAATATTATATTTTATATTTTCAACATAATTTAAATTGACTATAAAACTTTTATGACATCTTACAAATCTAGACAGATTTAGTTCTTTTTCTATTTTACTTAGACTGTACTTTATATCAAAGTTTTTATTTATAGTGTGTATTATCATATCTTTTTTTTGAACTTCTATATACTTAATTTGATTTAAATAAATCTTGTATGTGTTGGACTTATTTTTTATTGCGATATAACTATCCTTGTTTATTTCTATATCCTTGATACAAGTCAGAACATGTTTTTTTAATTCTTCAAATTCTATTGGCTTTAATAAATATCTATAAGCTCTCACCTCATATCCCTCTTGTATAGAGTCTATCAAAGAGGTTATAAATATTATTTCCATTTCATTACCTACTTCTCTAATCTTTCTTGCAGTATCCATTCCATTTAGTTTTTCCATCTTTATATCAAGAAATAATATATCTATGTCTTTTAAGTTACTTTCAAGTAACTCTTCTCCAGATAAATATTTTTGTATTTCATATTCTATACTTATATTTTTTAATATATTCGCAAGATAATCTACTATTAAAAGTTGTGTTTCTTTTTCATCTTCACAAACTGCTATATTAATCATAAAGTTCCTCCTTACACGATTTTTAATTAATACGGTTAAAATATTTGAATTAATTTATTCAAACTCAAATTTATACATCTGATACTTTAGAATAACATTTTTAAATTATTTCTATCAATATTCAATTTTATACAGCTGTTGTTTTGATATATCAATTTCACAATAAAAATTAAAAGTATTAAAAACAATATTTACGAATAGAAAAGAGTACCCTAAAATACTTTAAAAAGTCATTTCAAGGTACCCTATCATATTTATTTAAATTTTTTAAGTCTTAAATAATACATTAGTCTCTTATATAACTGTACTGTATATAAAACTAATAACATAATCTGTAGTACAATAGCAGTTATAGATACTCCATAACCACTAGATAGATTACTTATTTCAACACATAATAAATATATAAATATTATTACTAATAAAAAGAATATAAATATGTTCATAAACAAAATTGATTTTACTTTATTTTGTTTATCAGAATCACTATATAATTTAGGAGGTACATCTTCATATTCTTTAGACCATACATACCATGAAGATGTCCCCATAAAGCTGCCAATACTCCTAAACACAAGATTCCAACCTTTTGATTTATTTTCATTGAAATAATTATTTCCTGCATCATAGTAGTAATCAACAGCGTATTTTATTTTTCTTGTACTTCCTTTATGAAAATAAAATATTCCACCAAGTTTATTTATCTTATATAAATTATATCCCTTCAGTTCCATTTCTTCTAGCCATTTTTCTATCTTATCAGGTGAGCTATACCAGTCAAATTTGAACCTTATTTTCTTTTTCATAATACTCACTCTCCAAAATGATATTTTCAAATATCTAAAAAATCTATTTAAATAATTATATCATTTTGATATTAATTTTAGGTTACAATCAGATATCTAAAAGCTTATTTAAATAACAGCAAGCTAATAGCCATAACACCCATCCCTGCAATCAAACCATAAATAGATAAATGGTGTTCACCATACTCTCTAGCTGATGGCAACAGTTCATCAAGTGATATAAACACCATGATTCCTCCTACAATCGCAAATACAATTCCAAGAGTTATATCATTTAAGAAATTTCTAAGAAGCGCATACCCAATAATTGCTCCTAATGGCTCAGACATACCAGATAAAAAAGAATAATAAAAAGCTTTCTTCTTATCTCCTGTAGCATAATACACTGGTACAGATACAGATATACCTTCTGGTATATTGTGTATAGCTATTGCAATAGCTATTGGTATAGCTATCGTAACATCGTCAAGAGCTGATATAAATGTAGCTAAACCTTCTGGAAAATTATGAATTGCTATAGCCATTGCTGTAAATATGCCTGTTCTCAAAAGAGATTTATTTCTTTTGATATTTTGTTCTTCTATATTTTCCATCTTCTTTATCTCATGTGGATTTTCTTCTTGAGGGATTAACTTGTCAATAATTGCAATGATAGCCATCCCTGCAAAAAAAGCTATTACAGTTGCCCAACTTCCCATTTTCTCTCCCATAGACTTTGTTAAAGCATCTTGTGCTTTAGGAAAAATTTCTATCATAGACACATAAATCATAACACCAGCAGAAAATCCTAAACTTATAGAAAGAAACTTCGTATTAGTTTTTTTAGCAAAAAATGCTATACAACTTCCTATACCTGTAGACAACCCTGCCAATAGTGTTATCAAAAATGCAAACACTACATTATTCAAATAAATCACCTTCTTTTTAATTGATATTGATTATCATTTTCTTTTATCCTATCATATATATTTTATATAGTCAATCCTTATAAAAATTATGGACAATAAAAAAAGCAGAGATATAAACTTAGTCTCTGCTTTTTCATTATAGTATATTAAACTTATTTATTTAAGAAATCCACTGCATATTGAACATATAAAGCAGTTCCAATTTCTAATGCATCCTCATCTATATTAAAACATCCATGATGATGAGGGTAACAAGCTCCTTTTGACTCATTTCTAGCTCCGACAAATGCTAGTGCACCAGGTGCAATATTCATAAATTCAGCCAAATCTTCTGCTCCAGTTACTTTTTCAAACATTGTTATACATTCTTCTCCAAATAGCTTAATTGCTGCATCTGTTGCTATCTTTGAGCATTCTTTGTTATTTATAACTGCTGGTGTTAGATATCCATATTCTAATTCAGCATCTGCCCTATATGCTCCTGCTGTAGATTTTGCTATACGCTCTAGAATTGAAGGAATTTGTTTTCTAAGTTCTGGATTAAATAGTCTTATTGTACCTTCTAAGGTAGCTTCACTTGCTATTACATTAAATCTAGTTCCAGAATTTAAAATTCCAACACTTACAACTAATGGCTCTAAAGGACTTACTTCTCTACTAACCATAGATTGTAAATTCATAACTATAGCTGAACTTGCAAGTACTGCATCTACCCCTTGATGAGGAAGAGAACCATGACCTCCCTTACCTTTTACAGTGATTTTAAAGAAATCTGCAGAAGCCATTCTCGGCCCTTCTTCTACTGATATAGTTCCAGATTCCACATCAGTCCAAAGATGTATTCCAAATACACTATCTACACCTTCCATGGCGCCATCTTTAATCATAGCTCTTGCACCTTTACCAACTTCTTCTCCTGGTTGAAAAAATAATTTTACAGTTCCATTAATACTATCTTTAATATCATTTAGTACTTTTGCTGCTCCTAAAAGCATTGATGTATGACCATCATGACCACAAGCATGCATAAGTCCTTCATTTTTTGATTTATATTCTACATCAGTGCATTCAACAACTTGTAGTGCATCCATGTCGCCTCTAAGTGCTACAGTTTTTCCTGAGTTAGCTCCTTTTATAGTTGCGATTACACCTGTACCTCCAGCTGATACATATGGTACTCCAATTTTATCAAGTTCTTCTTTGACTCTCTTTGATGTTCTAATTTCTTCCATACTCTTCTCAGGATTTTCATGAAATTCCCTTCTAAGTTTAATTACATAGTCTTTATAACTTTTTGTTATTTCTTTAATATCCATTCCAGACCTCCAAGTAGTACATATTCTTATTATTTAAAATATTTCTTATAATTATTAAATGCTATATTAGATTTACAAATATACCTGCTATTACTACAGAAGCTATTGTAACTGTAGTGAACCCTCCAACAAGCATCTTTGGAAGCATCTTATCCATTAAGAATTCTTTTTCTTCTGGTGTTTCAGCTAGAGCCTTTACTGCTTCTTCGGTTAATATATAGTTTGGTGGGAAACCGTAAAGTGCTGTAAGAGAAACTGAAAAAGCCATTTCCTTACTTTCACCTAAAAGTTTACCTACTATAATAGAGAATATCCCCATTCCTATTACACCAAATATTATGATTCCTACAAGAGGAACTGCCATTTCAGCAAGCATTGCTGGTGTAGCTTTTGCTAAACCTGCAAATATAAAAGCCATTAATGATGTCATTAACCATCCAAATGAACCAGATTTGTTAAGAGGTTTTCTATCAACTATTCCAAGTTCTGACGCTATTACACCAAATATTAAACATATAACATATCTAGATACGACTTCATGTGTAAGATTTGTAAATTGTACTGCTAACCATGCTACCAATCCTAATCTAAGTATTATCATATATGTTGTATCATACTTTTCAGGTAAATCTGGAATTATCTTAAATCTACTTTTTTGTTCAGGTACATTCTCAGTTTTTTCTTCAACTTTACTTGTTGTTACTTTTCCACTTCTAAAATCTGATAAAAGTCTTTTTCCTTCTTTTTTAAGCATTAGTGCTGTAATAGGATAGCCTGCAAATCCTTGTGCAACATACATTAAAATTGCAAGTACTGCCAAACTTGCAAGACCTTTTGCTGTAGCAGCATCTGCCATCATTATAGATGCAACTAGTCCTCCAGTAAGAGGAGGTGTAGCTATTACCGCTGTATCCCATCCAAATACTACTGTACCTAATGCTAAAGCCCCTACACATATTCCTACTATTCCTGCTAAAGCTATTACGATTGTTTTCCATTGACCTGCTAATTCCTTAATACTCATCATAGTTCCCATATGTGTTATTAATAAAAGCATTCCCAATTGGGCTAATGGTGTTCCTAAAGCAGCTAAGTCTACTATATTTTCTGGGAAAAAAGTCCAAAATCCTACTATAAATATAATTGCTGATACAAAAACTGATGGAACAAAAGCTTTAGTTTTTGCTGAAACTACATCTCCTATCGTCAGTGATACTAAAACCAGACAAAAAGCTGTTATTGCCTCCATACAAAATCCCCCCTCATAATAAATATATTTGTATACAATGTATGTATAGTTATCCATTATTTTACTACTTTTGAAAAACATTTCAAGTCAAAATGCGATTTTTTTCATAAAATTCTATAAATTCTATAAATTAAAGTTAGCTTTCTAAATTATTCTTTTCAGAAAAACGTTATCCTAATTATTGGCTATTTATCACTATTCTTATAAATCGAATTAATTGTAATTTGCAAAAAATAAAACATAGAATACATTTTTTCATAAAACCGCTCATTAATATAAAATGAATTTGATTTATGAATCTTAATATATTCTATGTTTATAAATTTGGTGTATATGTTAGTTATTGTATAAAATTTATACACTAGTTATTGTGTAATCTACTATATACTCCATTTTTATTTACTAACTCCTCATGAGTACCTCTTTCTTCAATTCCTTTATCTGTCAATACTATGATTTCATCGGCATTTTTTATAGTAGTTAATCTATGTGCAACAACTAAATTTGTTCTATCTTTGCTTAATTCTTCTAAAGACTCTTGAATTTCTCTCTCTGTTACATTGTCTAAAGCAGAT
The DNA here is from genome assembly GCA_012955965.1 of Clostridioides difficile. Taxonomy (GTDB): domain Bacteria; phylum Bacillota; class Clostridia; order Peptostreptococcales; family Peptostreptococcaceae; genus Clostridioides; species Clostridioides difficile_G. The sequence goes on from JABBZI010000004.1 coordinate 127,200, forward strand.
GTGGCCTCATCCAATATTATTATTGGAGGATTCTTTAAAAAGATTCTTGAGATTGATATTCTTTGTTTTTGTCCACCTGATAATTTTACTCCTCTTTCACCTATATAAGTATCATATCCATCTGGTAGAGTCTTCACAAAATCATGTATTCTCGCCTTTTTAGCTGCTTCTATCATCTCTTCATCTGTAGCATTAGGGTTTCCACAAAGAATATTATCTCTTATAGTTCCTGTAAATAAAAATACATCTTGTTGAACTATTCCTATATTTTTTCTCAATGATTTTAAACTTACATCTTTTATACTCTTTCCATCAATTTTTATATCACCCTCATCAAATTCATAAAATCTTGGTAATAGATTACATAATGTAGTCTTTCCTCCTCCAGAAGGTCCAACCAATGCTATCGTCTTACCAGCTTTTATGGATAAACTCAAATTATTTAACACTTGAGTTTTATCTTCATAAGTAAAAGATATGTTTTCTATCTCAATATTACCTTTTACATTTTCAAGCTCAACAGGATTTTTAACTTCCTTTTGATGGTCTTGCTCCATTATTTCTATAAATCTTTTAAACCCTGTCATACCATTTTGATATTGCTCTGTAAAGTTTATCAATTTTTTCATAGGTTGTATAAACATTTTTACATATAATATATATGCAGCAAAATCACCCAGCGTAATTTTTCCAAGATAAGTAAAGTAACCTCCAGCGATGACAACTACCCACTCTAAAATATCCATGTATAAGTTCATACCAGAGTAGTATTCTGCCATTACTTTATAAGAATCTTGTCTTGCTCTTCTAAATAACTTATTACTTCTTACAAACTTATTTAATTCTTCTTTTTCAGTACAAAAAGACTTAGTTACTTTCATACCTGCTATACTGTTTTCTAAGGTAGCGTTCACATCACCTATAGTGACCCTACTCTTCATAAAAGCAACATTCATTTTATCTTTTTTAGTTATTGCAAACCAAATTATAAATGGTAATATAGCAAATATTATGAGAGTAAGAGGAATATTTATATCTATAAGTATAAAGAATGAACCCACTAACATTACTATAGAAATGAATAAATCCTCAGGCCCATGATGTGCAAGTTCTGTTATATCCATTAGGTCATTTACTATTCTAGACATAGTTACCCCAGATTTGTTATTATCAAAATACGTATTTGGAAGCCTCTGTAAATGTGTAAATACTTCATTCCTCATATCGGCTTGCATATCTACACCTATAACATGACCCCAATACTGCATAAAGTAGTTAAGTCCTGCTTTTGCTATGAATATAAGTATAAGTGCTACTGCAAAAACTACTAACATTCTTAAATTTTTATTTGGAACAATATCATCCATTATATTTCTAGTTATCATAGGATAAACTAAATCACATAAGGAAAATAAAAAAGCTGCTATAAGGTCTAGTGTAAAAATTTTCTTATACGGCTTATAATATTTTATAAATTGTTTTATCATAAGTATTAAATCCCTCCTTCATTGATACTTCTAAAAAATACCCATAAAATAGTATAACATAACAACAATTTTAAATCTTTTATAAACTTACAATATAAATCAATATTTTTCATAAAATTGAATATTTATGTTGTTAACTATTCCTTTAAAACAATATAAAAGAGCTATATCTCTATAAATAAATTCTTACAAAGATACAACTCTATATTTAATACTAAATATTTTTTTACAAATACAAAACTATTTCAGTTCATCTAATATTTTCTTATCTAAAGCAGCTGTATTTATACCTGTTATGTATGCTGTTGCTTTTATAGCAGGTATATTGTAAGTTGTTGGTAATATAGTAGTAGATACTATTAAATCAGCACCCTCTTGTTTTGTTGCACATTCAGCAATTTTACATTGTATAACTTCTGCTTGTATGTTATTTTCTTTAATTAATCTTTCTACTCTATCACAAACTACTGTTGATGTTGCAATTCCTGCCCCACATGCTACTAATATTTTTTTCATATTTTTTCCTCCTACAATTTCTTTGATATTTTATAATTCAAAATACGATTGATAAATTTCTCATATCTTTATTTATATAAATAATTATACCATTTTATATCAAAAGAGTATCTTAAAATTATTCTTTTAATATGTTTTTTATTTCAATATCATTCATACTTAAAATATTATTTTTTATACAATACTCTATATAATTTGATATATTTTTATAGTCAATTAAATTAAATTGTTTAATATTTAAATCATATTCTATATCACTAACAATTCCTATCAAATCAGACTTATTTGATAAAACATCCTTATATTTATTCTTTCTAGTTATCTCCAATCTTTTAAACCTATAATTTTTATATCCTTCTATAATAATTAAGTCCACATCTCTATACAACTGAATCATTTCATATAATGGATTCTTATCTTTTAGTTCTTCAATATATGCAACTCGTTTATCTGATATTATACATACCTTTTTCGCACCAGATTTTCTATGTTTGTAAGTATCTTTACCTTCTTCATCCATATCAAAGTCATGACATGTATGCTTAATTACTCCAACATTATATCCTTTTTTATTTAATTCTTTTATTATACCTTCAATTAATGTAGTTTTTCCTACCCCAGAATAGGATACAACTGACAATATATTATACATAAAATTTACTTCCTTTCATAAAACTATCTAATAACAACATCTACTAACTGATTTTCTTTTATTGTTTCGTCCTTTTTTATTTTTATCATACAATTACTTTTCAATGTCGCTGACAGTCTAGCTTTAGCCTCTTTCTTATCATTTAACTTTACATATAATTTACCTTCACTTGTATATAATTTTCCACTTACAAATCTATCCTTATTTGAAAGTTTATTAAATTCGCCCTTAAATATGGCTTTTATATAATGTTCCCTTTTCTTATATGTCAAATACTCAATCACAGGAACCACCACATTATCAAATACCACAATTGCTGCATGCGGATTTCCAGAAAGCCCAAATAGTAGTTTTTCTCCCAATGTAGCTACATAACAAGCCCCTCCAGGTTTAATGTTTATTTTCCAAAATAACTCTTTCGCACCTATTTTTCTAAATACATCTGGAATTAAATCCTTATCTCCAACAGACACACCACCTGTTGTAATTAAAAAATCTACCTTTTGCAACATGTTCTTTACTATTTTTTCTAACTCTAATATATCATCAGAACAATTACATATTGTATCTGCCTCTATGCCAAGTTTTAGAAGTTTTGAATACAATGTATATCTATTACTATCATATATCTTACCATCCTCTAAATGCTCATTTATATCTTGTAATTCTGTACCTGTATTCAAAATTCCAACTTTTAAATCATCGTACACATCTACTGTAGATATTCCAAGACTTGCTAGTATTCCTAATCCATCATACCCTATATCCTGATTTTTATTAATAATCAATTGCCCCTTTTTTATATCCTCACCCTTAAATATATAATTATCATATTCCTTTAACTTTACATTTAAAGTTATCACATCATCTACAACAGTTACATCTTCTTTTTTTACTACACAGTTTGCACCCCTTGGTATTTTACCACCAGTCATTATCTTCACTGCTTCATTTTTATTTAATACACTGTCAAATACTTCCCCTGCATATAAAGTTCCTATAACCTTTAAGTTTCTATTTTCAGAATTTGCATTATATGCATAACCATCGTATGGTGACCTATCAAATGGAGGGCTATCAATTTTTGAATATATATCTTCTGCAACTACTTTATTTACTGCATTCATAAGATTTACTCTCTTCACCCTACTTATTGGTACAACATTTTCTTCAATAATTTTTATGGCATCTGCTAATTCTATCATTTTAAATACTCCCCAATATATTTTTTATTTAAAACATTTCAATGTAGTATGTTATAGATTGAAAAATTTAGAAATAATTTTATCTTATATTTAATTATAACTAATTGTTATCTATAAGTGCAGTTCAAATTTAATAAAGCTTATAAAATTATTTATAACTAATATGTACTAAATTTTATAAATCTTATAAAAAGACTGTTTCCAGCTAGAAATTTACTTCTATCTTGAAACAGTCTTGTATGCCTTAGAATCCATTATTCTACTAAAGCTCCTTTTATTATTTTTACAATTTTATCACTTTCAATAGTTTTTATAGATTTTATTTTGTTATCTGAGATACTTATTGTAAGTTCTTCTTTTTTTAATAACTTATTATCTTCTTTTAATCTATAACTTTTAACTACTTTGCTACCTTCATGATTATATGCTGTTAATTCATAATTTGCATCTCCAACAATTTCATTTATCCTAGACTCATCAGCTCCAATATACTCTCCTAAGTCAATCTTTCTAAAATTTTCTAGTGATACAGCCGATTTTTCATGGTCGCTTTTTTCAATCATAATACTAGCATTAGCATCAATATCTATAGTGCTTTGTGATGAAAACGAGTTTGTTTCAACATTAACAACTTTATTTTTATTAATATCAATGTATAAAGCACTTCCATCTAGTTCATTATTTCCAGTATACTTGGGATAAACTAATGTCATATAACTTGATGTATTTATATCTTGCATTGTATTTGATTCCTTTAAATCTTTAGGTTTTATATAGTAAATTGTGTTATAAGGTATTCCCATATTTCTTATAACAAACTTATAATCTTTACTCATGATTTCATTAACATCATTTTGAACTTTTGTCATCGTTTTTTGTTGTGTTGCTTTATTTGCTACTTGATTTTTCTCTTTAGTGGTTTCTTTATGACATCCAACAAGTACAATACCTAAAATAGTTACACAAACTAATGACTTTTTTAACTTCATAAATCAATCCTCCTTTCTCAAATTATATAATATTTATCTATATATCAATGTACGATTATCTTTTTTTTCAATAATTATATTTATTATATTATAAAATAATTATATAATATTTATTTGAATTTAATAAGATTAAGAAGCTATTTGTAATTTTTCTGTAATAAAATATATTTTAAAGTTGAATTTTGAAAATTCAATTTACGATATGTTTAAGGTAAACATCCTTATAACATTATACCAAATTATTCCTAAACAATCAAAAACTCCATGAATATTTTAAGGTTTTCTATTTTAAAAATCACCTTTGACTATTAATTTATCAAATATGTTATAATAGTTTTAGATAATTTAAGGAGGATTAAATAATGGATTTTAAACAACTTGAAGTATTTGTTGCTGTTGCAAAACATCAAAGTTTTTCAAAAGCTGCAAGAGAACTTTTTTTAACTCAACCTACTGTAAGTGCACATATACAAAATTTAGAGAGAGAGTTAGAAACTGTACTTATAAATAGAAGTAACAAAGTGATTACACTCACAAAATCTGGTGAAATTCTTTATGAACATGCTATATATATATTAAACAACTGCAAACGTGCAATTTATGATATAAAAGAATATTCAGGAAAAATAGAAGGTATTATAGACATTGCATGTAGTTCTATACCTGAAACTTATATTTTACCTGATTTTATGAAGAGTTTTTCCATGAGTTACCCAGACGTAAAATTTTCCATAAGCCATTATGATTCTCAATATGCTATATCAGAAATTTTAAATGAACGAATAAGCTTTGGATTGGTTGGTTCTAAAGTTAACAATCCTCAAATAGAATACCTAGACTTATTAGATGACGAGCTTGTTCTTATCACTCCTTCAGATTTTAAAATTGATAATAAAGATAATAAAATCGATATAGAAGAATTGGCTTACTTAAATTTTATTATGAGAAAAGAAGGCTCTGGTACTAGAAATTTAATACTAAACACACTTAGCAAAAATAACTTTCCTGTAAATAAATTAAATATAATAGCCCATGTGGAGTCAAATGAGGCTATTAAAGAAATGGTTAGACTTGGTCTTGGTGTGTCTTTTATATCTTATATCTCAGCTATTGATTATCTAAATGCAGGCAAGATTAAATGTTATAAAATAAAAAATATTGATTTTACTAGAAAATTTTTCTTTATTTATTCAAAAAAGAAAACATTTTCTCCTTTAGAAGATAAATTCCTAAATAGATTATGTGAGTACTTTGAAATCATAATATAATAATTATAATATAAGATACTTAATTCTATACTATATGACTAATGAATAAACTAACTGTAGTTATCACATAAATAGTCATAAATTACTATGTAACAAGTTTCTTGTTTAGTTAATTTAGTAAAAAAAAACCCTCGTTCAAATGAACTTGGGATTTTTTTAATACTTATAAATTATATTCTTAATTTTGCTTATACTATTCCAATAGCTGCTAATACTATACAAATAATTATAACAGAAATTAATATTGTAGTTGTCTTTACCTTTTTTCCTAATAACCAATACATAATACCAAATATCATAGCTGGAAGCATACATGGCATTATTTGATCCAAGTAAGTTTGAATAGGCTCTGCCCACTCTCCACTACCTACATTAACACTAAGCTTTAACATTACATTAGAGGCAGTCATCCCTCCGATTACCATAAGCCCTAACATCGAAGCTGCTTCCATAACCTTTGAAACTATATTTGAACCACTTACATCTTTAAAAAATTGAGTTCCATACTTAAATCCTTTATCTAGACATATATAACGAATAATAAAATGAGGAATATTTATTATTAAAAGAAATAGAATTGGACCCATTATATTTCCTTGAGAGGCTAAAGCTATACCAACTCCAGCTGCTATAAGCTTTAATGTACCCCAGAAAAACGAATCTCCTATTCCAGAAATTGGACCCATTAGACTTGACTTAACAGCATTTATACTATTTGCATCAAACTCTTCATTCTTTGCATTTTCTTCTTCCATAGCTCCAGATATACCCACCAAGAGAGTACTTATATGAGGAGTAACTGACATGAATTCAAGATGTCTTTTTAAAGCCTTCGATTTTTTTTCTTTATCATCTTTATATAATCTACGAATTATTGGTGCCATCATATATGCATATCCTATATTTTGCATACGTTCATAGTTCCAAGATGAATCTAATGTTAAAGACCTTCTAAAACATTTCCAAAAGTCTTTCCTCGTTATTTTGCTGTCTGGTGAAATTGTCTCCAATTTCTTAGAATTCGTTGTCATCTACTACTACCTCCTTATCTCCTACAAAGTTAACATATATTAAAGCTATTGCTAATCCAAATAATGCAACTCCTGTTACTGTTATATTTAGATAAGCAACCAATATAAATCCTAATAATAAAAATGCTACTGTTTTCTTATTAAGCATCATTCTAGCTAACATAGCAAAACCTATTGCTGGTATAACACCTGCTGCAACATCCATTCCATGAGTTACATATGATGGTATAAATGAAAGTATCTTTTCTATTACTGGAACACCTAATGAGAAACCTATACCTACTATTATTGCTAATATTAATTTATTTCCTATAGCAAATAATAATTGGACACGCTCTACTCCTTTAATATTACCTTCTTCTGCATAACGGTCAGCAATATGAGCTCCCCATGTAAGTACTACTGTCATTAAGAAATTATCTATAAGCAATACTAAAGTTGCTATAGGAACTGCAAGCACAACCGCTGCTGATACATCCTGACCAGTTAATATTACAAATGCTGTGGCAATAATAGAACCAGATACAAAATCAGGAGGGTTACTTGCTCCAACTGGAAAAGCTCCCATAAATACTAGCTCTAATGTTGAGCCTATTATTATACCTGTTTGTAGATTACCTAGTGCTAAACCAACAAGTGGTGCAACAACTATAGGTCTATTATGCATTGTAGAACCTACAAAACAATGCATATATGCAAAGAATGCAATTAGAGTTATCAGAATAATTTGTGTAAATTCCATTTTCATCCCCCTAAAACTATATTAATTTCATTACATTTGTAGCATCATCATCAGGAACCAATTGTACAAATACATTTACGCCTTCTGAATCTAATTCTTTAATCATATTTATATCTTCTTTTGATACATGCACTGCCTTAGATATATTTTTACGATTATCTTCTGATTTTGTTCCACCAAGGTTTATAGATTTAATAGCTTTTACCTCTTTAGCTAGTTTATAAACATCTTCTACAGATTCACAAAGTATCAATAAGTTATATTTCTCAGTAACTCCTGAATTAAGTGCTTTTATGGAATCTTCTATATTTTTCATTACAAGTTTAACATTAGATGGTTTAGCCATTCTAAGTCCTGCCATTCTTAATTCGTCCTTTAATAATTCATCACTTGCTATCAATATGCAATCCGTACTTAAAAACTTTGTCCATGTAAATGCTACTTGCCCATGTATAAGTCTATGGTCTACTCTTACTAATTTAATCATTATAATTCCTCCCTAATTTTTTTTATTTCATCCATGAATGTTTTCACGTGTTCTACACTAACATCCCCAAAATCCTTATAATTATCTTTAAAGTAACTTCCTATTATAGCCATATCTCCTAATTCAAGTTGTTTTTTTGCATTTTCTAAAGTTACTCCAGCAGCTATAACTAATGGGAAATCTCCTAAATTTTTACGGAATAACTCTATCTTTTCTATTGATGTTTCTTGCCCTGTAGCATTCTCTGTAACTGCTATTGCATCGCATCTTGTCATACCTATTTTTAAATCTTCTTCAACAGTGTTTTCTGATAGTACTGGTTGATATTTAAATCGCACTCCTCCAATTAAATAAGCTGGGCATTTTGAACGGTGTAATTTAAAAAATTCTTCTAATGTTGCCTCATCTCTAGGTTTAACATGACCCACCACAGAATCTACTTGTATATAACTTGCCTTATATTTTGTTGCCAGTTCAAATCCCATAGTATCAACATTTAAGCAGTTTACTCCATATGGTATTGACAAATTAGCATTTAATACATATTCAAGTATTCTTTCTAAATCATAGTAATTTCCATAGTAGTTTTCTAACATTATTCCATCTACACCATTTTCCTCCAAAATTGTAATCTCTTTTTTAGCTCTTTCAAAGACATCTTCTGGAGTATCTCCTTTTAAGTGTATCATTGCTATAATTGGCTTCTTATTTTTAAATACTGATAATATTCCCTTTTTTTCCATAAACTAAAATACCTCTTCTTCTTTAATTTGTAATGTCACACTTTGTATTCCCATTCTGGATTCTTTCACTAATTCTTCTACATCTTCAGCTGTCAATTTATCAGAAAATCTTGTAAGAAGTTCTAATACCATATTCAAGTTCATTCCAGAAAATAATTTAACATTATGTAAGTTAGTCAATCTCAACATTGCAGTGCATACACTTGCACCATATAAATCAGATAAAATTATGTATTCACATTCCTTATCTTCTAATATCATTTTTTCTAATTCTAAAGCAAAATCTGAAGCACTTTGTCCAGGACACAAACTATATGAACTAACACAGTTTGCTAAATCTCCTACTATCATTTTTACTGAATCTAAAAGCCCCTTTGAAAATTCTCCATGAGATGCCAATATTATTTTTCTCATATCTGTCCTCCTACTAAAATATAGACTATATTTCTGCTGATACTGCATATTTATATTTGTCACTTCTTATAAATTGTTCATTGTAATATAAAACATCATTATTTTCTGTATACACTGATTGTCTGACTTTCAACAATGGCATATTACTTGCACACTTAAGATGGTCAGAATATTCTTTGTTTGAATGTTTTACCTCAAATATATTTTCTACACGCTTAGGCAATGTACTTATATTATTAGATATAACTTCCATTAAAGACTTATCTTCTAATTCTTCTTTTAATAAAAACATATAATCTATTCTAAAATAGTCAACCTCAAAGATAACAGGTACTTCATCTATTAATCGAAGTCTTTTAATACATATTACCTTTTCCTCTAGCTCAATACTTAAAGCCTCAGCCACTTGCTTATCAGCTTTTTTTATTAAAACAGAGATTATTTGTGTACTTGGTTTTGCATTAATATGATGACAAGAATTAGTAAAACTATTTCCTGCACATGTAGCTTCTATTCTCTCTGGTATTGTTACATAAGTTCCTTTACCACGTTTTTTACACAATATATCTTCTTTCACAAGTTCATTAAGTGCATTTCTCACAGTTATGCGACTTATATTAAATTCTTTACACAAGTCTACTTCAGATGGAAGTTTATCTCCTGGCTTATATATACCAGATACTATTTGTTTTTTTATATTGTCATATAGCTGTTGATATAAAGGAACAAATGAATTTACTTCTAAATTCATATCTTTTTTTTGTTTCTTTTCCTCCATTTTGTTCACCTCCCCATGTAACATTTTTATAACATTATATAACAAGTTCTTTATTACATATTATAACAAGATGAAATCGTTGTCAATTTATTTTATTATTTTACAAAAAAATAAGACCATTGTATAACAATTTAAAATCGTTTATACAATGGTCTTTATTCACTTATTACTCTTATATTTATTTATAAGTTGATATTAAAAAATGCCTTATATCCCTTGTACATCTCATATATATCTACCTTAGAGACAATCTCATGTGGTGCATGCATATTTAAAACTCCAACGCCACAGTCTATAACCTCTGCACCTTGATTTGCTAATATATAGGCTATAGTTCCGCCACCTCCTTGGTCAACTTTTCCAAGTTCAGCAGTTTGCCATACTACATTTCCTTCATTAAAAATTCTTTTTACTTCTGACATAAATTCCGCATTTGCATCATTACATCCACCCTTACCTCTTGAGCCAGTATACTTATTTAAAACTATTCCATTTCCCATATATGCAGAATTTCTCTTTTCATACGCTTCTCTAAAATTTGGGTCATATCCAGCAGCAACATCAGCTGATAAAACCTTACTGTTTGCTAGAGCTCTTCTTACCTTAATATCACAGTAATCGCCTTCTAAAGCAATTAGCTCAGCCACAGTATTTTCAAAAAACTTCGAGTGCATACCTGTATTACCTTGAGAACCAACTTCTTCCTTATCCACACATAATGTAACTGAAGTAAATTCTGGTTGCTCAGTTTCTAATATAGCTTTCACAGCAGCATATGAACATACTCTATCATCATGACCATAACCTAATACCATTGACCTATCAAAACCTAAATCTCTAGCTTTACCAGCTGGAACTACTTCAATTTCAGCACTTAATAAGTCTTCTTCAACTATGCTATACTTCTCATTTAAAATCTTTAATATATTTGCTGTTATAGGCTCTTTTTCTTCATCATTTAAAGGCATATTACCAATTAATATATTTAAAGCTTCTCCACTAATTCCTTCAGATAGTTTCTTTTGCATTTGGTCTCCAGCTAGATGAATTAATAAATCAGTCACACAAAATACTGGGTCACTTTCTTCTTCTCCAATAGATATGTCAACTTTTGTTCCATCATTTAATATAACTATACCATGTAAAGCAAGAGGAATAGCTGTCCACTGATATTTCTTTATTCCTCCATAATAATGAGTTTTAAAGAAACCTAGATTTCCTTCTTGGTATAGCGGATTTGGCTTTAAATCCAATCTTGGTGCATCTATATGACTTCCTATAATTTTCATACCTTTTTCTATATAATTTTTACCTATTACAAAAAGTGCTACTGCCTTTTCTTTATTTATAACATAAATTTTGTCACCACTACTTATACTTCCTTTTTCCATAGCTTCATCTATTGAAATATAATTATTTTCTTTAGCTAATTTTATAATTTCTTTTACTGAAATTCTTTCAGTTTTTGATTTACTTAAAAAATCTATATAATTGCGAGAATATTGCATAACTTGTTCAATAGCATTTTCTTTTCTTTCAACATCCCATGCATTCTTAAATTCATGCTTTAAGTTCATGTTTTCCTCCTATTAAGTTTTAATTTTTATTATTTTTCATATACTGTTCATATTCCTCTGGTGAAACTACCTTAACACTATCAAGTCTTGATTTAAAGTGTGCCCTAAAATTTTCTAAGTATTCTTTCCTTAAAATTTCTCTTTCTTTGATTTCATCATCAGAAAGAACTCCCTCTTTATTTTTCTTTGCCAATTCATTAATCCTATCTAATTTCTTTTTGTCAAACATGTTTTCCTCCTAAAGACCTCTATTTATTTAATAAAATAATTTATTGCTTTTTATCTCTAACTTGTTTTTATATTCACAAAAAAACTCATCTATATTATCACTTATTATAGCTATCCCTTTTTCTAACTCTTCCATACTTGGACGAGCTATATTTATTCTAAAAAATCTATCATCTACTAAATTGTCAAAAAAATAAGTCCCTGGAAGCATAGACACCCCTTTATTTAACATAAAACTTGTAAATGCTTGGGATGTATATCCTCTTGGTAATTCTAAAAAAAAGTTTATTCCTCCACAAGATTTTCTAACTTTTAATTTACCACTCAATTTATTATTAATCAAGCTTTTTGCCAATTTGTATTTATCAGTATATATCTTCTCTATATGGCTCAAATAATTTTTCCAATCAAAATTCTCCATATAGTAATACATTGATTTTTGAATAAGACCTGGGGTTGATATATCTGAAGAATATTTAGCCCATAAAACCTTCTTTAACAACTCATTTGGCATTTCTACAATTCCTATTCTAAGACCTGGCATAAGTATTTTTGAAAAACTCTTTATATACACCACTCTATTTTTATCATCATAGCTTCTAACCGTTCTATTATCTTTTGATTCAAATATAAAATCACTTATAAAATCATCTTCAATTATATAAAAATCATGTTCTTCTGCCAATTCTATCAACTTCTTTTTTTTGTATGTTGAATAAGATATTCCTGTTGGATTTTGAAAATTAGGCATAATATATATAAGTCTTGGTTTTATTTTTTCCAATTTTAATTTTAAAATACCTATATCAATTCCGTCATCTAGCATGGGTATAGATATTATTTTTGCACCTCTACTTTTAAATACTTCAATCGCTCCATTATAAGAAGGTTCTTCCATAAAGACAACATCTGAATAACTTATAAGTCCTTTACAAACTATATCTATACCTTGTTGAGCACCTGATATTATTTGAATATTTTCTTTAGTAGTTTCTATACTACCTCCACTTAGATATTCCACCATCTTTTCTCTTAATTCTTCGGAACCAAGACCTTCATCATAATCAAATATCGAACTCCCATCTTTAGATAATGCCATATTTACAGCATTTTTAAATGAATTAATAGGAAACATATCATTAGATGGATTTCCATTATCAAAATGTATTAAATCTTTTCTTTGCACAATATTTTTATTTTTTCTATTGTCTACACTATTTTTATAAGAATTAGAACTTGATACGAAGGTTCCACTACCTACAATTTTATATACATACCCTTCATTCTCTAAAAGCTCATACACTTTAACTATTGTAGTATTATTTACTTGTAGAAATTCTGATAGTTTTCTTATTGGAGGAAGTTTTTCATGTTCAACTAGCTCTTTATCTGTTATCAATTCTTTTATATGATTAAATATCTGTATATATTTAGTTAACTTCTTTTCACTTAAATCTATTCTGTATTTTTCCACATTTATCACCGCTCATTGTATTTATATTTTATTGATGCTTTTACATATATTTGATATTATTTAGTATGTATATATAATACCAAAATTTTAATAAAAAGGGGAAATATTTATGTTTTACGATTATCACATGCACTCAAGTTTCTCTACTGACGGAAAATCTACAATGGAAGAAATGGTAAGAAAATCTATTGAACTTGGTTTAAATGAAATTTGTTTCACAGACCATGTTGATTATGATGTTTATGCTGATGATTCTTTTTCAATTGTCTATGAAGATTATTTTAAAAGTCTAGAAATGCTTCAAAATAAATATAAAGATAAAATATCAATAAAAAAAGGAATTGAGTTTGGGGTTCAGACTCAATTAATGGATACCTATAGAAAAGAAGCTAATCAATATCCACTAGACTTTATAATATGTTCTATTCATGCTATAGATACAATGGACTTATATCTTGGTAGTTATTTTAAAGATAAAACTCAGCATGAAGTTTATGAAAATTACTACCTTTACTTATATAATATTGTTAAGAATTATAAGGATTATTCTATTTTAGGTCACTTAGATTTAATTAAAAGATATGCACCTTATGATACTATTTTAGAGGATAGATTGTTTTCTGATATAATTGAGGAAACGCTTAAACAAGCTATTTATGATGGTAAAGGTATTGAGATAAATACGTCTTGCTACAGATATAACCTTTCAGACTTAACTCCATCTAGATACATACTTCAGATGTATAAAGACTTGGGAGGAGAAATCATAACTACAGGTTCAGATTCACATCATGTAAGTCAGATTGCCTGTGAATTCGATTACATATATTCATTACTAAAAAGCATGGGCTTTAAATATGTATCTAAATTTAATAAATTGAAACCAGAATTTATAAAATTATAAATTTTTACACCTCCTTGTGAATATATTTAAAAGATAAGGAGGTGATTTTTTTGAAAGTACCTTATTTAGTACTATCAACAGTTATTCTATTTATATCTAATTTTATTGTAAGGATATTTGGTTTTTTATATAAAATATTCTTATCAAGGGCTTTGGGCGAAACAGGTCTAGGTATTTACCATATGATTTTTAACTTTTTAATGATTTGCTTAGCTGTTACAACGACAGGTATACCTACTGCACTTAGTTGTTTAGTCGCAAAGAGAAAAGCTTTAAACGATAGACACAATACCAATGCTTTATTTATATCAACTTTATATATATCATTTTTCGTAGCACTGGCTATATCTATAGTTGCATCCTTTAATAGCTCTTTTTTATCACTTAAGTTTTTAAAAGATGCTAAATTAAACCTATTTATACTGGCAGTTTGTCCTGCTATAGTTATAATAACTCTTTCAAACGTACTAAGAGGATATTATTATGGTATAAAGAATGTAAAAATCCCTGCTATTGGACAAATTATTGAACAAATTGGTAAGATTTTATTTGTTTTTTTACTTGTTATGTACATAAATAATAAATCTATGAATTGTTATATTGCCCTATTGGGTATATCTATTGGTGAATTGAGTAATATTATATTCATGCTTATTTGCTTATGGAGAGATTCATCATTTGACAATAGGTATATTATAAGTATTAAAGATTTTTATAGTTCTTCAATGGAAACATTAAAAATGTCCATTCCTATAACTTGTAATAGAATGTCAAACATACTTTTACAGTCTATTAGCTCTATGATGATACCATCAAGATTAGCATTATCAGGAATGACTTATCAGCAATCACTAAGCATGTATGGTGTCGTCAGTGGAATGGTAATGCCTTTTATATTTTTACCTTTTACTGTTGGTTCAGCACTTATTGTAAACTTGATACCTACTATATCACAAGAAATGGCACTAAGAAAGCGTAAGAGTGTATTAAAAAAAATCAAATATTCCGTGCTTCTAACTTTATTTGTAGGTATACTATCATCAATATTTTTTTATTTCTTTGGTAAAGATTTATGTGTACTAGTATTTAAGAATAAACTTGCTGGAGAATATTTAAAAGCTATGTTTTTAGTTCCATTATTTATGTCATTAAATCAAACTCTATCTGGCATTTTACATTCAATAAGAAAAGAGTTAGCTTCAAGTATAAATACTATTATTGGTATGTTAATTCAACTTGTAGCTCTATATGTATTTCTTCCTATACCAGGGCTTAATATTTACGCATACATATATACAATGACAATAGTATCAATATTTACTTGTCTATTACATACTATAGTACTTTTTAAATCACTAAAATCTATACGCTAGTTATAAAAAACGTGAAGGCTACCAAAGTAAATAATTTACATTGGTAGCCTTCCTTAGATGATTTTTATTTATAATTTAAACTGTCTATATATCTACCTATCTATCTGTGGCAACTAGGCTTTCCACTTCCATGATTAGGTCCACATTGCGAAAAATCACATACTTTAGAGAAAGTATCAACAAGTCTTGGTTCGATTGGATTTGGTGATGCTAAAACTACTATTTGTTCACTTATTAATGTGCTAACTGTTTCTTGTAAGCAAAGTACTAAATCTATATCATTTGGTATTATTAATTCATAGAAAGGTTCACAACATTCGTTACATTCTAATTTTAATATAGATTTTCCTATACAATCTACAGTTAAGTTAGTTTGATATTCTTGTCTTAGAGTAACAGCTCTTCCGTCAGCTGGTAAGCATATTGGTGCTGAAAGTGTGTTAAAAGTAAATTCTACATAATCAACTCTTCTCTTACATCCACCTCCTGCTCTGACTGCTGGGAAAGCTAATGCAACGAATTCTGTACATCCACATTTACCTCTTAGCTCTAGTACTAAATTACGAACTGCTACAGTTAATCCTCTTTGTTTATAAGCTACTGATTTTCCTTTTCCTTGTCTACAACATTCAGCGTTTCTTTCGCCACATACTGCAAATTCAAAAGTTGTTTCACAATTTCTTCCTACTATATCTCCTAATGGATCTAAATCGAAATCTTCTAAAGTTGTCATTCCAGTGTCTATAACTATTCCATCATTACTTAAGCATATTTTTTCTATAGTTACACTTGCTTGACCTGCACTTGGAACTGAACCAAATACTTCTACTACTTCTGTTTCAAAAGTTAATGGTTCTCCATTTGGTCCAGTTGCATCTGTAAATGTTTGGAATTGCATAGTATCAAATATTCTATTAGCCTCTATTGCAAATGGCACTGCATTTGATACAGAGAAGTTTCTTGGTGATATAGCATTGCAGCAATTTGGTCCACATTTGTTTTCAAAACATTCATCTGAATCCATTTGACATGGTTCACAATCACATTTACAATTGTCATGGCATCCACAATTGTCATCACATGGATTAGGTTTGCATGGATTGCATGGGTTAGGTTTGCATGGATTGCATGGATTAGGTTTGCAATCATCATGACATTCACACTTATTATCATTATTACATCCATTATTATGATGATGTGATTTTTTAAATCCTCTCATATCTTCTGAATTCATTTCCTCTGTATACACTTCTTCCTCACTAATTGTAGGCATTGGCTGATTTATCATTCTTCTTTTATTTTTTTTATAATCTTGCATTTTTCATTGCCCTCCCTGTAAGCTATTCTAATTAAGTCTTCGGCTTTTTGAAGCCTAATTAATACTATGCTCTTATAAACTTAATTGTTACTTGGCTTTTTAAATTTATCAATAATTAGATATATTTAGTAGAAAAATGCACTTTAATAAAAAAAGTACTACTATTTGAAATAGTAGCACTTTTTTTGTCCCGAAACACCGGTGGCTAAGTAAATTCACACCCTAGGCACTCCCAGGTGGGTGACTTGCCAGTAACTTTTAACGTCCAAACTAAACAGGCATGTTATAATTTACTAGACACGGTCTCCCGTATTTCATTTGTAGGTTGAATTTAAAAAAGCCTTATCGTATGTTTCAGGATTTCATATTATTATTATATAATAAATTTCGAATTTTTTAAAGTGGTTTTATATAGTAATTAAGATAAACTTATTCTAGTATTACTTTTTCTTCCTTTTCTCTTTATGTAGTTAATTAAATTATCTCTTTCTCTTAGTTCTACTTTTAGTATTTTTTTCATTATAATTACGCTCAGATTTTTGCTCATTTACATTGTATAGTTCTTC
This sequence comes from Clostridioides difficile, assembly GCA_012955965.1. GTDB lineage: Bacteria > Bacillota > Clostridia > Peptostreptococcales > Peptostreptococcaceae > Clostridioides > Clostridioides difficile_G. Next base: position 144,952 of record JABBZI010000004.1, read on the forward strand.
ATCATACACTAAATCTTCATCGTTTTCGACATCATCGTATATTTCTTCTTCTTCAATTAATTCTTCTTCTTCATATGTCTCACTTTCGTCTATTAGCTCTTCATCAGAGTTTGATTCTTCGTCCTCATAATCCAAGTCTTCTTCTTCATAATCTAATTCTTCATTATTATCTTCTTCCTCATCATTACTATCATCACCTCTTAAAAGACTTCCTAGCAATTTAAGGTTATTCATACTACCTAGATTATTTATATTTGCTAAAGAACTTAGACTAAATCCACCTTCCCCAAAGTCATCTGGCAAAAATAATTCTGCAAATAAATCTATTTTCTTTTTCATTCCTATAGCTTTTTCAACTGAATTTTTTCTCTTTTCAGGGAATACATCTATAATTTCTTTTATCATCATATTCTTTTTATCATCACTATCCATTTTTCTGAAAAAATCTGTATCATCTTCTGTATCTACTAAATCTATATTATTTAATTTTTTTATACCTCTAACTAAGTCTAAAACACTTTCTATTTTTATTAGTATTTTTCTTTCGTCTCTTGACATATATTTTTTAGTTCTTGTTATTATTTCCATTCCCATTTCTAAATCTTCTTCACTTAAATCCATAAGCCTCAAACCTCTTTTTATATCATTTGCATCAAACCTTAAATTTCCATGTGTAGACTGTGATGGTTTATCATTTGCATTTTTTTTGTTTTTTCTAACTCTATTATTTCCTTTTGATTTATTTTTATCATCAAATATAGAGATATTACCATTACTCAATGCAATCACTCCAATCAAAAATAGTAAATTATTCAAGACAATTCCCCCTTATATTATATAATTGCCCTATATTAAAGTATGTTTTTCATATTTTAATGTTCCATTTTTAAAGCTCAGTGCATATATATTATCTATAAGAATTTTTATTTATATTATATATCACTCACAATTCACCACTTCAATATTATTTCTATATATAAATAGTATGAATATAATTCAATATATATTTATAGAAAGGGGTTTTTTTATGAAAAAATTAGATACAGAGTCATTGGAAAAAATGGCTAAACAAAAAAATATTGATAAGGATAAAATAGAAAAGATTGCTGATAATTACAAAGGAAAATCAGAGAGTGAACTTATGGAGGAACTTATAAAAATAGGTAAAAACTTGGATGGAAGAGATGAAGTAGTATCAAAATTCAAAGCATTTTTAGATGAGAATCAACGCAAGAAATTAGATAATATAATGGAAAAAATTTCAGATGCAGAAACTCAAAGAGATACTAAGTCAGTTAAAACTAAGAAAACTAAACCTACTAAAGGTAAACCAAGTTCACCTGCACCAAAAAATACTCCAAATGGTCAACAAAAAAAATCTAAAGGTTTATTTAAGAAAACTAAGAAATCCAATCCTCATGAATAAAAAATAAACCGATTAGATAACAAAAAAAATTATTTTTTACTAAACCTTTATTAAACTTAATATTATTGACATAAAAATCAGGTAGTGCTTTAAGCACTACCTGATTTATTTTAATGGTTTTATTTTTTTCTTTCTATAACACTTTCTCTATCAACAATTCTATAAGGTAATTCTATTTTCTTATTTTCAATTATTTCTTTGTTGATTAACTTTATAACCATTCTTATTGCTACTGCTCCCATATCATATAAAGGTTGATATACTGTAGTAAGTTTAGGTCTATACATTTTAGCTATCTTAACATCATTAAATCCTGCAACTGATATATCTTCTGGAACCTTATATCCAGCATCACAGATAGCATTTATAGCACCTATAGCCGCCTCATCACCTGTTACAAAAGCTGCGTGAGGTATTATTCCATCTTCTAACAATTCTTTCATGCTATTGTATCCACTTTCATAATCAGTTCCACCATATTTAATTAAACTCTTGTCCAATTTTATGTTGTTATTTGAAAGTGCTTTCTCATAACCTGAAAGTCTCTCCATCTCTAAAACAGTATCATCTTTACTTGTCATTATAAAAGCTATCTTTTCATGACCTTTATTTATAAGATGTTCTGTCATATCAAAAGTAGCCTCTTTATTACTAGTACTCACTGTATATATATCATAATCTCTAGCAGTTTTACTTATATAGGTTGCTGGTATACCACAATTTTGTATATAGTTGATGTGCTCTTGTTCAACTACCCATGAAATCATAACTATACCTTCCACTTGTTTTGCTCTCAATAGATTTATACTCTTAAGTTCTTGTTCTTTATCAGAGTATGTATTAGCTAAAAGAATATCATAATCATACATTTTAGCAACTTCCTCTATCCCATTTAATACCTCATTAACAAAAGAATCTGAAACTTCTGGAACTATTACCCCTATTAATTGACTCTTCTTAGTTACTAAGCTTCTCGCAAGTGGATTTGGTATATATCCAGTTTCTTTTATAACCTCCAAAACTTTTTGTTTGACTTCGTCAGTCACGGGTTTTGAATCATTTATAACTCTAGATACTGTAGATATTGACACACCTGCTTGTTTAGCAACATCTTTTATCGTTATATTACCTTTCATCTTCATCCTCCTTATTTTACTAAATTTATCTAAAACTGAACCAAACTTGTGAAGGTTCCTATTTTAACTATATTTATATAAGTTTTTATTTTACCATAAAAGCAAGTACATTTAAATACATTATATTTTATATTATACCCTATATTCAACAAATTTAATAATATTCATTATTAATTTAAATCATATTAAAAAATAAAATAAAAAAATGCTGGTATAAAATACCAGCATTTTTCCACTTTAATGATATTAGTATTAGCAACCGCAGCCACAGCCTCCATCACCATCAAAGAATCCACCACATGAACAAGTTATTAATAATAGTATTAAGAAAGGTATCCATGACATTATATCGATGTCTCTCCAACAATCTTCAAAAGCTAAGAATAGGAAGAATAGTACTATTATCCACCATCCTCCTCCTCCAAAACATCCTTCTTCTCCAAAAAATCTATCTAACATAACAAAGCCCTCCTTTTTTTAGTAACTACTATCTTTACTCTAAGCATCCACCACAGCAGCAAAGTATTAATAAAACTATTAGGAATGGTATCCATGCCATTATGTCAAATTCTGCCCAGCTCTCTCCAAAAGCTAAGAATAGGAAGAATAGTACTATTATCCACCATCCTCCTCCACCAAAACATCCCTCTTCTCCAAAGAATCTATCTAACATTCCACGTTACCTCCTGTTGATATTTTGTTGAGCTTTTCGCTCCTAACATATACTATGCATTTGGTTTCCATTTTGCTAATGTATTTTTATTATTTTTTTAATTTTTTCTTATTCTAAAAAATAAGTCTTGTACATTCGTACAGGCTATATGTATGGTAAACTATCTTTAAAGATTATTTTATTTATAATGAAATATTAAACTTATAATCTAAACTAAAAAAGGCAAAACCATAACTTGTATAAGTTACTGGCTTTGCCTATTTAATAATCAATATTTTTTAGCAACAACAACCATCATCGAAGTTAAATAACAACAATACTATTAGTATAACCCATATCCATATATTGTCATCGCATAATAAGTCTTCTAAAATGTCTGTACATAATAATAAGAATACTACAACTATTATTATCAACATTTTATTACCAAAAAATCCTTCGCATCCTCCAAAGAAACGTTCCATATTGTCTTCTAATTTTGTCATAACTAATCCTCCTTGAATCATTAAGAGACTAAGTTCTGTCTCTTTAATTAAATATATGTAGTAATAGACAGATAAGTTACTTCTAAAAAGTTTTTATTGATTAGTTTATTAATTTCTTTTTCGCCAAGTTTATTGTATCTATCAACTTCATCTAGATAATCTTTTTTTTCCTCTGATATAGTATAAATTAAACTTTCTATTGATTTTACTTTGTATTCCTTATATCTTTCTATCAAGAATGATGTTTTTGAACTTTCTATTCCTTTCTTCACATGCATTAATCTTGATATGTAATCTTCTTTTTCATTAGATACATAACTCTCTTTTTCTGCTACATCTTCAAGGATTAAATTAGTCTCCATTACATAGTCCTCTATACGTTGCATATCTAAAGTTATTGAATTATAATAAAAATTTACTGCTATAAGTAAAAACATTCCTACTGATGCTAGTAATAGTCCTACATATTTCATAGCATTTCCTCCTAAGTTATATTTGTTATCAATAAAGTTTATTCATCAAATAATACTTTATTACTACCTTTATAAAATTTTATTATTTTTTATGGATTCCATATTGAAAAATTATCAATATTATATTAAACTAACATTAAAATTAATTAAAACTGCTTTAGGAGGCTTAAAATGTTTGAAAAAATAAAAGAAATAATAGCAGAACAATTAGGGGTAGACAATTTAGATGAGATAACTATGGAAGCATCTTTAATGGATGACTTAGAAGCTGATTCGTTAGATGCTGTTGAAATTATAATGGCCCTTGAAGACGAATTTGGAATAGAAATACCAGACGAAGAAGCTGAGAATTTTAAATGTATTGGTGATATATGTAAATATATCGAAGAAAACAAATAATATTGTTTTGTCTACAAATATAAATAGTCTGTGTAAACTTCTATATAATAAATTATATCGAAGTTTACACAGACTATATTACATTTATTTACAATTATAGAAAATATGCACTTTATATATAAGTATATAAATTACTCAAATTAAAGTTACTTTTCTTCATAAAAAGTTACATTCTTTATTACTATGTCTATAGTTCCATCTTGATTTTGTTTTACAGTATATTTCATTGGGTCTTCAAAATCAGTTAGATTTCCTTTTATATCAAATCCATTATCTGTTTTTATACTTCTTTTTTTCAGCTTTTTCTCAACCCATTTTTTATCTATACTAAAACTTTCGTCAAGACCTTTTTCCTCCATATGTTCCTTGAAGCTATCCTTTAACTCATTATCTTTAATTGAATTATCAACAAAGTCATTTATATCAACCTCATGTTTTTCCTTTAATGTATAATTTAATATACTTCTTACATCTTCTGCTTGTTTTATATCATTGCTAAGGGCATTTGTTATCCAGTTTTCAGCTGTATTTTTAAATACTTTCGTCTTATATTTATCATCATCAATTTTTTTAGCATTTAAAAATTCTGTCACAAACTTTGATTCTGACCCTTCCTTTTCTGCATCTTTATCTAAGAGTCTTAAATGAAACTCATCATTTATTCCACTTAAACTAATTAAAGCTCCTTGTTTTTGTCTTAGAGTCTCTGGAATACCAATTTCATTTGAAACCATTTGAATGTTAAATTTATCATCTACAAATTCAATTGAATGAGTATATAACTTTTTATAATCTAATTTTAATATAGCCACACTCTTTTCATCTTTAATAGTATATAAACAAATTGCCAAATCACAAGATTCTAGTGCCGCATTGATTTTCATAACATCAAACAAGTAAGATGCAATCTCTTTAGAATTTTTTAAAAAAGAACTCTCATCATATATTATTTGTTCGCAACAGTTCTTAATTAAATTATCATTATAATCTTTAAAAACACCTTTTCTTAAATCCTCATCCTTTGCAATTCTCTTTATAGCTTTTTGAAAAAAGCCATCTACTTCTTGATTAACTTTTCCTTCAAAGTCATTTAATATTGGAACATCACTATTTTTATCCAAAACATGTATTATAAATTTATGTATTATCATATATATCACCCCATTATCTTAATTTCGATATTAACTCTTTCATATCCTTTGGTATATTTGCTTTAAATTTCAATTTTTCTTTTGTTCTTGGTTGCTCAAACTCCAACTCATAAGCATGAAGTGCTTGCCTATCTATAAGGTTTTCATCTACATAACCATATAACTCATCACCTATTATTCCATGCCCTATATGAGCCATATGGACCCTTATTTGATGTGTTCTACCAGTCTCTAAACTTACTTCTAGTACAGTTGCATTTTTTAATCTTTCTATAACTTTATAATGAGTAATAGATACCTGTCCTCTTTCATCTATTATTCTCTTTATTGAATCCTCTGCCTGTCTATAAATTGGCTCATTTATAGTTCCTTCATCTTCTTCTATAATGCCATCAACTACTGTTATATACGTTTTTTTAACCTTATTCTCACTCATTGCTATAGACAAAGTGTGATGTGCATAAGCATTTTTCGCTACTATGACAAGTCCTGATGTATTCATATCTAGCCTATTTACAAATCGTATTTTTACATTTTCTTTCTGATTATCTATATAGTAACTAATACCATTTGCTATTGTTTTATCATAGTGGCTTTTGGTTGGATGAACTACCATAAATGGAGGTTTATTTACCATGATTATATCAAAATCATCATATATTATTTGTAAATTTAAATCTTGAGGTTCAAATTTTGCTTTTTCTTCTTCTATTTTTACCTCTATCAAATCACCACAATATACTTTTATACTTGGTTTTTTATACACACCATTTACTAAAACACTCTTTTCTCTTTTCATTTTTGATAATGACCTAACCGAGAAATTTAGTTTGTCTAATAAAACTTCTTTCAAAGTCATTTCTTCTTCATTTGTATACGATATTATATTATATCTTTGATTTTCTTTTTTAAACAAGCCTTTACCTACTTTCTTTTATATCTTCAAAACCATGATATTATATATTTTACACTATTTTTGTTTAATAGATAATAATTATTTTTAACTATAAAAACCTGTAAGAATAACAAATAGTTACTCTTACAGGTTACATTTATAGTTAAGTATTTAATTTTTTAAAATTATAATCTAGAACTATCTTTTAACTATTAGAGTAGTTCCCATTCCACCACCTATACAAAGTGTAGCTAAACCAGTTTTAGCATCTCTTCTCTTCATTTCATATAGAAGTGTAGTAAGTATTCTTGCTCCTGAACAACCTATTGGATGTCCTATAGCTATTGCTCCACCATTAACATTAACTTTAGCCATATCTATATTTAAATCTTTTACTACAGCTATAGATTGAGCAGCAAATGCCTCATTAGCTTCAACTAAATCTATATCTTCTATAGTCATATTAGCAGCTTCTAAAGCTTTTTTAGTTGCTGGAACTGGTCCATATCCCATTATCTTAGGGTCAACACCAGCTGTTCCATAAGAAACTATAGTAGCAAGAGGATCTATTCCCAATTCTTCAGCTTTCTCTTTAGCCATTACTACTAACATAGCAGCACCATCATTGATTCCTGATGCATTACCAGCAGTAACTGTTCCATCTTTCTTAAATGCTGGTCTTAATTTAGCAAGTTTTTCTATTGTAGTACCAGCTTTTATATATTCATCTTTATCTACTATAGTATCGCCTTTTCTACCTTTTATAACAACTGGAACTATTTCTTCATCAAATTTTCCTTCAACTTGAGCTTTTTCAGCTTTATTTTGACTTGCAAGAGCTAGTTCATCTTGTTCTTCTCTAGTTATATTCCATTGTTCTGCTATATTTTCAGCAGTGATACCCATATGGTAGTTATTGAATATGTCTGATAATCCATCTTTTATCATTGAATCAACAAAAGCAGCATCACCCATTCTTGCACCGTATCTAGCACTTGGTACTAAATAAGGAGACATACTCATGTTTTCAGCTCCACCAACTAGCATTATATCAGCATCACCTAATGCTATAAGTTGAGATGCCATTGAAACAGATCTTAATCCAGAACCACAAACTATATTTATAGTCATAGCTGGTTTTTCTACTGGTATTCCTGCACCTAATGCTATTTGTCTTGCTACGTTTTGTCCAAGACCAGCTGTAAGTACTCCTCCTAAAAGTGATTCATCTATCATATCTGGAGTTATATTAGCTCTTTTTATAGCTTCTTTAGCAGCTGTTATTCCTAAATCTACTGCTGAAACTGATTTAAATGCTCCTCCAAAACTTCCTACTGCTGTTCTAGCTGCACTGGCAATTACTACTTCTCTCATATTCATTACCCCCATTAAATTAGATTTTTATCAGATTTTCAAAATTGTTTCTTAAACAATACTATTTAAATTTCTAAATTCTTATTTATTGTAATCATAGAATCCTATCTTAGTTTTTCTTCCTAATTGATTAGCTCTAACCATTTTAGCTAAAAGTGGATGAGGTCTATACTTAGTATCTCCAAATTCAGTATATAGAACGTTCATTATAGCTAAAACAACATCTAATCCTATTAAATCACCTAATGCTAATGGTCCCATTGGATGGTTTGCTCCTAATTTCATAGCTTCATCTATTTCTTCTTTACTTGCAACACCATCTGCATATATACCAACAGCTTCATTTATCATAGGTATAAGTATTCTGTTTACTACAAATCCAGGAGATTCAGATACATCTACTGGAACTTTATTGATACTCTTAGATAATTCAAATACTGTATCAAAAGTAACTTTTGATGTTAACTGACCGCTTATAACTTCAACTAATTTCATCATAGGAACTGGATTGAAGAAATGCATTCCTATAACTTTATCTGCTCTAGTAGTAGAAGAAGCTATTTCTGTTATAGATAAAGATGAAGTATTTGTTGCTAAAATAGTGTCTTCTTTGCATAATTCATCTAATAATTTGAAAACATCTTTTTTTATGTTCATATCTTCTGCAGATGCTTCTATTATTAAATCCATATCTTTTAAGTCTTCATAGTTAGTAGTTGAACTAACATGACTTAATATTTCTGCTTTTGTAGCTTCATCCATTTTTCCTTTAGTAACTAACTTAGTTAAATTTTTATCTAATAAAGCTAAACATTTATCTATAGCACCTTGAGTTCTACTCTTTAAACATACATCATGACCACAACTTGCAAAAGTTTGTACAATACCACTTCCCATAGTTCCACTACCTATTACAGCTAATTTCATAGTTATAACCTCCTGTTATTTTAGTATTTATATTCTGTTAACTAGATTAAAATATTGATTTAATCTAGTTAACAGCAAATATATTTTTAATTAGATTTTTTACCCTTTTATAAAGTTAGCTTCTCTTTTTTCAACAAAAGCTGACATTCCTTCTTTTTGGTCCTTAGTTGAGAAACAAAGACCAAATAAATTAGACTCTATATCTATTCCAGTATTTATATCAGTTTGAGCACCAAGTTGTATTGCTTCTTTAGAGTATCTAACTGCAAGCTGAGCATTTTTAGCTATTACCTTAGCTAATTTTTCAACTTCTTCCATTAAAACTTCTGGCTCAACAACTCTATTTACTAGCCCTATTTTTTCAGCTTCATCAGCTTTTATAACTTGACCTGTAAAGATTAATTCTTTTGCTTTTGCCATTCCAACCAGTCTTGTAAGTCTTTGAGTTCCTCCATATCCTGGAGTTATTCCAAGAGTTACCTCTGGTTGACCAAATTTAGCTTTAGCAGATGCAATTCTTATATCACATGCCATCGCAAGTTCGCATCCTCCACCTAAAGCAAATCCATTTACAGCAGCTATTACTACTTTTTTGCTATTTTCTATTTCTCCACAAGCTTTTGCTCCTAGGCTACTAAAATCTTTAGCAGCTACAGCATCTAAATCTTTCATATATGCAATATCTGCTCCAGCTACAAATGCTTTTCCTTCCCCTGTCAATATTACAACATCAATAGTTTCATCATTATTAATATCCCTGAATATTTCATAAAGTTCTTCTAAAGTTTTTGAATTTATTGCATTAAGGGCTTTAGGTCTATTCATTTTCACTGTGCATATATTTCCATCTACTTCAACAGCTACATTCTCATAAACTTTAACATCACTTGTACTCATAATACCCTCCCCAAGAAATTAGTTAGCTAAAACTTCACCTTTTTCTTTTGCAACACTTAATTGACTAATAAGTTCTGGAAGTACTTTATGAACATCTCCAACTATACCAACATCAGCATATTTAAATATTGGAGCTTCTGGGTTTTTGTTTATAGCAACTATAAACTCAGCATCTTCCATACCAGCTATATGTTGTATTGCTCCAGATATACCACAAGCTATATAAAGGTCTGGTCTTACAGTTTTACCAGTTTGACCAACTTGTCTTGCTTTGTCTAACCATCCTGCATCTATAGTTGCACGAGAGCCAGAAACTTCTCCGCCTATGATTTCAGCTAATTCATAAAGTATGTCTAAGTTTTCTTTTCCACCCATTCCACGTCCAGCAGAAACTAATATCTTAGCATCTTCTATCTTAACTTGTTTTTTAGCTTCTTTTATTACTTCTACAACTTGAACTAATTTATCAGCATCAGTAAAGTCTACTTTGAAACGATTAATTACAGCTTCTTTAGTTTCATCAATTTCATTTTTCTTCATAACTCCTGGTCTAACTGTAGACATTTGAGGTCTGAAATCTTTACAAACTATTGTTGCCATTATATTTCCACCAAAGGCAGGTCTTGTCATTAATAATAATTTTGTATCCTCAGCTACTGCAAGTCCTGTACAGTCAGCAGTAAGTCCTGTATGTACTCTAGCAGATACTCTAGGCGCTAAATCTCTACCTATTGAAGTTGCTCCAAATAATACAACTATTGGGTCAGCTACTTTTATTGCTTCATAAGCTGCTTTTGTATATGGTTCAGTTGTATATACTGCTAAAGCTTCATCATCAACTACGATTACTTCATCTGCTCCATAATGTGCTAATGTATCTATTAAACCTTCTACCTTACTTCCTAAAAGTAATGCAGAAACTTTTGTATCATAATCTTTTGCTATTTCTGTAGCCTTTCCTAGCAATTCTAAAGAAACGGTTTGAATTACATTTTCTCTTTGTTCTATTACTACTAAAACGTTACCCATTCTTTATCCCCCCTTAAATTATATGATATACTTCTCTTTTAATTTATCTATTACAATTCCAGCTGATGTTTTCGCATCTTCATTGTATATTGTACCAGCTGGTTTAACTGATTTTGTAAATGATTTAAATACACTAGTTGGAGAACCTTTAAGACCTAAATTAGTAGGGTCAACTTCTATATCTTTTACAGTCCAAGTTTCTACTACATCATTTTCAAATGCATCATATATTCTTCCAACCTTCATGTATCTTGGTGTGTTCATATCTTTAAGAGTTGTTATAAGGCATGGCATTTTAACTTTTAAGTCATGACAACAATCTTCAAATTGTCTTTTTACTAATACATATTCACCTTCAGTTTTTATTTCTTCAGCATATGTTATTGATGGAAGTTTTAAATGTTCAGCTATTTGAGGACCAACTTGTGCAGTATCTCCATCTATAGCCTGTCTTCCAGCTATTATAATATCAAAATCTATATTTTTTAATGCTCCTGCTAATGCTGATGAAGTCGCCCAAGTATCAGCACCTGCAAATGCTCTATCTGTTAATAATATTCCTCTATCTGCACCCATTGCTAAAGCTTCTTTTAAAGCCATATCTGCTTGAGGAGGTCCCATTGTTATAACAGTTACATTAGCACCCATTTCTTCTTTTAATCTTATAGCTTCCTCTAGACCTGCTTTATCATCAGGGTTTATTATACTTGGTACTCCATCTCTAATTAAAGTACCTGTATTAGGATCTAGTTTAACTTCTGTTGTATCTGGAACTTGTTTTATACAAACGACTATATTCATAAATCCTTCCTCCATATCTATTTTAATATCGACCTATTGTGTATATTTTAATATTTATCTATTTTAATAATTTTCCTGAAATAACCATTCTTTGAACTTCACTAGTTCCTTCATATATTTCAGTTATCTTAGCATCTCTCATCATTCTTTCTACTGGATAGTCACGAGTGTATCCATATCCACCATGAAGTTGTACAGCTTTTGTAGTAACTTCCATAGCTGTTTCAGCTGCAAATAGTTTTGCCATTGCTGCTTCTACTCCATAAGGTTTTCCTTCATCTTTGTTTATAGCTGCTTGATATACAAGATGTCTAGCCGCTTGTATTTTGACTTCCATATCAGCTAATTGGAATTGTGTATTTTGGAATTTTGATAATGGTCTACCAAATTGTACTCTTTCTTTTACATATTTAACTGTTTCATCAAGAGCACCTTGTGCTAAACCTAAAGCTTGTGCTGCTATACCAATTCTACCACCATCAAGAGTAGACATTGCTATCTTAAATCCTTGTCCTTCTTTTCCAAGTAAATTTTCTTTAGGTATTCTACAATCTTCAAATATTAATTCACTAGTAGCTGAACCTCTTATACCCATTTTCTTTTCTTTAACCCCAAAGCTAAATCCAGGAGTTCCTTTTTCAACTATAAATGCTGATATTCCTCTGTTACCTTTAGATTTATCAGTCATAGCCATTACTACATATATATCACCAGCTATTGCATTTGTTATAAATATTTTTGAGCCATTAAGTATGTATTCATCACCATCTAAAATAGCAGTTGTTTGTTGCCCAGACGCATCTGTTCCAGCATTAGGTTCAGTAAGACCAAATGCACCTAATTTTTCTCCACTTGCCAATGGTTTTAAGAATTTTTGTTTTTGTTCTTCGTTACCATATTGATATATAGGCCAAGAACCAAGAGATGTATGAGCTGATAAGATAACTCCTGTAGTACCACAAACTCTAGACAATTCTTCAACTGCCATTATATACCCTACAGTATCTCCACCTTCTCCACCGTACTCTTTTGGATATGGTATACCTAACATTCCTGCTTTTGCCATCTTTTCCACTGTTTCGTATGGAAATCTTTCTTCTTCATCAAGTTCTGTTGCTAAAGGTTTAACTTCATTTTCAGCGAAGCTTACATATAACTCTTTAAGCATCTGATATTTTTTAGAATTTAAATCCATAATAGCCTCCTCAGTATTTTATAAATATTTTATTTTCATTTATTAATTAAAATCTCGGCAGCATCTATAATAAAGTATTTGAATATACGTCGAGAAATTTATAACCTTAATTAAAGTCAGCTCTATATTTATATGCAATTATACTAACCAATTATGACATTAATTTAATTATAAATTGTTAATTTAAAATCAACTATACTTAAAAAAAATCTCGCTTTTGGGAATTTTGTGAAATTTCAAGCTAAAATAAGACTTCTCTCACAATGGTCATAGATAAAATAATTTGTTTATAATATTTACTTTTAGGGTATTTCAATAGTAAAGACTACATATACTACTATTTTCAACCTAATATAAAAAAATTTTATCATATCAAAATTATTTTAATAGAGCTAAATAATCATGTTTTTCTGTGATTATTTTGTTTTTTAAATATCTTACATTTATAATAGTATCACTCAAAGGATAATTTTTCAATAATTTCTAATTATTTTTTTAACAATATTTACTACATTTTTTCCATTTTTTTGTCATTTTTTTTTAATTTAGAAGAAAAATCAGAATTTTTTAACTTTATTTTGGATTATTAGTTTAAATTAGATTTTTCTCTTAGATTTATAAATATTTAATCAAAAAAACTATCCCTGTATAAATTGTATACAGGGATAGTTTTTTATAAATATCCACTATTGTTTACTATATTTTTTACCAATTCTTACAAACATCTACCCATTTTTCACAATTAGAGAACTTCTCCATTTCACCACAAGTAAGTTCTATTGCAGAATTACTACTTCCACATGCAGGAAACACTGTATCAAATCTTTTCATTGAATCATCTAAATACACTTTTAAAGGATTCTTTAAACCAAATGGACAAACGCCACCAATAGCATGTCCAGTAAATTCTAGCACTTCTTCTGGTGTTAACATCTTTGCTTTACAGCTAAATTCAGCCTTATATTTCTTATTATCAATCTTAGCATCTCCAGCTGTTACAATTAAAATTGCATCATCACCTATCTTAAACGAAAGTGTTTTAGCTATCCTTGCTGGAATAACCCCTGCTGCTTCAGCTGCAAGCTCTACAGTAGCACTAGATTGTTCAAACTCCAATATACTTTCTTCTCTTCCAAATCCTTTAAAATACTCTCTTACGTTACTTATTGACATCAAATATCCCTCCTAATCTGAATGTTTATAAACCTCATACTATTCTTAATTATATATATGATTGGTTAATTTTTCAATTTTTAAAAATCATTCCATGATAGTAGCATTCCATGCATCATTATTTTTTCCAACTACTAGATATAAACCTTCTGCCATTGGAATATCGACAATATATTCTCCCTTATATTCGACACTCATGCCAGACTGATTAAAGTATCTATAATCAAAACTTAGCCCTTTTGGAATTATAAAATCAACATAACCTTGATTATTTGGTTTTATTCCATATTTTAGAGTTTTTTCAGTTACAGAATTTTTTTCATTAGATAAATCTATATTTACATATGAAGAACATTTATTTGTTCCTTTTTTATTTTCTACACAGTTTTCAAACTTCATTTTAGCACTTCTTAGCCTATAACTATATCTACTATTATTACTTATTTTAAATCTTACAATAGTACCAATATCTCTACTTCTCCTGCTATCAAAATCAAAACCAATTTCCTCTAAATGATTTATTTCATAATCTTTGACACTTACCATATCTCTATATACTAATTTATTTATAGCTATGAATAGTGTAAAAATCCCAAAAATAAAAAATGAAACCTTTATAAACTTATTCATTTCTAGTCTCCTTATATTTTGTGCTATTGTGTTATAAGATTAATTTAAATTTTAATAATTAAACTTATTCTTTTTTGAAATCTTAATAGAAAAATACATCGATATTATAAAAATTATTATTGTTAAAAATGTAATACTATACAGATTTATGTATTTAGTATTAACCATATCAGTTACATAATTTGAAAGATACACTCCTCCAATTTTACTATAGTTAAAATGCTTTACTTGATATACAGCCATGCTAATCGTCTTTAAAAGACCCCCATATATAAAGTAGATTAAAATACTCATTATTAGACCACAAACCTTCATTTTGCCATACCCAAACTTAAAAATTAAAGGAAGTAAAATTGCTAAAATTGCTAAAAATATATTTATAGAGAAAAATACATCATTTAAAACCATATTTCTGAAAAATACTAGTGATGTCAATTTACTTACTAAAGACACAAATATTGTCACAGAAATTATTAAACCCACACCTAATAAATATTTTGAGTATACTATATCTTCTATGCTAACTGGCATACTTCTTATAAAAATTCTTGAATCATTTTCATAATCACACTCAAATGTGTTTATAAACATTAGATAACTCACAACAACACTTACTGTATAATATGAAATCGAATTAAGGAAAAAATAAAAAACAAAAAATAATAATATGTACTTTAAATTTCGTATACCATCTGAACTAATTCCTATTATTAAATCTTTCCTTATTAAATTAAACATTATTTCACCTCATTTACATAATAATACATTAGTTCTTCTATAGTAGGATTTTTGACCTTATGCTTATCAATTTCTACCAACAAACTCTTTATTTTTAAACTGTCCCCAACTTTAACAAGTGCCTCATTATAATATTTATACTCTTTTACACCAACTATATTTTCTTTAATTTCTTCTAATTCAGCTTTATTTGCTCTAATTATTTTATATTCCTGTTCTATTAAATCTTTCTTAACTGTAAAAATCTGATTTCCTTTATTTATGAAAACAAGATAATCAGCAATTTTAATTAAATTATCAGTATTGTGAGTAGAAATTATTACACTACTATTCCCATTTTTTACAAAATCCTTTAAATACTGCATTATCTCAGACCTTACAATTGGGTCTATTCCAGCAGTTGGTTCATCCAAAATCAATAATTTAGCATTATGACTAAGTGCATTTGACAACATAAGTTTCTCAGATTGACCTTTAGATAAATTCTTAATATGCATATTTTCTTCTATCTCAAACTTTTTAAGATATTCATCAAATCTTTCTCTATCAAAATCACTATAAAACAATGATACTATTCTTCTAAATTCTTTAACCTTTAAGTGTGGATAAAATTGTAAAGAATCATATACAAAACCAATATTGTTTTTAAAACTTATAGGAGAATCGTCAATAGTTTCATCACAAAGTTTAATTTCACCCTCATCTGCATCAATAATCCCCATTATAATTTTTATTAAAGTCGTCTTCCCTGAGCCATTTGGACCTATAATACCAACAATATCCCCTTCTTTTAGCTTCAAGTTTATATCATTTAACTTGAATTTACCTAATTTCTTTGTGATATTCTTTACTTCAAACACATCTTCACCTCTTATGTATGTTTTTATACCCGCCTATACATATTTTAACACATTCACAACAAGCTAGGTCATTTATAAATTTATAAATTAAGAATTATAAAACTATGTTATAATACAAAGTATGAAGAGGTGAATATATGAAAAGAATTATAACTATAAATACAAACCAATTAAATAAGTCCCTTGAGACTAAAGAACTCTTAACTCGAAAACTTACCGATGCTGGTTTTGAAGTGTATTCAGATATTTATCCAGATACAGAGCTCATTATATCAATTGGCGGTGATGGCTCTTTTTTAAGGACAGTTAGAGATTTCGATTTTCCTGAGATTCCTATAATGGGTATAAATACAGGACATCTAGGTTTTTTTCCAGATATTTTACCAGATAAAATCGATAACTTTATTGAAGCTTATCTAAAAAAAGATTATATTATTCAAGAAATGTCACTTCTTAATGCTGAAGTATACACAACTACTAGTGGCTCTAACATGCTTGCTGTAAATGAGGTTGTTATAAGGGGGGACAAGTCTAGGACTATACACCTAAACTTAAACCTTGATAATAGACACATACAAAATTTTAGTGGAGATGGTATGATTATTTCTACTTCCACAGGTTCAACAGCCTATAACTATTCTGCTGGAGGTAGTATCGTTGATATAAATCTTGAACTTATGCAGATTACACCTTTACATCCAATAAACACCAACGCATATAGGTGTTTTACATCAAGTATAATATGTTCAAATGAATCTATTATAAAAATTGCACCAGAATACAGATTTGAAGATTCTGTATTAATTGTAGTTGATGGAGTTGAACACAGATTTAGACAAATCGAAAATATAAAAATTAGTATATCTGATGCAAAAATAAAATTACTTAGAATGTCAAATTACGAGTTTTGGCATAGAGTATCTGAAAAATTTTTATAGACTGCACTTAGGAGGATTTTAAATATGAAAATAGGAATAATGAGTGATACTCATGGTAGCTTACTTTACTTTGAAAAAGCATTAAATGTATTATCTGATTGTGATATTCTCTTACACGGTGGAGATGTCCTATATCATGGACCTAGAAATGATATTCCAGAAGGATACAATCCTAAAAAGTTTATTGAAGTATTAAATAAATTAGAAAATATTATGATTGTAAAAGGAAACTGTGATGCAGATGTTGACCAGATGGTAATAGAACATCCTATTCAGAGCCCTTATGTAATGAGCCAATTTGGTGAAATCAGAGTTATATTAAATCATGGTTATACAGAATCAGAGGAAGAAATTATTGACAAAGCAAAAAAAATGGGTGCTGACATATTGGTTTTAGGTCATACTCATATAAAGAAACTATATATGGATGGTAATTTAATAGTTATAAATCCAGGTAGTACTTCTATCCCAAAAGATGGAAGCCACTCTGTAGCAATTATAGATATTATAAAAACTGATGATGAAGATGAACTTGAACTTGATATCAACTTGGTTGACATCAATACAGGAAATATAATAAATATTAACGAATAATAACTTTCAATAAAAATAAATCGCACTTAATTCTTTTAAATTAACAATAAAAAACAAGTAAACTATAATATTTATATCTTAATTAGAACTTTAAAGATAATCTCTTAAACTTCTAATTAAATCTGATTTAGTTTACTTGTTTTTATTATATGTTTTTATTGATTTACTGTAATGCTAATGCTTCTGTATATGATTTACTATTCTTACCTCCACCAACTTGTACAAATTTATCAGCCTTTACTTTTTTTATAAAACTTTTTTGTGAACTACTTAAACTTCCACTTGCAAGGATTACAGGTGATTTGTTCTTTGATGCTAATACTCCAGCAGCAAGCCCATCAACTAAATCAGCTTCTCTTCCACTTCCATCTTTCGCAAAATACATATTATTAACTTTACTTAATTTGCCATAAAATTTTTCTAAGACTTTTGCATTTGTATCTTTTCTATCTGTACCTGCTAGTCTTTCTGAATTGGCTAATTGTCCCTCAAGGTTTTTACTTATACTATATTCTCCACCTATTATGTAAGTCTCATTTGAATTTTGTGTAATAAAGCTCTTTGCTCCACTTCTTATACTATCTTTTCCTGTATATATTATAGCCATATTATCACTTGCAGCTGGACTTGATATTGAAGTTGCATCTGCTAATCCATTATATCCATTAACCACTGCTACTTTTGAAACACCTAAATCACCTGTATCATCCAATTGCTTAGTAAGAAGTAAAGAAGTCTCTTCTCTATCTGCTCCACCAATTCTACTTACTAACACTCCTATATCCTCAAGAGATTCTTTTACACTCGATGAAATAGCCCCTTCACTTCCGATTAAAATAATTTCTTCTGGATTAAGTCTTCTTATTTCATCTGTCACATTATCTGGTATACTATTTTTATTAGTAAGCAGTATTGGCGCATCCAACTTACTAGCCAAAGGAGTTGAAGCCAATGCATCTGGTAATGAATTTGAATTAACTAGAAATACTCTCTCTGAACCATTATTCCATCCACTTTGAGATATTTTTATGGCTGTATCAAATCTATCTTCACCAATCAATGTTTCTCCTTTTGGAGACTTTCTGTTTTGAAGATAATGATTCATATCTGTCTGTGCATTTTGATTTTTATCAGTTGTGTCTGCATATACACAACTTGGCATCATAATTCCCACTACAAGTGCAAATGCTATTATTTTTTTAGATTTAATTTTCAATATAATTCCCCCTTTTTAAATATTAATGCTTATTACTATCTGTACATCTTATTGATACCCAAACTTAAAAATAATTATCTGATACAAAAATAATTACAAAAACAGCTATATCATCTCAAATACAATGCAAACTTATAATCAGTTTGACTTATAAAGAATGATATAGCTATTATAACTTTAAATGATTAGTTTTTAAATACTTTTAACTAAACTCTTTCAGCATATTTTTCAGCTATTCTTATAATTAATTTAGTAGCTTTCTCCATAGAGCTAACTGGTATACATTCATTTTTACCATGGAAGTTTAATCCCCCAGTAAATATATTTGGACAAGGTAATCCATTAAAAGATAATCTTGCACCATCAGTACCACCTCTTACAGGAACTAGACGTGGCTTTATACCTAATTCTTCCATAGCATCTTTAGCTATATCAACTATGAACATAACTGGCTCAATCTTTTCTTTCATGTTGTAATAAGAATCTTTTAAGTCTAATTCCACTCTATTGTTATATTTCTTATTTATTTTTTCTATATTTTCTATCATAATAGACTTTCTCTGTTCAAATTTTTCTCTACAGTGGTCTCTAATAATATAAGCCATACTTACATTTTCAACATTACCACCTATAGAATTTAGATGCCAAAAACCTTCATATCCCTCTGTTGTCTCTGGTCTTTCATCTGCTGGAAACATTTCTGATATTTCAGAAGCTATATGTATAGCATTTACCATTTTATTTTTAGCTGACCCTGGATGAACATTTCTACCATGTATAGTAATAGTTGCATTTGCTGCATTGAAGTTTTCACATTCAAGCTCTCCAACTATTCCTCCATCTAAAGTATATGCATATTTTGCTCCAAATTTCTCAACATCAAATAAATCAGCACCTCTACCAATTTCTTCATCAGGTGTAAATCCTATTTTTATATCTCCATGTTTAATTTCTGGATGGTTTATTAAGTATTCTATTGCAGTTACTATCTCAGCTATACCAGCCTTATCATCAGAACCAAGTAAAGTCGTTCCATCAGTAACTATTAAATCATCTCCCTTAAATTCTTCTAACTCTGGAGAATCACTTATATACGTAACAACATTTAACTCCTCATTTAAAACGATATCTTTTCCATCATAGTTTTCTATTATTCTTGGTTTAATATCTTTTCCACTAATATCTTCAATTGTATCTAAATGTGATATGAACCCTATAGTGTCCACACCATCAGTGTTTCCCTTTAAAGTAGCCATTATATAACTATTTTCATCTAAACTTACATCATCAATACCCATTGATTTTAGCTCTTCAACTATATACTTAGCTAAAACTCTTTGACCTTCTGAAGATGGACAATTTTCACATTGAGAATTGGATGTTGTATCAAATGATACATATTTTAAAAATCTTTCTACTACTTTTTGTTTCACGTATATACCCTCTTTCTTATACTATTAATGAAATTTTTTATTTATTAGTGAATAAAATTTTATTTAAAAAAAGCTCTAAGTTATTATAATTAAAAAATATCCACCTTCTTAAGTATATCATGCATACATACTAAACCCAAACAAAAAATTACGCCAATTATTCCTTTTACTTGGATTCCAATAAAAATTGCAGCAAGTGTAGCAAGTGGATTTAATCCAACATTTACCGATACTAGTTTAGGTTCTAATATTTCTCTAATTAAAGATAAGATAAAAAATATTATAGTCATACTTATAGCTATAAAATAATTTTTTATAAGAAAATAGTAAACGATTACTGGAAGGTATATTGTTATAATGCCTAGAAATGGAATTAAATCCATTAAAGCTCCCACAAATCCTACTATCAAACCATATTTCAATCCAAATAAAGCAAAACTTCCCCAGATTGCAAAAAAGGTTATAGCCATTAGTATTGTATAAGCCCTTATATATCCAACTAGCGAAAGACCAGCTTCTTTTTTTACATTTTTTACTTTCTTTCTTACATCAATAGTGAACATATTATAAAAGCTATTTTCAATTTTATCTAAATCTTTTGCTATAAAATATGTGGCAATAAACAAAGTAATTATAAATATTATAATATAGGGAATAGAAGTAGCTAATCCAAGTATACTTGTAAGAAGATTTTTTGTAATTTGCATCACTTCACCACTAAATTTATTCACTAATTGTTCTACATCAAAGTTAGCTATTTCTTGAAAGGTTTTCATAAAGTCATTTATTTTATTTAAGAAATACATAATGGTATTGCTTATATCTTCAGGATTAGCAGATATATTATTTAAAAATCCCATTAGTTCTTTTACTGAATTTATTACTATTATTGTAGTAACTGTACTAACTATGGCAACTGCAAGAAAACTTAGAACCAATGTAGATACACCTTTGTTTATGTTAAATTTATTTTCTAGCTTTTGTGATATAGGATTAATCATAAGTGCTATTATACCACCTAAAAAAAATGGAGCTATGTATGGAAAAGCTTTATAAAGAAAAATAAATAACAATGTATATATACAAAAAAAGATGGTATTATTTTTTAATTTATATAAAAAATTGTTTTCTAGTATACTCATTTTTAAAATCTCCTTTCATCTAATTTATATTTTTATTTTGTCCATTTCATACTAGTTTTATTTGAATATAAAATAAAAATAAGTGCATACAATATAAAATTTAACTTTTACATTACATGCACTCATAATAAGTTTAAGAACATTATTACATTATGTATATATTCTTATTTTTTTAATTCTATTTTTTTCTATACTTTCTATACAGAATCTTATATTATCGACTTCGATTACTTCATTCTCTTCTGGCAATCTGCTCAAGTGTCCAATTATAAATCCACCTATAGAATCAAATTCTTCAGATTCTAGGTTCACACCAATGAGTTCATTAACATCACCAATTTTAGTACTTCCATCTACAATATACTCATCTTCTTTTATAACTTGTATTTCATCTTCTTCCTCATCATATTCATCCTCTATGTCACCAACAATCACTTCTACTAAATCTTCTATAGTTAGAAGTCCAGATGTTCCACCATACTCATCTACAACTATAGCCATTTGACTTTTTTCAAGCTTCATCTCTTCAAGAAGTTGTGTTATTTTTTTGAATTCATATGTGAAAAAAGGCTCTCTCATATAGTTTTTGATATCAAATGACTCTATTTCCTCATCTGATAAAAATATAATATCTTTTATATTAAGTATTCCTACAATATCATCTATAGTCTCTTCATACACAGGCATTCTACTCAATTTCTCTGTTTTAAATACCTGTATTATCTCATCGTAACTATCTTCCATATCTATAGCTACCATATCTATTCTTTGTATCATTGCATTTTTTGCTTGCATATCTCCAAATTCAAATACATTGTTTATGATTTCTCTTTCTTCCATTTCAAGGACGCCTTCTTCATGACTTACATTTACCATAGTTTTTAATTCTTCTTCAGTTATGAATGATTTGGCTCCCTTATTTGTTATACCAAATAATTTAAATATAACACTCGTGATTATGTTAAATACCCATACTATTGGTCTTAATATAAATATAATTGCTTTTATAGGTTTGGATACTAATAGAGAAACCTTTTCTGAATTACTTGCTGCTATGGTCTTTGGAGTAATTTCACCAAATATTAATACTAACACTGTCATCACAGCTGTAGCAAGTGCCACTCCTTTTTCTCCCATTAATCCTATAAATAAAGATGTTGATATGGATGTCGCTGCTATATTTACAACGTTATTTCCAACCAATATAGAACTCAAAAGTTTATTTGGATTTTCTATTAATGAACTTACTAACTTAGCTCCTTTAACTCCTTCATCTTGCATATATCTGATTCTGATTTTACTCAATGACATTAAAGCCGTTTCAGATGCTGAGAAAAATGCAGACCCCATAAGTAATACTATTAAAAATATAATCTGAATCAAATTATTGGGCGATTCCAACACTTACCACACTCCTAATTACATGTTTTTATATTAATATTAATTATAAATAACTTTAATATTAGTTTTAATTATATCACAATTATATATTTTTTGGAAATATTAGATAATATATTCAATTAACATATGTTTCTAACTATATTCAATTTTAACTTGTGAACCTACTCCAGCCTCACTAGATGAAACTAATAACTTAACAGGAACTCTATTTTTAAGTTCCTCGACATGACTTATTATACCCACACTTAGATTATTACTATGCAACCTTTCCAATGATTCTATAACAATTTCTAAAAGTTCACTGTCTAGCGAACCAAATCCTTCATCTAAAAAGAAGAATTCTAGTGGTGCACTTCCCTTTAATTGTATCTGAGATGAAAGAGCAAGTGCCAGTGATAGAGAAGTTAAGAATGTCTCTCCACCAGATAGAGTGTCAATACTTCGTCTTTCTCCTCCATTAAAATTATCTCTCATTACAAAATTCAATGTTGAATCAATTTCAAGTGCATATCTTCCTTTTGTTATTCTTTCTAATCTTTTTGATGCTTCCAAAGCAATATATTTTAATTGATTTGTAGAAACATATTCTACAAATTTATTTCCTTGTACACATTTATCTAGTTCCTCTAATAAGTCTACATTGTGCTCAACTACTTTAAGTTCTTTATTAAATTCATTTATCTTATCTAAAGAGTCTTTTAATGTTACTAGCTTATTTTGATTGGCTCCAATATCTTTTGATATATTACCTATTTCAACTTTTAGATTATAAATCTCGTCTTTTAATTGCTCAAAGTATTCCTTCTTTACAGTCCTTCCATTTAATTTTTCTTTTGATGATTTTATTTTAAATATCAATAATTTTTGTTCTTCTTCATATTCTAATATCTCTTCAATTAATTTTTTTATTTCATCGCCATCTAACAAAGCTCTTTTTACTGCATATATACTTTCAAATTTATTTTCTGCTAATAATCCATTTAATATTACTTTTTGTTCTTTATATTGCTCTCCAGCTGTTTTAAGTCTACCATCTATATTGTGTTTTTCAGCAATATTTTTTTCATACTCTAATCTTTGCTCTTCTAATTTTTTTCTACTTGATTCTTCTTGTTCTAATATCTTACATATATTTTCTTCAACATTATGTAAAAGATTTTTAGCCAAATCACCCTTAGTTATGTTAATAACCTCTTTATACTTATTTTCTCTATGCACTTTTTTTTCTACATATAATTCTCTAGCTCTTATTAACTCTATCTCTATCTCATGTAGTTTACTTTGATTTTCTCTTATTTTAAGGTCTAATGAATCTCTATTTTTTAATAATTTGGAGTATCCAGTGCTTAATAATTCTAATTTTTTTTCATTTTCTCTTATTTCTTCTACCTTTGATGATAGATTAGAAACTTTAGTAATCGTCTTTAATCCTATATACTCCTGTTTTAGTTTTTTACATTTATTTTCTAGACTTTCTATCTCTGTATTTAAGTCTCTCGTTAATTTCTTATAGTTATTCAAACTTTCTTTTATTTTTAGTTCTTCTTTTTCAACTTTATTCTTTTCTTCTTTAACTAATGTTATCTTATTTTCGGTATCTTCTTTTTCTTTCTCCCATTCTTGAATGTTAGATTTAAGCAAAGCAAGTTTTCTTTGTTCATCATCAAGCTTTTTTAATAATTGACTAGATGGAATATCACCTAGTTTTCCTTTTACATCTTCCAATTCTTTAGTTTTCATTTTTTCTACAGATAAATATCCACTTACTTTAGCATTTAATTCCTCTATACTGCGTCTTATACTTAATTTCTCTTTTTCCTGTTTCTCTAGTTTTTCTTTGACAAAAGCTATATTTTCATCATATTTAGTTATGTTATGATTTTCATGATGTTTTGACCCACAAACTGGGCATGGCGTATTTTCTTTTAATTCACGTCTAAGTTCTGATGCTAAATTTAAATATTTTAGCTCTTCTAGCTCTTTTTCTAAGTCTTCTCTATTTTTTCTATTATTTTCAAGCTTCTCATTTAGCAAATTTATTTCTCTTTCAGTATTAAATTTACTTTCTAGTACTATTTTTAATTCATCTTGTATACTATTCTTCTTAATTTCATTTTCTTTAGTATTATTTGCTTTATTTCTTAATTCAGTTACATATTCAGATTTTAAAAGCAAATCTGCACTCTTACCAGGACATTTTCTAAGAAGAACATCTAAGTGAAGAGATAAATTTTCTAAATTACGTTTTGTATCGTTTTTATCTTTATCGATATACCTTACTTTTAAATTTATTTCTTCTGTGTCTTTGAGTATTTCTTCTAGTTTATTTATTTTTTGATTCTTCTCTTCTAATACCTTATTATAATCTTTTTCATATTCATATGCTAAAAATATTTTTTGCTTTAATTCAGCACTTATATTTACTTTATCAATTTTTCCTTCAACTTCTTTTATAGACTTAATAACTGCATCTTTTCTAGATTCAGCCTCTTGTTTTACTTTCTCTAATTCTACTTTATTCTTATTTAAATTAACGCCATGTTCTTTTAACTCTTTTAACTCTTTATCTAGTAAAACTAACTCTTCTTCTAGTTTTATTGCCTGTTGTAATCTTATTTTTTCTTCACTTAATTTAGGAACTTCTTCATTTTTAATTCTACTTATTTTTTCATATCTATTTTTTATGACCTCAAGTTCCTGATTTAATATAACTAATTTCTTTTCTAAATTATTCACAGTAAAGCTATCTTCATTTATTTTTTTTTCTAAATTTTGTACAGAACCTATGTATGGGTCTACTTTTCTTGCATTATTATCGTTTTCTACAACAGCAGTCTTTTCTTTTATCTCATTGCTTTTTAAATTAAGTTCATTTTTTCTAATCTCATTTTTCTCTAGTTTTAATTGTTCTTCATATACTGCCTTACTCTCTTCATAAGATTTCTGAGCCAAATCTAAAGCTTTGTTTTTCTCTTTTTCTATTTGTTTTAATTCTATTAATTCTTGATTTATATTGTTGTATACTTCTTCTGTAATTCCATCATATTGGCTTAATTTTGATTTTAAATCTTTTAAATTTTGTAAATGTAGATTTTTTCTCTTTTTTACTTTTTCTCCAAGACTTCTTCCATATTTCTCAAGATTGAAAATTCTCTCTAACATATCTCTTCTATCTGCACGTGACAATCTCAGAAACTCATTAAATTTATCTTGTGGCAAAACTACTGACCTAGTAAAATCATTAGCTGTTAGCCCTACAACTTGAGCTACCTTTTCATTTACTTCCACAACCTTATCAGCTAAGACATTTTTAGTATTGTCATTCAATATCTCTATTAATCTAGCATTAGAAGTCTTTGTTCCTGTTTTGCTTCTAGCAATAGTTCTATCTACAATATATCTTCTTCTAGTATTTTTACTTCCTATCTCAAATTCATATGATATAATTGCCTTATCACATACACTATTTATATATTCTTTTGTATTTCTGGATATATTTCCATACATAGCAATGGTTATTGCATCTAAAATTGTAGATTTTCCACTTCCAGTAGTTCCAAATATCCCAAACAAACCTCTTTCAATTAGCTTTTCAAAGTCTATAACTTGTTTATCAATGTAACTATTAAGTCCTGTAACTTCTAACCTAATTGGTCTCATCTGCTGATTCACCCTCTTCACTTATTATATCTAGAAACAAATCCATAAGTTCCCCTTTTGGCTCTACACCTCTACTAAAAGAATAAAATTCTTTAAATAACTCTGCCATAGACTTTTCCTTTATATCTACACTTTCTTGTTCATAACAAGATGTTATTATTGGTTTTATTTCTATTATGTCTTTTAATAATTCCTTCATTTTTTTTATTTCATTCTGTGATATTATCTCATCAGTATTTATTTCGAAGTATGACCAAATTTCTCTATCTTGATTTTGCTCACATATCTCTAAGGCTTCTTCTATTCCATTACATTTAAATACTTCTATAGGTTTATAATTATTAAAGTATACTTCTTCAATTACTGGTTTTTCACCAGCCTTTATATCCACTATGTATGCACCTTTAGTATATGCTCTTTCATCTTTACTATATTGAAGTGGAGAACCTGAATAGTATGCATTTAAACGTTCAGAAGCTTTTTGTTGTTTGTGCAAATGTCCTAATGCAGTATATTGAGCTTTTTCTGGTAAGTCTTTTCTTTCAACCAAAAAGCTTCCCCCTAGTTGTATTGGTCTTTCTGATTCAGTACTCTCTCCACCTATTACAAATATATGTGATACTGCTATATTTATAGTATCACTTCTAAAATTTTCTTCTAGATTTTTAAATATATCTCCTACCTTTTCAGAATAAGTTTTTTGTTTTTCCAAATCATCTTCACTTGAAAAAACTTCATTCAATCTTTTCTCACTTGGATAAGGTAGTGTAGCAATTACGACACTTTCACCATTTATATTTAGAGTTGTGCATCCTTGTACTGCATCTGTTATTTCAAAGCTTTTATACTTAGCTTTTGTTGTAGCACTTGATGGATAACCAAATATAAGTATTCCTTGTTCATGTGCTAAAGGTGTTATTGCAGAAAGTCTCTCTGGATTATCATGATTTCCTGAAATTATTAATACACACCTTTGCCCATTATTAGCAAGTTTTGAAACAGTTTGATAAAATAGTTTTTCTGCTTGTGCTGGAGGATTAGAAGTATCATATATATCTCCAGCAATTACAACCATATCTATTTCATTTGATTCTACTATTTCTATAAATTCCTCACAAAATTTTGCTTGTTCTTCAATTCTAGAATGGCCCTCTAGGGATTTCCCTAGATGCCAATCTGATGTATGAATAAATCTCATCTTTTCCCCTTCCTCTATCTTTATATTTAATTTTCATAAAAGAACTAATAACAAACAGCTTCATCAATGCCAAATAAATATATACATTTTTCTTTTACTGACTTTCCAGTTAAAGCTTCAATAACATCTGCATATAAATCTAATTGTTTTTTATATTTCTCTATTATTTGATTTATATTTTCTTCATTTACAAAGTCTGTTTTATAATCAACTAAAACTATTTGATTATCTTCTTCAAAATAAGCATCAACTATACCTCTTAACATGACACTTTCTTTATCATAGAGTTTTTTATCATCATTTTTTATTAATTCTTCATAAATATAGATATCTTTCATATTCACTTGTGCATAAATTGATTTTTCTCTATTTATAAGTTCAGCATTCAACATCCTTTTCCCTATATTAGAGTCAAAAAATTTATATATTTTATATGGATTTACTATACTAGCCTGTTTTTCTGTTATTACACCTTTTGAAATAAGTCCTTGTATTTGTACCTTTATATCATTTACACTATTTACTTTTTTTAAATCCAAAACTTCCATAACTAAATGGACTATAGTACCTCTTTCTGCTCCATTAATCTTTTCTCTTTCTTCGTCATTTTGAATAAATAGAGGTTTTTTTAGTATTGCTTTTTGTTCAAATATAGTATTTATTAACTCTTCCTCATAATTGTTTTGTATTTTTTTTATTTCTGTAACAGATATACTAGCAGGTTTTCTTGTGCTAAACTCATACGGATATACATAATTTAATTTTCCTTCTATTTCAGTATAATAATTGCTATCAGGATTATCTACATCTATTTTTTCAAGGATTTCTTCAATACTTTCATTTTCTTCATTAGTTTTTCTTTCTATTAGGACATCATTCTTGTTCCACAATCTGCCATACCATTTCGAATTATGGTCAACATTAAATACTGAATCTAAACCTACATCTTCCAATAAATTAGATAAGTCTTTATGTTTTAATACACAAGGCATTATCCAGTCCAGAAAATTTTTACCTTTTAATATCTCATATTGCGATATTGTATCTAAACCTTCAATTCCATTAGCCCATCTCTTTATACTATCTTGTATATTTCTAGTAGAACCTGTTATAATCAACTTTTCTTTTGCTCTTGTAAATGCAACATATAAAACTCTCATCTCTTCTGATAAATTTTCTATATTTATTTTACTTTTTAATGCTTCCTTAGCTATACTTGGAAAAGATATTCTTCTCTCGTAATCCACAAACTGAGGTCCATACCCTAAATTATGATGATATAAAATACTCTTTTTAAAGTCTTGAGTATTGAAGTTTTTACCCATTGCAGAACATATAACTACTGGAAATTCTAATCCTTTACTTTTATGAATACTCATTATTCTAACAACATTTGCATTTTCTCCAAGTGTCTTTGCACTTCCCATATCAGAACTAGATTTTTTTAACTTTTCTATAAAATTTACAAAGTTGAATATGCCTTTAAAGCTAGTATCTTCAAATTGTTTTGCTCTCTCAAACAATACTTTTAAATTAGCTTGTCTTTGACTTCCACCTGGTAATGCTCCAACATAAGCATAATACCCAGTCTTTGTATACAAATACCAGATAAATTCGTCTGTACTCATATACATCGACTTTTCTTTAAAGTCTCTTAATTTAACAAAAAAATCTTTGCTTTTACTTATACATTCTTTACTTGGTATAAACTCAGATTTATTTTCATTTTGAGAATCAGTAAACTCATCATAGTCTGATGTACTCTCTAGAACTTCATAAAAAGTCTTATCTTTATTCTGAATTCTAATATCAATCAAATCTTCTGGTGTAAATCCAAATATAGGAGATTTTAATACAGATATAAGTGGTATATCTTGTATTGGATTATCTATTATCTGAAGTAATGATAATATTGTTTTTATTTCAATTGTGTCGAAATATCCCACTCCAACATCAGCATATGTTGGTATATCCATATTCATCAATTCATCTGCAAACACTGGAGCCCAGGCTGATGTAGCTCTTAAAAGAATAACTATATCTCTAAACTCCACAGGTCTATATCCGTCAATTCCCTTATCGTAGATTTTTTGCATTTTTCCATATTCATTAACTTTCATTAAATCTTTGATAATCTTTCCAACCATTCTAGCCTCAAGTTGTATATTATCTAATTTTTCTTCTTCTTCTAATTCATTGTCTTCAGTATTAGCACTATCGTCTTTATTATTTATAGCATCATCATCAAGTTTATTATCTTTTTGTATAAGATGTATTTCTGTTGCTCCACCAATAATAGAGCTTTCATCTGTATCCAATTTAAAGTCAGCGCCCAAATTGAGCCTTTCTTTTTCTGTATATTCAATTTCTCCAATATTTTCATTCATTATATTTTCAAATATATAATTTACAGCATTTACAACTTCTTCTCTACTTCTAAAGTTTTTATAAAGCATTATTTTTCTATGGGAGCTTCCCTTTTTGTCATTATAATTATTGTATTTTTGTAAAAATAATTCCGGCTTTGCTTGTCTAAATCTATATATACTCTGCTTTACATCACCAACCATAAATCTATTTGGTGTTTCTACATTAGCCACAGCTTTAAGCAATACTTCTTGCACTAGATTACTATCTTGATATTCATCTATAAATATCTCATAGAACTTCTTTCTATATCCTATTGATATATCAGAAGGTACAATATTACCTTCTTCATCCACATTTGTTAGTATATTTAAAGCAAAATGCTCTATATCATTAAAATCTATTATTCCTTTTTCACTTTTCTTATTGCTATATTCTTCTTCAAATCTCAGTACAATATTAGATATCGGCTTGACTATATTATAAAGATATTTTATTTCTTCTTTAATAGAGTCATTATCTTTATTGAATGTAGAATTTACTATACTTTCTAAAGACTTTTTAGCCTTGTCTCTCATAGTCTTTGCTTTTTCTTTTGATTCTTTTATATATGAAGGGGCATCTTTTGGGATTCTTTTTACCCCTTTTACATAGTTTTCAAAAGACATGCCTGCCATCTTTTTATATGCTTCATTCCAGGATTTATTACATGCTTCTGAAATATCTACTATTTTTTTATATTCAATAGCTAACTTTTCTGTAAAAGTTTCTAATTCTTCTATTGATTCAACTTCTTTTAATGCCTTTTCCATATTTAAACAAAGACCATTAATTTCTATTTTTACAGTATCTAATATAGCTCTGGCCCAAATAGACTGCGAAAAATCAAAGTCCTCATCAATATTAAATCTCTCTGCTGAATCAATCAACCATTTTTTAGGTTTAGGAGAAGCCATTGCGAATGAATATATTCCTAAAATAATATCCTGTACTTCCTTATCTCCTCCTCTTTCTGCATAACTTTCGACTAAATTTAAAAAACCCTCATTTCTTTCTTCATATAAGATTTCAAATACATCTTCTATTGCCTCTTGTTTCAAAATAGCACATTCAGTTTGGTCTCCAATTCTGAAATTTGGGTCTAAATTTATTCTATGAAAGTTTGATTTTATAACATCTAAACAAAATGAGTGTATTGTTGTAATGCTAGATTTATTTAATAGAACCAGTTGATTTTGTAAATGTTTATTTTCTGGATTTTCATCTAGTGATTTTCCTATAGCATCACCTATTCTCTCTCTCATCTCTGATGCAGCAGCATTAGTAAATGTAACAACTAATAACTTATCTATATCGATTGGATTTTCCCTACTTGTTATCATTTGAATTATACGCTCAACTAGTACTGCTGTTTTTCCTGACCCAGCAGCAGCTGCAACTAATAAATTGCAATCTCTACTTTCTATGACTTCTAATTGCTCTTTTGTCCATTTAGGAGAACTCACTATTTAACATCTCCTTTCATCATTTTTATTATCTCTTCATTGCTCTTATTATTTAAAATTTTATATTTATTATCTTTCATAGTTGAATCAAACTGACATATAGCTGAATAATCACAAAAATCACATGATGTCCCATCTTTATGTTTATATGGAGCTATACATATTTCTCCGCTTAACATATCTTCACATAAATCCTTTATAGCATGTTTTACATATTTTCTAAGTAGTTTAAAATCTTCATAAGTTACTGCTGATGTGCTTTTACTCACATTTCCATCCTTTGTAAGACCTATTGGTATTACTAAAGAGTTTTTTCTTTCTCCATCTATTAATGATTTATCCATCTCTTTGATTATATGTGAGTCTTTTATTACAAGACCCTTCATTCTAAGTTCTTTTAGTATTGCTTCTTGTATTTCTTCATCATCTTTGTCTTCATTAAACTTTGCTATTGGGTTGTTTATTCTACAATATAATATTGCGGCTGGATTTATATTTACATCTTCACCTTTTACACTTTCAAGGATTGCATCTAAATACACAAGTAATTGTAATTGTAGACCATAGTATATTTCTGTCAAACTTATGGATTTATTGCCTGATTTATAATCTACTATTCTTATATATTTATTTTCCCCTTCTTTAAATTCGTCAACTCTATCTATTTGTCCAATTAAATTTACTTCTTCTCCATTGTCTAATACTATTTTTATAGGAGGATATTTTCCTTCTCTTCCAAAATTAACTTCATAATCTATTGGTTCAAATGAACCTTGTTTTATTTGTTGACTAATTATATTTACAGCAGTTGTCAGCATATTTTTTAATCTATATGCAAGGTATTTATACCTTTCAGAACTATTTAATATATATCCTGGTATCTTTGAAATTATTTCGTCAACTATTATATCTATCTTTAATTCTATATATTTTTCATCAATATCTCTCCAAGATAAATTATCTTGTGAAAGCTCCTTTGAAAATTTATCTAAAATATTGTGAATGAAAGTTCCTAAATCTGGTGGTGTAAATGAATATTCTTTACGTTTCCTAGCCTTTAGCCCATACTGTATAAAATAAGCAAATGGGCACTCTGCATATTTTTCTAGTCTAGATACACTAAGAGAATTACTTTTATATAATGACCTTATTTTTTTCTCTTCAATCTTATGAACTTGATTAGTATAACTAAGACCTCTTATAACTTTTCTTGTTATTGAGCCATACATTTCATCTTTTAGATAGTATCTATATATATCTAGCCAAATACTATTAATATCTTCTTTATTGTAGCTATCATTATCATAATTTTTTATTACATTTATAAGCTCATTAAATGTAGGTGATTTAACTGTTATTTTTTTAAGTATATCTTCATCATTTTTATTATCTTCTTCTATTAAATAACTCTTATTATCTATATTTGGAAATATCTTTTTTAGTCTGGATATAATTATTGATGGTCTAAGAGTTTTACCTTCATGGTCAGATATTGGATATGTTATGATTAAATTCTCAGATGTAGAGGTAAGAGCCTTATATACTAGAAACTGTTCCTCAAAGCTTCTAGTTTTACTATCAATATCAACTTCAATTCCTTTACTTCCAAGGCTTTCTCTATCATTATCACTTAATATCCCACTGTCCTTTGTAATCAGAGGAAATATACCATCAGTAGTTCCAATTAGATATAAATATTTAGTGTTTGGATTTTTCATTCTATCCACACTACTTACAAGTACTTGGTCTATACTAGGAGGAACTAGTCCTAATTCGTATTCATCAAAACCTAAAGTTATTAGTTTTATAAATTTTTCTAAAGAAATTATTTCATCACCCATAAGTTCAACCATTTGGTCTAGGACATCCACTACTATATCCCAAACTTGTGAGTATTGATTGGCAACATCAAGTTCTCCTTTATCTTTAAAATTTACTATTAAACTTTCTATAGTTTCTGGCATATTTATATCTAGTAAAAATTCATATATATACTTACATATTTCTTTTACTCTATTTTTTCCTTTTAATTTTTCTTGTAAAGTGACTATTGGTTCTAGTACTCTATTCTTTATTCCATTTATTTTATCTTTTAATTCTATCTCAAACTCACTTTCTTCACCAGAAAGACTCTGTGTTATTCTATAATTCCATTTTTCATCGAACCATTTCTTACCTTTAATTCCATTAGCCAACACATAGTTTTCTAGTAAATTTATATCATTATTATCAATTCCTATAAGTCCACTTTTTAAATATCTAAACATAGTCTCATATCCATATCGTCTATGCTTCATTTCTAGAGCTGAAATAATTAAAATAACTATTGGATTACTTTTTGCTTCTCTCTTCTTATCTATAAAATTTGGTATATTATATTCATTAAATATAGAGTGTACTAAAAAATCATATCTATTTAAATCTCTTGTTGCAATAGTTATATCTCTATATCTAATATTCTTATCTCTAACTAAATGTACAATTTCTTTAGCTATTTCTTCCACCTCTGAATATAAATTATTGAACTCTTTTATTTTTATATTTTCAGTTGGATTCAAATATGTTTTATATGGATAAGCATTATAAAACCTTTCTAAGTGTTGTAATTCTTTGATTTCTTCAAATCTTTTTATAATACCTGTATTCAAATTTGCTTGTGGAAGTATTTTTATTCCTTCTTCATTACACAATTGAGTTAACTTTGAATAAGTAAATTTAGTTCTAGAGAATACATCTGCTTTACTATATCCAATATAATTAATGTCATCTACAGTCAAAGAAATACTGACATTTTTAGTTTTGTTTAATATGCTCTTTATTACATTGTACTGATTTGGTGTAAAGCCTGTAAATTCATCTATATAAACACAAGCCCCATCTAAATAACTGCTTAATTCTATTCTATTTGCTAATGAAGTTAACATATCTTGAGCATCTATATAATTTTCATGTAACTTTCCTTCAAAAGAATTATATATTTTACTTATATCTTTTAATTTTAAGCTTAAAGTTTCATTATCTAATTCTCCTGATATATTTTCTAACATTTCAGGACTTATATTGTACTGTTTCATTTCTGATATCATATCTGTAATTGAACTTACAAAACCAGATTGTGACTTTGATTTCGAAAATACATTTAATTCTTCACTTACATCTTCAATTGCTCTATATACCATCATTGCTTTTCCACTAGAATTTATATTTACATCTGTTAATCCTCCTGCTTGAGAAAAAACTATACTACTTAGCGTTTTGAAACTAAGCACCCTAACTCTTAGATACTTATCTTTTTCTTTTCCTAAAAATAGTTTGCTTACTCTATTTTCAGCTTCAAATGTGTATTGTTCTGGAACTAAAAGTATAATTGATGTTGTTTCATTTTTTTGAGCTTCTCTTTTAATTTCATCTAGTACATAAGTAGATTTTCCACTTCCACCTCTGCCTAATATAAACCTAAGTCCCATAAATTTCCGCCTCCAAAATACTATAATCTATTTCTTTACCATTACATAATTTATTGAATTCACAATACTTGCAATGATTCTTATTTCTATAGCACATACGTTCTTCTTTATTATATACCTTTTCTATATCATTGTATAGATTGTCTTCGTATGTATGTTCTTCATAATTAGTATTCTTTATCATGCTTATATAATTTTGAATTTTATTTTTATTTGCTTCATGTTTTTCTTCATCATATGAAATGATAATTGGTAAATCATCAAATTCAGGTTGATAGTATCTCATATTTATATCTTTAACATTTATATCTATTTTTAAAACTTTTGGGATTACTTCTTTTGCTAAAAACATATAAACAATTGTTTGTATTCTGTTTTCTACATTTTTATAGTCAATTTTTTTAGACTCAGTTTTCCAGTCCCATATCTCTATATTGTCTTTTCCAATTACAACTAAATCATATTTTGCCTGTATTGTATCTCCTCTTAAAATCATTCTTACTTCATACTCTGGTAAGTATATTTTATCTTCTTTAATAGGAACAATTTTTTTTATATTTTCAATCCATTTTAAAAATTTCTTACTATTTTTATCTCCTTCATTAAGGTAGATTCCAAGTGGTATATTACTAAAATATCTTTCACAAATTAGATGAAAATCTCTTCCTGTTTTTAAACTTTCATAATACTCTCTACTACCAATATCATCATTTTTCCAATTTATTCTATCAATATATTTATATTTAAACTTCAATGGACATGATTTATATGTGTTGATTGAATTTTGACTATAAGAAAAATACTTTAATTTATCATTCACTCATATCACTTCTCTCTTAGCTTTATTTTTAATAGATATTTATTACTATCTATTGTTTTAACTTTTTTTCATCAATATTTTAAACAGTACATTAATTAAATTTATTATATATTAATTTGACCTCTTTTCAATAATACGTCGGTTCAATCTGCTTAAATATATACTTGGTTTTTGCTCTTTTCTTTTATTTCCTACATCATTTTCGTCTCTATAAGCACTTCCTGAAAGTACCAACATCTCCTTCGCTCTGGTGATTCCTACATATAAAAGTCTAATTTTTTCATTTATAGAATCAACCTTCGTTTTATGAGCATAATCAGTTGAAATACTACCTTTTAATATAGCTTCAATTTCTGATTTAATAATTGCCATAGGATTTTTATATTTTTCTTTTAAATACCATTTATCACTCTGAAATTTTTGATTGATATTGTCAGGGAAATTATATTCAATAAGACCTAATAAAAACACACAATCCCACTCCATCCCCTTTGATTTATGATAATTACATAATGTTATACTACCAGGCTCTGGTTCATATCCATTTATTTCATATACTACATCTATTATGTGATTGAATACCTTATTTTTTACATCAAACAATAAATTATATACATCTTCTAAATCCATATGTATATTTTCTGATACTAGATACTTTATATAAAAAGATATATAATCAAGTACTGCCTTATCTTCTTTTTCCAAATTAAGTTTTCTGCCAATAAACAAAACTAATAGGTCTAACCTTATTATTGGATATTCTAATATATTTTTTATAATATCTATTCCTTTTTTGAAACTTAGATATATTTCACTTTCTTCATTAACTTCGATTAAATCAGTCTCTATCTTACTAAAATCAAAACTGTAGATAATTTCTTCTGTTGAATAATTTTTTAGTATTTCAAAAAAATGCTTTTCCTCTTCTTCATTATCAGTGTTTATAAAAACCTTATCAAGTACATTTATCAACTTATCTATATCATCACAATGTAGCATAAAATCAATAATAGATGCTATATTATTTATAATCTTCCTCTTGCTCAAAGAATTTGGCCCTAATTCTTCAAAAACTAGATTGTACTCTCTAAGTTCTTTAGCAACTTGTGTAACTTGTTCATTAAATGGAACTAATATACCTATACTCTTATCAGGGTATTTATTTTTTATCCCTTTAACATATTTAGCAGTTTGTTCTATTTCATTTTTCCAACTTTTATACCATTTTACATTTATATTGTAATGTTCTGGGTTAGGATTTTCTTTATAACCCATTCCATTTGGAACAGTTTTTATTTGCATATCTTCAAGAGCATGTCTACATTCTTCCTGTTTAAATTCCTTTGTAACATAATCTACAAGAGTATTTGCTAAATCAAGTATATCTTCTGAACTTCTATTTGACATATTCATCCTATAACAAAAATCTGCGTTATTTATAAATTCTTTAAAAAATCTGGGGTCTGATGATGAAAATGTACCTGTTATACTCTGATTTATATCCCCCACTCTAACTAAATTTTTATTTTCACTAGATATAATTTTTATTATATTACCTTGAATTTCATTTGAATCTTGACATTCATCTTCAAAAATATATTTATATCTAGTTTGAAATTTCTTCCTAAGTGCTTCATCTAAACTCAAAGTTTTTTCTGCTAAAATTAATATATCATCATAATCTAGTAAGCCATTTTGCTTCAACTTCCTATCATATAACTTATATATTGGTAGAATAATTTTAAGCATTCCTTTGTGTCCTCTTGACAATATTTCTTCAAGTTTATCTGGAGAAATCCCCTTATACTTAAGCTTACTTATTGCATTTCCTGCAAATTCAAAAAAACCTCTTTCCCAAGACTCAAGAGTTATTTCCTTCCAACGTTCATCTTTTTGCTCTTTTAAAAACCATCTAAAAGCTCTTTCTCCTCCTTCAAATCTAAATCTATTTATACATTCATTTAATATAATATTTTTTTGTAAATCATCAGCTATATTAAAATCCTCACTTAACATTACAACTTCTGGTTTTTCCTTTATTATCTTTACAGCCAAACTATGTATTGTCATTACTTCATATGAACTAGTATCGTCTATTTTACTCTCTTCAAGAATCTTTTTTATTCTACCTTTAAAATTATTTACAGCACTATTCATATATGTAAGAACTAGTATCTTACCACCTTTATGCTTCTGTTCAAGCAATAACTTTGCTACCAAATTTGTTATTATAAATGTTTTTCCTGCACCTGGTACTGCTGGTACTGCCATAGTACCATTATCATAATTTATTATTGGTATCTGATCTTCTCTATAATTTATATTAATCATAATTTTTATCTCCTTTATGTGAGATTTTTAATAGTATACTATATAACATACTTTCTTGAATATATCCATTAATCGTATACTCACTCTTATATGCATAAATTTTATTTGCATTCAGTAATAAATTATATATAGTGTTGTATAGATAATATTTCTTATAATATTCTTCCATTTCATTTGTATAAATCTTTTTTTCCTCAAAAGATTTTCTAAGTACAATTAAATTGCTTATATCTTTTTCTATTTTCATATTCCAAGCATTGCTTCCTATATCTACCCATATTTGTATACTTCTATCTATATTTGATGATATATATGAATAAGGAGTAGTTATTACTATTTTATCTTTGGATTTCAACTCTTCTATGTCAACAACAGAGTAATAATCATTTATTGTAGTCTTTAAAGCTTCTATAAATATCTTTTCTTTTCTCATACCAAGTAAACTTATACTTTCACTAAAAGATTCACTTTCAGCTATTATCTTTTTGCATAACCCAACATTCTTTTTACCTTCTTTTAAACCTAGCATTTTGTCTATATAGAACTGAATTAAAAATTCATGTATCTTTACATCACTTTTCTTCTTTTCTTCAATATACTGTAAAATATCACGATACTGGCTATATCCATCTATATCATCAATACTTAAATTTCTTGTTTCATTGAAAACTTTAAATGCTTTTATCCTATTTATTTCTAAAAGAGTTTCTAGAAAACTTAAATATTCATCCTCTTTTATAAAATCTAAATACCCATAAAATATGCATGTAGCTACTACAAGTGCATTTCCATATGGATAATCTATGGTCTTTTTATCCTTTTTAGTATTAAAAACATCTATATTTTTTTCTATCAAAGAATCCGTAATTTGATATTCCAATATAGTATTATTTATAGGAGATATAATTGCTATATCTTTTGGAGATACCCCTTCTTCTATAAGAAATATAATTTTCTCACTTATTAAATCTAACATTTCATTGTATAATTGACTTGATTGATTTAATTCTACTTTCGCATTTAGTAAGTATAAGTCTTCTATTCCAATACTCTTCTTCTTATTCTTCTCTTGGGATTTAATTTTTGATATTATATTTTCATTTATATAGCCCATATCTACATTGTTAAATACAGAGTAATCCTTGCTATAATCAATATATATATAGCTTTCTAATACATTATCCAGTGCTTTTGTGATAAAATCAACTTCTACATTACTTGAATTTTCAAGACTATCTACTATTACATATCTAACTTCTTTAAATAAGTTTTTTATATAAGAATCATCATTAAGTAGGTATTGATTATATAGATGTACACTTAATGCATTATCTAAAATTGAGTTTGATAATAATGAATCTATATAATATGATATAATCTCATCCATTTGAGTATATGAGAATCTATATATACTATCTCTATTTTTCTTTGATGAATATATTTTTTCTCCGATAAAATCAAAATCAATTAAATTAAATGCAGATTTATTTATATTAGTCATTATACTATTTGCTATTGATTTATTTGTTCCTGTAATATCTTCAAAGTAGCCTTCTTGTATCCTTTTTTCCTTAACTTTTTGTACTATTAAATATTCACTTAAACTATTTGATATAAATGTTGGAGATACAGATTTTTTACTTATTTTATTACATTTTTCTATTATGAGTGGCCAATATTTCAATAATTCTTTTTTTACAAAACCTATATATGTTGTTATTTTCAACTCTTCACTATAATCTAATTTTAAAGACCTTTCATATCTTATTTTTGTATTGTTATTTGGTACTAATAGAATGATACTTCTTGAATTATTACAGTTTGTTTCTAATATTTCTCTATATTTATCTAAAGGTTCATCTCTATATTCTCTTAAAGCACTTTTTTCAAATAAATATTCCACATAATCACCTTCCTCAATTAAATTAAGTGTATATTATCTAATTATATCATATTGTGTATTTTACAAAATACAATCAAATTATTGCACTTAACTACAAAAAAGACTATATATACATAGTCTTGCATTCATATATGCAACAATGTATATACAGTCTTTGATATTGAGACACTTATATTTCATTTTATGACTACTTTAATGACTCTTCTATTCCTTTAGCTATTTGTGTTCCCATTTCTTTTACTTTTGCTGGAGAGTTTATTAAACTCATGTCACTAACATTATCTAAAAATGCACATTCTACAAGTACCGCTGGCACATTATTAGTTCTTAAAACATATAAATAATCTTTTGCAGGATTGTCGTCTAGAGTTCTTGTTTTTATACCTCTATTAGTAAGTTTAAATTTCTCTAAAATTCTATTTAATATGTTTGTAGCTACAGTCTTAGTAGTTCCTCCATTTTTATCTTTAATCTTATAAAACACTTCTACTCCATGACCTTTTCTATTATTATCACCATTATAGTGTATACTTGTAAATAAGTCTGGTTTAAGTGAGTTAGATAAAGCAGTTCTACTTCCAAGTGATACAGTTTTATCTGTA
This sequence comes from Clostridioides difficile, assembly GCA_012955965.1. Classification (GTDB taxonomy): domain Bacteria; phylum Bacillota; class Clostridia; order Peptostreptococcales; family Peptostreptococcaceae; genus Clostridioides; species Clostridioides difficile_G. The sequence continues at coordinate 185,791 of JABBZI010000004.1, forward strand.
TCTCTAGTCATAATTACATTTATACCTTTTGAACGTAAATATTCAGTAGTTGCAAGTGAAGTATTTAAATTGTAATCTTTTTCAATCATTCCTCCATATGAATTTCCAGGTGCTGAACCACCATGCCCTGGGTCAATCATAACGGTCTTAGCACCATTATTACTTCCTGGTTCTGTTGGAGTTGTATTATGTTTAGATAATGATGCTGCTATAGAACTCATTACACTAGAAGTCAATCCTCCACCTATTTTATATACCTTATTAGCTGATTTAGCTTCTAAATTAGCTTTATGATATGCAGACACATACGTCTTTGGCGTTATAAGTATTGGTGATTTTAAGCTAGCAGCTAATGGCCCCGCTGCTAAAGCATCAACAAGTTCATCTGATTTAGCTACTAAAACAGCTTCCAATTCATCCTCTGTATAGAATTTTTTTATTACATTTGCATTTGTTTCATGTCTATCTGCTCCATATACTCTATTATTAGTAACATTATCCTTAGTTATATTATTTACTTTATTGATGACATTTGTTGATATCATTTGAGGTCCACCTATAAAATAAGCACTTTGTAAGTCCTCACTCTCTAGCCATTGATATGTAACATTTGTAATACTATCTTTGTCAGCCACTATAATAGGTTGCTTATCCTGACCTGCTTTTGCTGCTATAGTAAGTGCATCTATTTCTCCACCATCTTTAC
>JABBZI010000050.1 GCA_012955965.1 Clostridioides difficile
GGTTCTATATATATTTTATCTGCTACTTCTTTATCAGTCATTATGGTAGCTGGATTACTGTTTATTAATACAACTTCAATTCCTTCTTCTTTTAAAGATTGGCACGCTTGTGTCCCTGAATAGTCAAACTCCGCTGCTTGACCTATTATTATTGGTCCTGACCCTAATACTAAAGTTTTCTTTATACTATCTAATTTAGGCATAAATTTTTCTCCTTATCTAAATGGTTTTTACTATCTGTAAATAATACTAAATCTATATTAATGCTAAGAATTTGTTAAATATACAATCTAAATCTTCTTTTGTTGTGTATTCTGGAATGTACTGAACACTATATATTGGTAATTCTTTATGTCTCATTCCTTCTATAGTATTGTCATTTAAATTTATATGAGTTATCTCTGTATCTTTTGGCATTTCTGAAACATTATATCCATGATTTTGAGAAGTTATAAACACTTTTCCAGTTTCTAAACATTTAACTGGATGATTTCCTCCTCTATGTCCAAATGTAAGCTTGGAAGTTTTTCCTCCTAATGCCAATGCCAAAATTTGATGTCCTAAACCGATTCCTGTCAGTGGCTTTTTACCTACTAAATTTTTTATATTTTCAACTATATCATTTACATCTTCTGGATTTCCTGGTCCATTAGATAATAATATTAAGTCAGGATTTATATTTAAAATTTCTTCTGATGTAGTCATTGCTGGTACTATAGTTATATCACAGTTACAAGCTTTAAGAGACTCTAGTATACTATTTTTAACACCAAAATCTATAACTACAACTTTTGCTCCATTCCCTTTAATATTTTCAATTTCTTTTCTTGTAACATTTTTTACTGAATCCTTGTTACAATGCTCTGCTAACTTAGATTTAACATCTTCTAATGATGCATTTTCTAAAGTTATAATACCTCTCTTTGTTCCATTATTTCTAATAATTTTAGTTAGCGCTCTTGTATCTATTCCTTCAAGTCCTATTACTTTATTTTGCTTTAGATATGTGTCTATATCCATCTCACATCTAAAATTATTTGGGTTATCACTTTTTTCTCTTACAATAAGTCCTTTTACTTGTACTTTATTTGATTCAACATCTTCTAAATTTATTCCATAGTTACCTATAAGTGGATAAGTCATAGTAACTATTTGTCCATAATAAGTTGCATCTGTTAATAGTTCCCCATATCCCGCCATTGAAGTATTAAATACAACTTCTCCAACAGTCTCTTTTAGATATCCAAATGCTTTTCCTTCAAATACTGTTCCATCTTCTAAAATTAATTTCCCCTTCATATAAGCTACCTCCCAAATATTTTATCTAAGCATTTTCTATTTCTTTTACAATGTTAATCGCTGATTCTCTTGGATTTTCTGCTTTTGTTATAGGTCTTCCAACAACTAAATAATGAGCTCCTCTTTTTATTGCATCTGATGGCGTTACAACTCTTTTTTGGTCTCCAACCTCTGCTGATTTAGGTCTTATTCCTGGACAAACTGTTATAAAATCAGTTCCACATGCCTCTACTATCTTATCTACTTCTTGTGCTGAACAAACAACTCCATCTATTCCTGATTCTTTTGCCAGTTTAGCTCTTTTTATAGCTAACTCTTCTGTTGTCATATTACATCCTATATCTTGTAAGTCTTGGTTACTTAATGAAGTTAAAACTGTTACTCCAACTACTAAAGGCTTTTCTATATTTAATCTTTCTGCTTCTTCTTTAGCAACTAGCGCACACTGTCTCATTCCTTCCATATCTGATACGTGTATTGTCATTAACCAAACATTATCTCTCACTGCAGCTCTTACTGCACTTTTCATAGTATTTGGAATATCATGGAACTTAAGGTCTAAAAATATTTTTTTACCTTTTTCTTTAAGGTAATCTATTGTTTTTCCTTTTGTAGCAACATACTGCTCTAATCCTACTTTAAATATATCTACACTATCTTCTAATTTGTCTATTAATTCTTTAGCTTTATCAAATTCATCAGTATCAATTGCAACTATCAATTTTTCTTTACCATTTATCATTTTTACATCTCCTTTTTAATAAAGCCTAAATCTTCATAAAAAAATCCTCACACCAAAAGAGGCACAAGGATTTTATCTATACATAACTCAATTCATTAGCTATGAGATATCTTTCCCAGTCTCTCTGGACTAGTTTAAAAGACTTTATTATATTTAAATTTTTATTTTATACTCATCAAAAACCTCTAGAAGATTTACTAGAGGTTATATATTAACACTATCTATAACCCTTTAGTCTCTCTGGACTAATTTAAGGAATTTAGCTGTAATATTTTTCTTTATTAATATAACTTTATGTATCTCTAAGATAATTTAAAGTTTTATCTTTTTTTATAATTAAACCACTAATTGCTTTTTATGTCAATAAGTCTTTGAATTATTCTTCATCTTTATCAAACAATTTTTTTTCAAAATATGACTCTGCATTATATATCGCAGCAGCTGGATTATGCCCAGTTACTCTATCTTTGACAATTAGAGTTGTTATAGGAGCTTCCATATATTTCATGGCTAATGTATCATGTCCAACACATAATCCAAGAATTACATTAAGGTCAACTTTAGCTTCATTTAAAAACAAAGCCTGTCCTATTGGATTACACATTATTTCATCTGCACATTTTGATATTGTTTGAGATGCTTCTAATCCAACTGTGCTCTTAGGCATTGCTCCATTTTTACATATAACAGAAAATACTTCAAATCCATGGTGTTCAAATATTTTTTGTACTGTTTGCATTTCTCTTTTTAATCCAATACAAAATGCGATACCTATTTTTTTATAATCACATTTCTTAGCAAACTCTATTATCTCTTTTAGTCTAGTATATTGACAATACCCCTCTGTCTCAACTAGACCAGCATTATAAGCTATTTTTCTATTCTCCTCTTCTTTATAAAGCTGTTTTGCTTTTTGTTGTAGTTCAACTTCTCTAGTAGGACATATCTTCATTAGCTTATCTATATTTCCATCAGAACAGCCTCTAAGATTACACTTTCCACACTTGTACATATCCAATATCCCCTTCCAAAATTTTATTCTTCTTGTGATTCTTCTTTTTCTGGACTTACATTTTCTTCTGATATTTCTTCTTCTGGTTTCACATGTTCAACTACAGTTATAAAATATGATTTTCCTATTTTATTTCTTATAGGAAGTTTTTCATATGAAACATCTATTTTATTTTTTATGCAGGCTATATCAAAATGTCTTAATCCTGCACCTAAGCTAACTTTATTCATATCTTCACAATGTTTCTTAGGTTTTTTTTCAAATAAATGAAGACCTCGTTCATCCTTATGGAAATACCACGGTTGAGAATTTTTTACAGATGGAGCTCTTCTTGTAAATTCTAATACTTCTTTCCACTTTCTATTCCTATTTATCTTATTTATCATATCTTTTACTGGTTTTCTATCAGGTCTAGCATATCTTGTTCTGAATAAATCCTCAGTTCTCGCTGGATATCCAAAAGCTATTATTATATAAGGATACTCTATTTCTTCTTCCTTATCTTCTTCTGTTTTTATTCCAGCTAAATAATCTAAATCGTCTTCCTCATCTTCTTCAGAGCTTTTATTTCCTATATCTACAAATTCTAAAATGTCTTCTCTCTTTAAGTTTCCTTCCAGCCAACAGGTAGCTACACCTAATGTTGTAAGACGTAAAACTACACCTTCTGTAGCAAAACCTATGTTTTGTAAATAATCTTCACCTTTATTTGATGTGACTACTATATAATGAGGCGCTTTTACTTTACATTCCTTACCCATTAAGAAATGTATTATATGACCTCTATCAACAACATGCGCTTTAATATTTAAATCTTCATTTAAATATTCTAAATTTTTACAACTTCTCTTTATTTCTTCCATTAATGGCTTTTTTATCTTATTACTGGAAAAATTTCTTACAGATTTTCTATAAAAAATGGCTTCATAAAGCTCCATTTATGCCCTCCTAACTGAAATCTTCTGTTCATAATATATAAACTACTATATTTAAACATATATAAGCTTTGCCAGAAAATTTTTTATTTCATTATTTATATTTATCTCATTATTATATTATAAGTTTTTTTCGGTATCCTTGTATAGCTTTTCACTAAAAAAGTATTTTTATTTCTACTTTAATACTAATATCAACAAAAAATATTCTACCAATTAAGTTTATACATCTAAACAATCTATTTTAATTAAAATAGATATTTTTTATTTCTTAGTTTATAGAGTATAAATATTTTAAATATGACCCAAAATCTAAGTAATGTTATAATATTTTATAGGTTATCAAATATTAAAAATATAGGAGGATAGACATGAATTTAAATAGAAATTTAGAGAAATATGCTGAGTTGGCAATCAAAGTCGGGATTAACATACAGCCAGGTCAAACTTTACTTATAAAATCACCAATAGAATGTGCTGATTTTGCAAGAAACGCACTTAAAGAAGCATATAAATGTGGTGCTAAAAATGTATATATAGAATGGTCTGATGAAGAAAGTGCTCTTATTAAGTATTTATATGCTCCAGATGAAGCATTTCATGAGTTCCCAAAATGGACAGCGGAACAATATGTAGATATAGCAAAAGAAGGTGGTGCATTCTTATCAGTATATGCTCAAAATCCTGACTTACTAAAAGATGTTGACCCTGAAAGAGTTGCAAATTTTCAAAAAGCATCTGGTAAGGCTTTAAAAGAATGGCGTTCTTATACTTTAACTGATAAGTGCAAATGGAGCATAGTTTCTGTACCAACAAAAGCGTGGGCAAAAAAAGTGTTCCCAAATTTATCAGAAGAAAAAGCAATAGAAAAATTATGGGATGCTATATTTAAGTGTTCAAGAGTAGATGGTCAAGACCCTATAAAAGCATGGGAGGAACATAATGAAAACCTTAAATCTAAAATGGATTTCTTAAATAAAAATAATTTTAAAACTCTAAAATATAAATCTTCAAAAACTGATTTAACTTTAGATTTACCAAATGGTCATATTTGGTTAAGTGGAGCATCTAAAGACCCTAATGGAATAAGCTTTAATCCTAATATACCAACAGAAGAAATTTTTGGAATGCCACATAAGTTTAAAGTGAATGGCACTGTTTATAGTACTAAACCTCTTGTTTATGGTGGAAACATAATTGATAATTTCTTCTTAACTTTTAAAGATGGAAAAATAATAGATTTCTCTGCTGAAAAAGGACTTGAAACTTTAAAGAAACTTATTGAAACAGATGAAGGTTCTCAATATTTAGGAGAAGTTGCTCTTGTTCCATACAACTCACCAATATCTAATACAGATATAATTTTTTACAATACTCTGTATGATGAAAATGCTTCTTGTCACTTTGCAATTGGTTCTGCTTATAAAACTTGTATAGAAGGTGGAAACAATTTAAAAGATGAAGAATTAGATGAATATGGTGTAAATGATAGCTTAACACATGTGGACTTTATGATTGGTTCTAATGATATGGACATTGTTGGAGAAACTTATGATGGAAAACAAATACAGATTTTTAAAAATGGTAACTGGGCTTTTTAAACTATGTTTTTAACTAAAAAGGGCTGATGGAAGTTATACCAGACTTCCCAGCCCTTTTTAATGTTGATGATAAATATTTTTTTATATTAATTAATCTCATTTTTATAGATTAATTCCTATTGTTTCAAACATAAGTATCTAAAACTTATATCTATATTATATATAAAATATCCTATTTAGTAAAACCTTTATTTTAATTTATATACTAAAAATTTAACTTTGCTATTTCAACAGCAGATTTTGCATCCTTTGAATAATAGTCAGCACCCATTTCTTCTGCATATTCTTCTGTTAAAACGGCACCTCCTACAAATACTTTTGCATTTATATCATTATCTCTTAATGCTTGAATTGTGTCTTTCATACTTTGGACAGTTGTAGTCATAAGCGCACTTAATCCTACTAATTTTATATTTCTTTTTTTAGCTACTTCTACTACTTCTTCAATTGGAACATCTTTCCCTAAATCTATAACTTCATATCCATAATTTTCTAGCATTATTTTTACTATATTTTTTCCAATATCATGAATATCACCTTTTACTGTAGCTACTATTATTTTTCCTTTAGATACATTCTCGCTACTTTTACTTAGTAAAGTTTCCTTTATTGTATTTAATGAAGCCTTTACTGTCTCTGCTGATTGAATCAATTGTGGTAAGAATATATCTCCACTATCATATTTCTTTCCTACTTTATCAAGGGCAGGAATTAAAATCTCATCTAATATATAATTTTCATCCTTTTCCTTCAAAAGATTTAGTGTTACATTTTTTGCTTCGTCCTTTAAGCCTCTTTCAACTAAAACATCTAGAGACAAATCTTTGTCAACTTTCGTAGCAGAATCTGATTTTTTTGAATTGTTTATATTGCTATATTGATTTATATAGTTTATACATCCTTTATCTGTATTATTTAAGATTCTAAAAGAATTAATAGCCTCCATCATACTATATTCATTTGGATTTATAATTGCTAAATCAAGACCTGCTCCTAAAGCTAATGTTAGAAAAGAAGCATTAAGTGCTTTTCTATTTGGAAGTCCGAATGAAATATTTGAAACACCTAAAATAGTTTTTACCCCCAATGTCTTTACCATTGTTATAGCCTTTATCGTCTCTATTGCTTCCTCTTGTTGCGCTGATACAGTTAATGATAAACAATCTATAAATATATCTTTTGGCTTTATTCCATAAGAAACTGCTCTATCTACTATCTTTTTTGCTATTTCAAATCTTTCTTCAGCTTTTTTAGGTATACCTTTTTCATCAAGTGCAAGCCCAACTACACATGAACCATACTTTTTAACTATTGGTAATATACTTTCTAAAGACTCCTCTTTGCCATTTACAGAGTTCACTATTGTTCTACCATTATAATATCTAAGCCCTTGCTCTAATGCCTCTACATCGGAAGAATCAACTTGTAAAGGTGTATCTACTACTGCTTGTATTTCTCTTATTAATTTTGGCATTAATTTTTTCTCATCTACTTCTGGTAAACCAACATTTACTCCTAATATTTGTGCCCCCGCATTTACTTGTTCTAATCCTAGGTTTATTGCATAATCTAAATTTTCATTTTTCAATGCTTCTTGAAGAGATTTTCTGCCTGTAGGATTCAATCTTTCCCCAACAACTATAGGTGATTCTACTTCTACAAATTTTGATGGTGAACAAACTACACATTTGTCAATCTTCTCGATACTGCCCTTAGTAACAGAATTTATATTATCAGATATTTCTTTTATAAAACTTGGGTTTGTACCACAGCATCCACCTATTATAGTAGCACCGACTTCGACAAATTTCTTGACACCTTCAAAGAATTCTTTTGCATCAACATCATATATAGCCTCTCCATCAACTATATTTGGTAAACCAGCATTTGCTTGAACCATCACAGGTATTGTAGCTCTTGATACTATTTTTTTAACTATTGGTAAAAGTTGTTTAGGTCCTAATGAACAGTTTACTCCTATTGCATCAACACCCAATCCTTCTATAGTAGCCACCATACTCTCTGGCATACATCCAGTAAAACTTCTTCCCCCTTCATCAAATGTCATCGTACAGAAAACAGGTAAATTAGAATTTTCTTTGGCTGCTAATACAGCTGCTTTAGCTTCATATAAATCCATCATAGTTTCTATTACTATCACATCAACACCAGACTTGTCACCCTGTAATACTTGTCTTTTAAATATTTCATATGCTCTATCAAAGCTCAAAGTCCCCATAGGTTCTAACATTTCTCCTATAGGTCCAATATCTAATGCTACATATCTAGGTTTAGTATTATCTACACTTTCTATAGCTTTTCTAGCCACTGAAACAGCATTATCAATCACTTCTTCTACTGTATAATTACTATCTAATTTTAGCTCATTACATCCAAAAGTATTTGTAAGAATTACGTTTGAACCTGCCTCTAAATATGAGGTATGTATTTCTATAAGTTTTTCTGGATTTTGAATACCAAACACTTCTGGGTTTTCACCTAACTTTAAACCTTTTTGTTGAAGCATTGTTCCCATTGCACCATCAAATATTAGTATATTATTCTTCAGATATTGTCTTATTTCCACAAGAATTCGCTCCTTTTCTATATGTACAGTTTCTATAGTTTTTACAATTTCCACACGATTTTTCTTTTTTAGCTTCATCTATTTGTATATTAGAAATACCTATAATAGCCACTACTGACTTTCTTGGTATCATAATTCCATTGGAGGTAATTGTTAAACCTATTTGTTTTTGAGCATTTAAAACGTTTAATATATCTATATTTTTTTCTATTGGTAAATCTCCATATCCGGGACTATATCGCATAGTTATAAATTTATTTTGTTCTAAAAAAACCTTTTCTACATTATCTTGAACAATGTCACATACTTCTTCGATTGCTGTTGTTCCACATGAATCTATTATTAGTCCTTTTGTTAAATCTGAATAAGAATGTCTTCTTATTTCTTTTTCTATCTCTAATCCTAAAGTTGCTGCCATTATTACACACTCATTGCATTCTTTTAAAAGTTCATATATGTCTTTACTCTCTAATGTTAAATTTGTCCCCTCTAATTCTACAACATTATCTTTATTTATTTTAATAGGATAAACCCTAGATAAATATCTAGGATTTATTTTATTTTTAGTTATATTTACACATTCATCAATAGTATATTTAAGGTCTTTATCTATCTCTTGACCTTTGTATTGTAAATATCTTAAAACTTCACTTTGATTTATGTTTATATTTCCTTTTTCAATTAAATTATTCTCCATATATATTTAAAGAAAATCCTTTATCTAAAACATCTTTTGCGTATTCTTTTGCGCCAAATAAAGATAAATCTCTGTAGTTCCCACATTCTATTGCTGTAGCTGCTGGCATTTCATCGGATTCAATCACTTTTTTTAATGCTTCTTCTAAGCCAACCTTAACTGTATTGGCATCTACATCTCCCCATAATATTAAATAAAATCCTGTTCTACATCCCATTGGAGATAAGTCTATTACTCCATCTAATGTGTCTCTTAAATAAGTTGCTAACAGATGCTCTAAACCATGCATAGCAGCAGTTCCAAAACTCTCTACATTTGGTTGTAAAAATCTTAGGTCAAATTTACTTACCTTGTCTCCCTTTACTCCATCAAGTACACTACATTTTCTTACAAAAGGGGCTTTTACTTTTGTATGGTCTAACTTAAAACTTTCCACTTTTTCCATTATTTAATCCTCCATTATCATTTAAATTTATTACATTAATTCTAAAAAAAACTCCCCCTATCCATTATTGATAAGAAGAGTATATTATTTCAAATCGTCTCATCGTTGTTAGCAGGACCACCTGATAAAAGGTTGGTATAGGATCACTGAGCTAACTCTCTCCCCTAACTCTTGATAAGTATCTTATTAAACTGACTTAAATTATATATTACTTTTTTATTTTTGTAAACACTTTATTGCTATATTATTTATACATCTAATTATACTTTTATTTTACGACTCAACTGATTGTATTATCGGCAATTGTACCTCAAATACAGTTTGATGTTTATTGCTTGAAACAGTTATTTCTCCACCATGTAAGTTTACAATATTTTTTGTGATTGCAAGACCTAATCCAGACCCTCCAGCATTTCTATTTCTTGATTTTTCAACTCTATAAAATCTATCAAATATATTTGGTAAATCTAATACTGGAATTGGTTCTCCATAATTTATAACTTTTACAACCGCCATATCTTCTTTTTTCTCTGTGACTATATCTACATAAAGTCCATCTTTTCCATACTTCATAGCATTAGTCATAAGATTCTCAAATACTCTTACTAATTTATTTGGGTCAGCTTTTACAATTAATTTGTCTTCATTAAAATTAACTCTACTAACCATAAATTCCTGCTTGAAATAAATTTCAAATTGAGATACTATCTGACTTAATAATTCTACTAAGTTTATTTCTGTTTTATTTAATCTCGTTGTATTATTTTGCATTTTAGTAAGTTCAAACAAATCATTTATAAGTACATTTAAATTTTTAGATTTTTCATATGCAATATTAACATAATACATCATCTGTACTTCATCTTTATATTTACCTTCTTCTATCAATCCTAAATAACCCATTATTGATGTCAAAGGTGTTCTTAAATCATGTGACACATTCGTTATTAAATCTGTTTTGGTTTGCTGAGCTTGTCTCTCTTCAACAGTTATGTTTCTAAGTTGATGAATAATACTATTAATTTTGTGTGCTAGTTCATCAATATTGTCAGCTTCTTTATCCTTTAACGCATCTAAATCATACTCAATGTCTATATCCTTTTGTAAATCACTTTCATCCATTGAATTTACAGCATCTATAATAATTTCTAACTTCTGATTTTTTTTATTAGTTTTTCTTATAAAATTTACAACTTGCTTATTTCTCTTGTATGATATTAAGGAATAAATTGCTAACGATGAAATTACAAATAAAGATGGATAAAATAATCCCTCTCCCATAAAATCTCTCAAATCTCTTAGATTATATACAAGATAATTAATTGTAGACATATAGTTATTAACATATATGGATTTTATTATATAAATACTTGTTAACATAAGCATTAAGGTTATAGTGCAACTTATGGCAAAGTCTATTATAGGACGAAACATATGATTTAATAAGCTTTTATTTTTCAATTTTATATCCTACTCCCCATACGGTATGAATTATTTTTTCTCCATCTGTATATTTTTCAATTTTATCTCTTATTCTACTCATATGAACCATTACAGTATTATTAGATTGATAATATTTCTCTTTCCATACCTTTTCAAATATTTCTTCTGTACTATATACTCTTCCCTTATTATTTGCTAGTAAGTACAATATCTGAACCTCCCATGACTAAAGTCACAGGGTTCCTGCTTCATAGAATTTTGCATACTAAAATATATCTTACTAATTCTCCACAGGCTATCCCCATAGTTCCTACGGTTCTTACATAAGTTATCTATTTTAAACCCTCATTAGTCTTAATCCTTCTTTTAGTATATTTATACTTGCATTTATATCTCTATCGTGAGTTACATTACAACAAGGACAAATCCATTCTCTTATACTTAAATTCTTCATTTCCTC
>JABBZI010000051.1 GCA_012955965.1 Clostridioides difficile
CAAAGAATAGTTGTAAATATTATAGATGCTACTACAAAAGAAAATGTAGTTACAAACTTTAAAATTATAGATGATAATTCTATTGAGGTTAGAAGTGAAACAAAAACTGAATTACATGTTTATGTTATTAATGGAAATGCAGATACTCATTTTATAAATGCGACTGTTGATGATAATAGAGTTACTAAAATGACTACTTATTCAAGCGAAAAAATACATGAGGAAATTAATAAGGTAGCAGAGCAATTAACAGGAATCAAAGCCGATATTATATCAAACATAAATAGTAATTTGATACCAATGTAGAAAGAGAGGTGACAAAGTGAAAATTTGGAAATACAATAGAACTGTGAAAAAAAGAAGAGGTGTCTATACAGAATTAGATACACTTGCACAACGATATGAATTTGAAGAAGATGGAAAATTTTATACAGCTTATTTTCATTTATATACTAATAAAGATATAGATATATTCAGAGATAAAGATTTATATAAAGAATCTTATATGATGAACTATAGAGTTGGAGGCGTATCAACTAATATTGATGATGTAGTACAACAAACAACTACAGTAAGATTTATACCTGACCCTGTTATTGATATTGTAATTGATAACATTAGCAGAGGATGTGAAATAAACTACAAAATTATAGATAATGAGCCAAGCATAAAATTCATTGTTACAGAAAAATTAAATGGCACAATAATAGAAACAAAAACAAATTCTAGTGATAATAATTATAAACTCAAATTAACTGATGAACAAATAGTACCATTAGCACTCAACTCTTCAAATTCAATAGTAATAGAAATAAGTACAGAAGATGGAGGTTTAGTAACAAGCAAGACAGTAACATTTACAAGAACAAATAATAAGCCATCTATTTTGGTTAATTCATATAGTTCTACTTCTGCAAAGTATGTAGTATCTGACTTGGATAATAATTTAAGTAAAATAGAATGGTATCTTGATGATGTATTAAAAGAAACAATAACAACCGATTCGACAACAGAAAAAACAATAAACTATGAACTTACAGACAATGCAATACACACACTTAAAATAGTAGCTACAGACACAGAGAATGCAACTGCTGAAAAAGTTTTGAGTATAAGTAAAGAAATAATGCCACTACAAACTGATTCAACTTTACAAGATATATCAACTAAGCTGGTAGAAATTGGAGAAGGATTTAGAAACGGGAAAACAAGTATTATAAATACTTTAGCATTAAAGAATATAGAAGCAAATTTAAATAATACACTCGTTGAGTTATCAGAGAAGATTAAAACGAGCTTTGATAGTGGGGACGCTAGTTTACAGGATTTAATGAACCAGTTAACACAAGCTAATAATACTATAAGTCAATTAAACTCTAAATATAAATATGCTAGTGGCACTGTCGATGTTGTTAAAAATAGTTCTTTGTCTGCTAACTTATATAAAGAGTCAAATAGTAGACAGCCTGGTGTTTGGATTAAAATTGATAATTTAGGTTTTATTCCTAATATTTTTGTTGCTGAATGTCAATACGTTACTTCCAATGGTTATATTTTTAAACATATTATTATTGCTACTTGTAATATAAATTGGTTTCTTAATAAAAAAGATTTTTCAGCTAAAATCGAATTTACTAAAGAAGAATATTCTAATCAAGATTTTAGTGGTAGAGGAATTATTTATTCGAATAATGAACGTGATGTATATATTAACAATAAAGGTATTAACGTTCCTGCAAGTAGTCCAAATGTTCCTAGTTACCTGCACTCTTGGTATGCTATAAAATTTATATAAATGAGGTGATAAAATGAATAGAGCAAATAGAATAATTTATAATCAAGATGGAGAAATACTTCTACAAACAGGAGAAGCAACAGGCGATGTATTAGAGCACGATACAATAATTAAATTGCATTTTATTGATATTCCATATGGAAGTATAGATTACACTAAAAATAGAATTACAGGTATAAATATAGAAACAAAAGAACCAATTTTAGAAGAAATACCAATATATGTGAGTGAAGAAGAAAAGAGAATACAAGAGTTAGAAAATCAGATTTTATTAAATGAAAATGAAAAAGTGGGAGGATTGTTATAATGAATGTAAATAGTGTTGTAGTAAGAATATTAGCAGAGAGGATTCTAAATAAAGGATTGAACCCTTTGAAAAATAGAGAATTTCAACTAGATGATGTAACTAATACAGAGTACAGAAAGGCAGTAGAGGATTATATAATTAGAGAAAGTGGAGTAGTAGAAGGAGCAGAACCTACAATTTAAGAGGTTCTTTTTTTATTGGAAAGAGGTGATTTAATTGACTTTCAAAGAGTTAGTTAATAAAGTTAGAAATCTTGTTTTAGAAGCAAAGAAAGTAACTATAGAAGATACAGAGAATTTATTTAAAAGTGATAATGTAGAGGGAGCATTAAAAGAAGTGATGCAAGAAGTAAATGACAAAAAGACAGAAGGTATCAAAGCTTTTAATAAACTTGTAGATATATTATAAAAAGGAGTGATTAAGTGACAATTAATAAGCTGCCAAATAGTGCGAACTTAAATCAACTTATGACTTCATTTGAAAGTGGAGTGAATGAAATTGAGACAATAAAAAATGAAATTGCTAATACTTTAATAGCAAAAAAGTTTAATGTAACACAAGAAAATACGTTGAGAGAATTGTCTGAAAAAATAAAAACTATAGAAACTTTAGAAGAAATGGTAGGAGATTCTGACGGGGTTACAATGTCTAAGGAATATAATTGTATTTATCGTAATTATACAAGTAGAACAATAAATGGTGTCAAAACATACGGAACAAATCTTACTAGTATAAACATTGATACTGAATATTCTACTGATATGAAAGGTAAAGTACGTTTAAGAGATATAGATAGTTCAGAAAACTTGTTAATAAGTGTTGATAATAAAAAACTTATCAAACGAAGTTGTTCCAACTCAGGTAAGTATTGGGAGCATAATCTTAATAATGAGATTATGGATTGCGTAAATGTCGATAAAAGGGATAATAGTATAATAATATGTTATTCTTCTGAAAGGTGCATAGAAAAATTAAATTCAAATGGAGGAGTAATATGGTCACTAAATATAACTGGTTCTCAACCTTTATTATGTTGTTCTATTGATAAGGAAGGATGTATAGCAACTGGAGGATATGACAAAAAAGTTCAAAGAGTATCTCCAAACGGAAGTTTGTTATTTGAATATGCAGGTTTTACAAATTATGTAACAGCAATAGCAACAGATAGTCAAGGGAATATAATTTTAGGTGGATATGGATATAGAATCGACCCACCTAAAGGTATTCAAAAAATTTCTCCACAAGGAGAATTACTTTGGGAATATAATTATTTTTCTAAAACATCGCCAATTTACTCAATCACTGTAGATAGTCAAGACAATATTTATGTATGTGATTGGACTAATCACTTAGTAAAATTATCTAAAGATGGTAAGTTTATATGGAGTATTAGTATTAACAATTCAGAGACTTTTGGCAGAACATTAATTGATAGTAAAGATAATATATATTATATTGCTAAACATTTTTTTTATAAAATATCTAATGATGGTCAGACTATAGAAAATTTTGCAACAAGCGAAGGAAAATTTGTATTTGTTGAGTTAATAACTATAGATGCAACTCACGATGATAGAATTTGGTGTTTTGATTATTCGGGTGCTAATAATTATTTTTATAGATATAGCTATCCAACTGATTTCACTTCAACATCAACATTAGTTTTTTCAAAAAGTTATAAAGCTGGACTTAAATAGAAAAATTAGCGAAAGGAATTTTAAATTATGATTTATTTAGGAAATTTAATGGATACAGAGGAACAGAATGTAAAATATATTGGGATGATACACTATAAACCAACTTTACTATCAGATGAAGATTTAAAACAAGGCGTTTTGGTAGAGAGTTTACCAATTAAAAAATTTGTAGAGAATAAAGAGGCAAAGTTATTTATAAATATAGATACTAAAGAAGTTTTCTATAGATATACAGATATTAAAAGTAGTATAGAAGATAAAGTAAATTCTACAGAACAAACAATAGCAGATTTAACATTTCAATTAATGTCAAATGGGGTGATATAATATGAATTGGTATAAGATAATAACAGATTTTTATAAGAATAACAACTGGACTAAAGAGCAAGTTAAAACGGCAGTCTCAAAGAATAAGATAACAGTAACAGAATATAAAAAAATTGTAGGAGAGGACTATATAGCATAGTCTTTTTTTTATGCAAAAATTAGGAGGTTTTCATGAATGAAGAACTTTTCAAAGACCATTTGAAACGACACGAAGTAACAATAAATAAACATAATGATGAAATAGATGAATTAAAAGTAGCAAATATAGAGTCTAAAGCAGAGTTAAAGGCACTATGTGAGAATTTGAACTCACTTACAAGTATGCTAAAGTGGTTGATTGGAACAATGATTACAACACTTGTAGGATTCTTTATATTTGCTATTCAGCGAGGAATATTTTAATTAATTAGGAGGTTAAGAGATGGATAATCTAATAAGTTTCATACCTGAGCAGTTACTAATTTTAGTAGCTGCTCTTTATGTTATAGGAGCAGGTTGCAAGAAGTATAAACAGTTAGATAACAAGTATATTCCAGTAGTGTTATTGATACTTGGGATAGGATTTTCAATATGGATGTTAGGATTAAATGCTGATGCAGCCTTACAAGGTGTAATTTGCTGGGGTATATCAATAGGTATAAATCAAACTTACAAACAATTAAAGGAGGAAAATAAGTAATGGTAGATATAATAAAGATGCTAACGAAGAAAAAGTGTTATCCAAATAAGAATAGCCCTAAATTTATAGTAATACATGAGACTGACAACGAGGACAAGGGAGCAGATGCTAAGAGACATGCACAAGCATTAAATGCAGGTAACTTAGAAGCAAGTGTACATTACTATGTAGATGATAAAGTAATATATCAAACACTAGACCACAAAGACGGAGCTTGGGCGGTTGGTAAAAGTTATGGAACTGCACTAATCGCAGGAGTTACAAACTACAATAGTATAAACATAGAAATATGTGTAAATCGTGATGGAAATTATACAAAAGCAAGACAAAATGCAATAGACTTAACTAAAAAGTTAATGAAAGATTTAAATATTAGTGCAGATAAAGTGATTAGGCATTATGATGCTAAGAGAAAATATTGTCCTCGTAAGATGCTTGATAATCCGAAATTGTGGGTAGATTTTAAAGATAAGATAAAAAATAGTGGGGGAGCGAGTAAGATGTATAAACATACAATAGTTTATGAGGGAGAAGTTGACAAAGTTCTAGCACAAATAATTAGTTGGAACTACAAAGAAAATGAATGTAGAGTATGTGATATAAAAGATTATGTACCAGGTCAGACGGAGAATTTATATGTTGTAGGTGGAGGAGCATGTAATAAGATAAGTTCTATAACTAAAGAAAAATATACTATGATAAAGGGAAATGATAGGTTTGATACACTTTACAAAGCATTAGATTTTATTGATAGATAAATTAGAAGATATCAACTAAATATGATTAATATTTTAATTTGGAGTACATTTTACAAAGTATTGAATTTTACAGACAAATTAAATAAGATAACTTTCTATTTTATGATATAATTTTTGTAAGAAATTAAAATAATTTTGTAGGAGGTAAATATGACTACAAGTAATTTTGTGCAACAAATAAATTCATATTTTTTTGACAATACCAATCTTAATTATGTAATGCCTTATTATAAAAATCTAGAGATAACAGAGGATGGTACTAAGAATTTCAAAATGACTTTAAAGGATAAGGGTATGACGTTCCTTGATTTATCCTCGAAGGATTCTTTTAGAGATATTGTTATATATACATCAAATATATTTTTAAGTTTTGATGAATATATAAATTATAATAATCCAGATATTGCTGAGTTAAACTTTAAAAATAAGTATATTAGACTTACTTCAAATAGTGACATAGATATTATAACAAAAGAAGTGTATCGGATTTTAAAGTTAATGAGAAATACTATTATACATAATTTATCTAATCTTTCTCAAATTGAAGATGATAATAATATAATGATCAATTTTTCTTATTCATTTAAAAATACTAATTTTAATTTAAATTTATCACAAGAAAATCTTTTTCGGCTTTATGCTATGGTTATTTTAATTACTAGAGAATTTTCTGTATATGAATCAGAAAATAAAGAATTTTATATTGGTATTTTGAGGCTTTTTTATGATAAGCTAAAAAATGATATATGTAATTTTGGAGAATTTCAAGATGATATAGATGATATGGGTCTCATGGAAATTTCAAACGATATAAGGTTAGAAAGAATAAGACTTTGTATTGAAAAACCCATTTATGAAAAAAGTGAAAAAATAAAAATACAAAGAGTTTGTGTAAAAGGGGAAAAAGAAAGCTCTCCAGATTATCCTATATCAATAGATGGAATTGAATATATAATTCCAGATGAAGTTTTAGATGCAGAAGGGAAACTGGAATTATCAGAATTAATAAAATGGAGAGTGAATAATTAATAAACTCACAGAGGAAATATTCATGCAGAGCGTTTTAATAATTGGACTAATAGTTACTAACAAATATTTTTAAGTAGTTATTTAGGTGGACTTCTCGAAAGTTTAGTAATTCTAATTAAGGTTTTGTATACTATGAAATCTAATAATAAATCAAGAAATTAAGAATAATCATTTATGCTACAATCAGGAGAACTTTACTAGTATGTAAAAATCTAAAATGGAGGGGAATATGAAAATTTCAAATAATCATGCTGATTGGCATAATATGCTAAATACTAACTCAAATAATATAATTGAAACACTAGAAATATCATATAATATAATTCAGGAAATATTAGATGAAAATGAAGATAAATTAAAAGAAGAAGGTGTTTTACATGAACATAATCAAGTTAAAGAGTTAATTAATAACTTAAAGTCACAAGAAGATTATGAGTTAAATAGTGTAGAAAATATATTAATTACTAGATATATAGAAACCGCTTATACAGTTTATAATTTGTATTTCAAATGTAATAGAAAAGACTTAGTTTTGAAAAATATAAAACAATGGTTTCATGGTATGGATTTTAATGGAGGATCTAATTTCAGAAATTTTGAGTTTGAATGTTCTGTTGCATTAAGATTTATAGAGGAAGATATAACTATTGATGATATTGATGCTGAAGGAAGTCCAGATTATTTAATTGAAGATAAATTTGCAATAGAATGTAAAAGAACGACTGTATTTTTTGGAGTTCTATCAAATATAATTAAAGCAAGAAAGCAAGCTGATAATTTTAAAAAACCTACTATAGTTATTATTAATTTAGATTATATATATAATGAGCAGGAAGGTGTAAAAGATATTATTAGTAGTGAAGAATTATTGAAAATATGTAGTATAATCTCAGAATATGGGTTAGGAATAGAAAGAAGTTATTTAATTGGAGTAGTTTTGGATGTTCTTGATAACAATGATAATTCACTAGGGTCAAAGCTTGTTGCAATCAAAAATATAAATACTGAATTATCACAAATTGAAGAGATATGGAAAAAGGTATCATTGGCTATGTGTGGAGACGAAACGTTGTTGTTCTATGAAAAAACTATAGATATTAACAATAGATTTGATGAAAAAGAAATAATAAGTAAAGAAAAATTCTATAATGATATAATTGTAAATAATATTCAAGAAACTATATTTACAAATCATGAAAAAAGAAGTCTTATAATTGATTGTATAAAAAATAAGGACTAAGAGATTTTGATATTATTTGTTTGATTTCTATTATTTTTCTGTTGGAATTCATGCATAGTAGATTGAAATTTAATATTTTTATCAGAATAATTTATAAAAAAGAAATATCTGTTAATATATTTACAAATAAAATTGAATAAGAGACAGGTTTTGATGATATTTTAAGATATATTTTTTAGTTGGATTCAATTGTGTCAGATAATTTCATTAACATATATTGAAAGTGTTTTTTGAAATACATTAAGATATAAAAAAAACTATCAATGACCTTACTCAACATATCTTAAAAACGATTTAAATAGGTCTTTTTCATAGAGTAAATTATATGATATAATAAAAAAAGTAAAGATGAACATCCAATCCATCTTTACTAAGTTAATCATATTAAAGAGAGCATTTTCTGTCATAAGGGATGCTCTTTTTACTTTTCCAAACAACCTCATTTCCTTCATCAATAATTATCAAATCAATCTCATTATCTTTCAATATTTCTGTTGCAGTACAAATAAGATTATCTAAGTCAAAACTTCGAGTTATTTCTAGTTGTTTGTTATTTACAAGTCTTTTTAGTATGTAAGTTTTAAAATTACACAATTCATTCACCTACTTAACTAACTTTAATCTTCTAAATTTATTTCATTTAAGATTCTTTTTAATTCTCTGATTCTAGGTTTTAGATATTCTTGATTTTCATCTAAAAATTTTTCTAGTATTTTATTATCAGATTCATTTAATATAACTTCATCTAAATTAGTTTTTGAAAGATTATTATCTTTTTTAATCATCATTGATGATAGTATTAATATATTTAAATCTAATACTCTATGTAGTGGCAATTCTTCACTTTGTCTAGACCATTTCCCTCCAGTGTGTCTCCAAACTTTAGCTGAAATTTCAATATTCTCATCATCACTCCATTGTGCTTTCCCTAAAGACAAAGCTTTTGCATCAGAATTATTTGCATACTTTCCATCAATTCTATCATAATTATCTACCGCAACTATAGGTTTGTGTGACAAATATTCAGGTACTCTCATTTTATCAATCTCCTTTTATTTAAAAATTTTATTAAGTTCATTTTACTAAAGTATTTAATAAATGTCAATAGAATTAATAAATAAAATATCTAGTAAATGATTTAGTAATTATATTGAAATTACTAGATTGTATGAAGACTTACGATGGAATAGATATGATTTACACAAGATATATGATATAAATAAATCTTTTATTATAAGATTGTTTAGATGTAGATAAAACTAAAAAGGTTTTCTAGAAAATAAAACCTATCTAATTATATTTACCTATCAATATCATTGCTTTATGCAGACAAGATTCTGCCATATTTTCTATGTACTATAGTACAAAGTCGTCTAACTGTGTATTTATAAAATTATAATAACCATATGAACTATAATTATAAGTAGTCAATATACGTGTACATCCATATAATTTATTTTTAAATGCACATATTATTGCCTAACTAAAAAACTTTCATAAAATCAAAAGAGTATATGTTTTTAATAACTTACCAATATAACTTATAACTCATTTTACAAGTCTTATTTAATAAATATTTATGCCACTAAATTCCTTTAGTTTTACCAATTTAGTATTATTCTACAATTAAAACAATACAATGCAACTAGTTATTATTCAACAGATATATTTGAAAATTGAATAAATTTGTAGATATGAATAATATTTTTTATATATAAAAGCAAACTAAAGCAGTAGAATATATGGTAAATTTTACCTCTAGTTTTTGTGTTAAAAAGCTCCTATTATTAGTTTAAGTTAGACAAGTTGAGGAAGTGACATAAGATGGAGCAGCAAGAGGTAATAGCTAAATTACGCAGGGGAGAACTAATGTTAATGGAGTATATGTGGAGGAAAAAGTCTATTCTATCTAAAAAAGAAATAATCTTAGCAATGCAGGAGAGGTATAAATGGAGGAAAAGCACAACAGAGATTCTTCTTAAAAGATTAGTAAAGATGAAAGTATTAAAAAAGAAGAGGATAGGTTTTCAGTTTAGTTATGAAGTATTATTAACTAAAAAAGAATATTTAAATGCTATAAGAGAAGAAAGAAATATAAATATAGATGATGATTTTTTT
>JABBZI010000052.1 GCA_012955965.1 Clostridioides difficile
ATTGTGCAATATTCCCCACTGCTGCCTCCCGTAGGAGTTTGGACCGTGTCTCAGTTCCAATGTGGCCGATCACCCTCTCAGGTCGGCTACTGATCGTCGCCTTGGTAAGCCGTTACCTTACCAACTAGCTAATCAGACGCGGGTCCATCCTGTACTGGCTCACCTTTGATATTTAAGAGATGCCTCTCAAATATATTATCCCGTATTAGCATACCTTTCGGTATGTTATCCGTGTGTACAGGGTAGGTTACCCACGCGTTACTCACCCGTCCGCCGCTCTTTACCGAAGTAAATCGCTCAACTTGCATGTGTTAGGCACGCCGCCAGCGTTCATCCTGAGCCAGGATCAAACTCTCAAATAAAAGTTTATCAGGCTCAGATACTATTGTTATCAAAATATCTGGCTTTATGGTTTGTTTCTTAATATAAATTAACCTACTGTTTAATTTTCAATGTTCGTGTTTATTTCTTTTTCCTTTTTTCAAGGACAAGTAATACTATATCACCTTTATTTATTCAAGTCAATATAATTTTTCAATTTTTTTGATTTTTTATTCCTCATATATTTTTATATTCAATTTTTTTAATTTAATACTGTTATATAAGTGTTTATTTCATAAAACTAATATATATTCTATGCTCAATCTTCCTTTTTATTCTATAATTAAATTTTTTATTTATAATAGATATTTATAATAGTGCATACTTTCTAAAATTAATTTACATTTCTTTCACTTGTAATTTTTGTAATCTTGTATTAGATTAATATTAAAAAATAATTTATTAATAGTTTGATTTACAATGACAATTTATATACATCAAAATATAATATCATACAAATACTATGCTACATTTTAGGAGGATTTTATTATGAGCAAAAAAGTATTAATAATGTCTGCTTCCACTGGTGGTGGGCATAATAGAGCTGCTCTAGCTATTAAAGAAGAGCTTACTTCCAAAACAATTGATGGAGAAGCAATTGAATGTGAGATAATAGATAGTTTAAAATTAGTTAATAACACAATGGATAAGATAATTTCAAGAGGATATGAAAAATCTGCTATATATACACCCAAAGCATATGGAAGTGTATATAGATTATCTGAAACTAATCTTTTATCAAAAAATGAATTTAAAGACAATTTAATAATAACATTTATGGCAAAAAAATTTAAAAAACTTATTAGAAGTACAAAACCAGATTTAATCATAGGAACACATCCTTTTCCAATGATTGCTCTTAGTACATTGAAAAAAAACTTTGACTTACATAATAATGAGTCAAATACTTATACAGAGTATTTTTATAAACATCACACAAACACAATTAATGTTCCTCCACTTATTTCTGTATTAACTGATTATACTACGCATTCTACATGGATACAAAATGAAATTGATTATTATATAGTTGGTCATGAATATGTAAAAGAATTATTAGTATTTGATGGAGTTGAACCTAGCAAAATTAGAACCTTTGGAATTCCTGTCGAGAAATCATTTCTTTCTCATAGAGATAAAGAAATTGTTCTTTCTGAGTTAAACTTATCTCCTGATAAATTGACAGTTTTACTTATGGGTGGTAGTTTTGGAGCTGGAAATATAAAAGAAACGCTAGACGAGTTATTAGATACTGATAGAGACTTTCAAATACTTGTAATAACTGGTAGAAACGAAAACTTAAAAGAAAAAATCGAAAAAAAACTTATGTCTCGCTCTCATAATAAAAATGTATGTGTTCTTGGATATACTAATAAAATGAATGATATTTTGGCTTCTATAGATGTATTAGTAAGCAAACCTGGTGGACTTACTACAACTGAAGCACTTTTAAAAGATGTTCCTATGATAGTTCCATATTACATACCTGGACAAGAAGAAGAGAATCTAGACTTTTTATCCAATTGCGGGGCTGCACTTAGAACTACAAAGAAATATAATTTATCAATATTATTAAAGGTTCTAATAGATGACCCAAGTAGATTAGAGATGTTAAAAAGAAATATTAAATCAATAAGAAAATCGAATTCAGCTCAAAATATAGCTAATTTGATTTTAAGTGTAATTTCTAATTGATAAAATAAATAAAATCCCTATAGTATACATTATCTATTAGGGATTTTTTATTTTCTAATTATTTAATATTAAATTGGCTCATAAAAGTCTTCTTCATAGTCATACTGATAGTTCTTATAATTATTTCTGAATTCAGTGTTTTTGTTACGTGCGGTTTTCTTAGTTTTTTTCTTATCAGAAAAACTTATATCATCAAAATCATCATGTTTAGGTTTATCTTTCGATTTCATTTTTTTAACTCTTTTTTCTTTCATTGCATTATGTTCTTCTAAGTTCATAATTGGTTTCATGTTGCACCCCTATCAAAATTTTTAAATGATTTATACAACAAATTATACAATACAGAAGAAATTTATTCAATAAATCTAAATCAAAATTAATTTGAATTTAACACCAAAAAATTACAAAAATCGAGGAATTAACCTCGATTTTTATATTTCTCTCCTACCTTCTAATGCTTTTGATATTGTAACTTCATCTGCATACTCTAAATCGCCTCCAACAGGAAGACCATGAGCTATCCTAGTAACTTTAATTCCCATTGGCTTTATTAATCTAGCAATATACATAGCTGTAGCTTCTCCCTCAATTGTAGGATTTGTTGCCATTATTATTTCTTTGACATCTTGATTGCCAAGCCTCTGTATAAGTTCCTTTATTTTTAACATATCTGGTCCAATTCCATCCATTGGAGAAATTACTCCATTTAATACATGATACTGACCTTTAAACTCTCTCGTTCTCTCCATAGCTGCTACATCTCTTGGATCTTCTACAACACATATGACACTTGAATCCCTATTTTTATTTGAACACATACTACATGGGTCTGTATCTGTTATATTACAACAAATTGAGCAATATCTTATCTCTCTTTTTGCATCTATAATCGCTTTAGATAAAGCTTCCACATCATTAGTATTCATACTAATGATATGAAATGCCAACCTTTGAGCGGTCTTTCTTCCTACTCCAGGAAGCTTTGAAAATTCTTCTATAAGTCTCGTTATTGGACCTGTATAAACTTGCATAAATATCACCTACTAGAATAACCCTGGTATATTCATACCTCCAGTTACCTTATTCATTTGACTTGCTTGTATATCATCAATATTTCTCAATGCTTGATTTATTGCACTTAAAACTAAATCTTGCAGCATTTCTATATCATCTGGATCAACTACTTCTGGCTTAATAGTTATATCCACAACTTCTTTTTTACCATTAACCTTTACAGTAACTGCTCCTCCACCAACTGAAGCTTCTACTTCTTTATTTTCTAACTCTTGTTGAGCTTTTTGCATATTTTCTTGCATCTTTTGAGCCTGTTTTAATAAGTTGTTCATATTTCCACCACCAGGCATCATCCCGCCTCCAAAACCTTTTTTAGCCATAAATACTATTCCTCCTAAACTTATTTTCATTTTATTATTATATCATAATAATATTTTATTATTTACTTTCATTTTCATCAATACTATCTTTTATTTCTAATATCTCTTCATCTACTATGTTCTTTAATATCTCTTCACCAATATCTTTTTTCTCTCTAACTTCAAGATTTATATCTTTGACTTCTGATGTCAATACTATTTTCACACTAAAACTTCTATTTAAAACTTCTCTTATTATTTTCTCTAGATAATTTATTGTATCTTGGGAGCTTAGTCTAGTTTTTGCAAAATCAAATTTATCATCAAATATAACATACAACATATTAGAATATACATTAAAACTTTTTACCTCACTTAAAAGTGCATATATTGGCATTTTTTTATCTTTTTTAATTTGTTTAAGTATATTCTTCCAAGATGACTCTATAAGTATAACATCCTCATTTTTTACATCTTCATAAACTACACTTTCTTTTTTTACATTTATTTCTCTATTTACATCATATTCTTTTTCTTTGTTATTGTCCTGTTTTGAAACTTTAAAGCTACCCAATTCAATCATCTTTTCTAAGTTTTCAACTCTTTTAATAAGAGCTTCTTTACTTTCATCAAACATTGGCTGAGCAATCTTCATCATAGTTATTTCCACTAAAACTCTTGGATTTGAAGATGACTTTATATCATCTTGAGTTACTGATAATACATTTAAAATTCTTATCAAATCATTTATATCTATATTTTCAGATTGAAACTTAAGTTGCTCTACAGTTTCTTCTGGCAATGAAATTATTTCATCCAATTCTGATGACACTTTACACACCATTAAGTTTCTAAAGTGGTCAATCAAATCATTTATAAGGTTTCTTATATCTTTTCCCCATAAAACAAATTCATTTAATATCTCAAGAGATTTTTTAGTATCTTGTTCTACAATACATTGAGACAATTCAAATAATTGTTCTATATTGACACTTCCCATCAGCTCAACAACATCTTTATAATCTATTTTATTCTCTCCAAATGATATACATTGGTCTAATATGCTAAGAGCATCTCTAAGTGCTCCTTGAGAATTCCTAGCTATTAAATTAAGAGCTTTATTATCTATATCAATTCCTTCATCTTCACAAATCCTCTTCATTCTAAGAGTCATGTCCTTAACTGTAACTCTTTTAAAATCATATCTTTGGCATCTTGACAAAATAGTTGCAGGTATCTTGTGAGGTTCAGTAGTAGCCAATATAAAGATTACATATGAGGGAGGCTCTTCTAATGTTTTTAATAGTGCATTAAAAGCTCCTTGAGACAACATATGAACCTCATCTATTATATATACTTTATATTTAGCATTAGCTGGAGAATATTTCACACTTTCTCTAAGTTCTCTTATATCATCCACACTATTATTTGATGCTGCATCTATTTCTACAACATCCATTGTATTGTCTTTTAATATAGATTCACATATCTCACACTCATTACAAGGTTCTTCATTTATTTGATTTAAACAATTAACTGCTCTTGAAAAAATCTTTGCAGTAGATGTCTTACCAGTACCTCTTGTACCACAAAACAAATAAGCATGTCCTATATTATCATTGTATATTTGATTTTTTAAAGTCTTAATAATATGATCTTGACCAATAACGTCCTCAAACTTTTGTGGTCTATATGCTCTATATAATGCTTTATGCATCTTTTTACCTCTCTTTAGTAAAATTAATAAAAAAATCCCTCATTATCTAAGGGATTAGTCTTTTATATATTAAATGCTGTACACCATCTATCGACTTAATTCCATAGGCGTTACCAAAACAGTTAGCTCAACTTAGGCACCCCCGCGGCACACAAAAGTGATCACTTACCGCTGCTTCCTTCCGGATCTGACGGGGTTCATGAGCTTTCATTGCGCAGGACCTAAGCATCAACACCACTTATTTAGGGCGGCCCTACAGAAAATAAGCCTTTAGATGGAATTCAATCCTGCTATAGCGGATTGCAGGTTACAGGGCACCGCTACCTCCCCATCTAGTACAGCAAAATTACAACCATATTTAATTACTTTTATTGTTTCTGGCGGAGAGAGTGGGATTTGAACCCACGATACAGTTTTACCCATATACTCGCTTTCCAGGCGAGCGCCTTCGACCACTCGACCATCTCTCCTTAATCTCTTTTTCTTAATGCCTTAAAAAATTCTTGCAATATGATCGAGCATTCTTCTTGCAAAACATCAAAAGCCACTTTTACATTATTATTATTAAAATAATCTAATTTAAACTCATGTTGTTTTTCTATATATGAATTTTTTATATGTCTTGTCCCTATTATAAGCTTTTTTATTCTAGAATTAACTATTGCACCACTACACATTATGCAAGGTTCCATTGTAACATATAAATCACAATCAGTCAATCTCCAACCACCTATTTTTTCTGATGCTTGTTTTATCGCTAAAATTTCTGCATGAGCTGTAGAATCTTTTAACGTTTCTGTAAGGTTATGAGCTCTAGCTATTATTTGATTATCTTTAACTATAATAGCGCCTATTGGTGTTTCTCTTTTATTATATGCTTTATATGCTTCTTTTAATGCTTCTTTCATATAAAATGAACTTTCCATAATTCCTCCCAAAACTTATAACAAACTTATCTTATCATAATTCATTTTATAATTCAACTTAATTTTATTTTGTTTATTTAATTATTAATAGATATATCTATATTTTATTTAAATTAGTTCTAAAATAACCTTTAACCATTTATATAAGTGTTGATTTATAAAGATATTTAGTATTTTATAATAAATATTCTGTTATATAGATTGACCTAAAAAAGCTATGAAATTTAATAATTTCATAGCTTTTTTTGATTTATTTTTTATTCATAATATATCTTTTACATTAAAACATATTTCTATCTAATATCAATATAGTATTATCTTATAACATCAACACCCATATAAGCTCTTAATTCTTCAGGAACTACTACAGAACCATCTGCTTGTTGATAATTTTCTAATATAGCTGCTAGACATCTTCCTATAGCTAATCCAGAACCATTCAAAGTATGAACATATTCTGCTTTTGATTTTTTATCTCTTTTGAATCTTATTCCTGCTCTTCTAGCTTGGAAATCTTCAAAATTTGAACAAGAAGATATTTCTACATATCTATTGTAACTTGGCATCCAAACTTCTAAGTCATATTTAAATGCAGCTGTAAATCCTAAATCTCCTGTACATATTTTTACAACTCTATATGGAAGACCTAACATTTGTAGCATAGTTTCAGCATCATGAGTTAATGATTCTAATTCATCATAAGAATCTTCTGGTTTAACAAATTTAACTAACTCAACTTTATTAAATTGATGTTGTCTAACTAGACCTCTTGTATCTCTTCCTGCTGAGCCTGCTTCAGATCTAAAACAAGGCGTATATGCACAATATTTAATTGGAAGTTCTGCAACATCTAATATCTCATTAGCATGTATATTAGTAACAGGTACTTCAGCTGTTGGTATTAAGAAATACTCTAATCCTTCTATCTTGAACATATCTTCTTCAAATTTAGGAAGTTGACCTGTACCTATAAAACTATTTCTATTAGCCATAAATGGAGGTAAAACTTCTGTATATCCATGTTTAGCTGTATGAGTATTTAAAAAGAAATTCATTAAAGATCTTTCTAGTCTAGCACCTAAACCTCTGTATAAAGTAAATCTTGAACCAGTTATTTTTCCAGCTCTTTCAAAATCTAATATACCTAGACCAGTACCAATATCCCAATGTGCTTTATGTTCAAAATCAAATTTAGTAGGTTCTCCCCAAGTTCTTATTTGAACATTATCTTCATCTGTTTCACCTTGTGGAACTTCTGGATGAGGAACGTTTGGTATTCTCATCAATGTATATTCCATTTTGGCTTCTACTTCTTTTACTTTCTCATCAATACCTTTTATCTTATCTGATAACTCTTTTAATCTTGCTTTTTCTTCTGCTACATCTTTTCCTTCTTTTATTAATTGTGGTATATTTTTAGAATTTACATTTAATTCATTTTTCATAACTTCAACTTCTTGAAGTATCTCTCTTCTTTTATTATCTAATTCAACTACAGCATCAAGGTCAAATTCTTTTTCGCCTCTTCTTTCCATAGCTTTCTTGATATCATCTAAGTTTTCTCTTATTCTTTTAATATCTAACATATTAATTCCTCCTAATAATTTTGATAATATAAATTATAATTCCAATTAATTTACACTTATTAAAGCTGTATACTTTTAATTTAAATAAATTTGACAAATAAAAAAAGACCTCCGTTTTCCCTATAAAAGGGACGAAAATCTTTTATCCGCGTTGCCACCCTAATTGATTATACTAAAATGTATAATCCTCTCAGACCTATAACGTAGGTAAACGTCTAGCTTTAACTAGAAGCTCTAGAGTAGATTCAAAAACCATTGTAATGAGTTCTCACCATCCACTCATTCTCTGAATACAATCTGTTTTTTACTATTTTCCTTCATCGCTTTTTAACTAATTGTTTTATTTGATAATCATTATATTATATATATTAACATCTTTCAATACTATTATTCAAATTTTTTTAGAATTTTCTTTAATTTTCTATATTAAATTCATTTTTTTTATTTAATTAAAATTCTATCTTTTATCCATTGTATTTAAATTGCTCATATTATTAAATAATAATGAAGAAGGAACAAATGGAACTTTTATATTATTTTCATCAAATTTATTTTTGACTTTTTCCATTACATCAAAGTATACATCCCAGTAATCATCAGTTTTAACCCATGGTCTAGCAACTATTTGCATAGTATTATTTCCTATAGAGTTTAAACCTATAATAGGTTTTGGGTCATCTAATATCCTTTTTTCATTTCTAAAAATTTCATTTAATATAGACTTAACTACATCTATATCACTATCATATGAAATATTATATGAAAAATCTATCCTTCTTTTATTTTGATGTGTGTAATTAATTATATTATTACTTGTCAATTGAAAATTTGGTATAATTATGGTTTTATTATCTGGGGTTTTAAGAACAGTACTAAATATCTGTATATCAGAAACTGTACCTTCTACACCTGAGCCTTGAATATAATCACCTATGTTAAATGGCTTAAAGAACAAAATAATCATGCCTGAACCTAGATTCGATAATATTTCCTTAAATGCTAATCCTATACTAAAACCAGCAGCTCCTAATACCGCTACAACTGATGTGGTTTGTATTCCTATAATCCCCAAGCTTATCAATGATATAATGGATAGCATAGATATATATATTCCATATACAATGAAATTATTTACACCTTTACTCATTCCATATTTGATTAGAAACTTTGAAACCATCTTTCTTACTATTTTAGATATATAGATACCTATTACAAATACAATTACTGCATATATAATATTTGGTATATTATCACTAAAGTTATTAAGCATATTTTCTAAAGTTCTCTTAGTTATATTACTATTTGTTGAAGCAGTTTTAGCCAATGATAAAAAATTCATTTAACTCCTCCTTATGATAATATTCCTCTGTCCTCTAATTCTTTTATTATAATTTCTATAGTCTCTTCTTTCAGAGCCTCAATTGTATGAATATGACTACATTCAGTCAGAACTGATAACTGTTTAAATTCATTTGTCTCAACCTTCTTCATGAAATTGTCTATATCCATTTTAGAATAAATATTAAGGTCTGCAGTTATCTGACCATATGTTGGATGATTTACAATGACATCCTTTACAATCCCACCTAAATCTACAATAATTTTTAATTCATCATAAATTTCTTTAGAATTCTTGTGATTCTTACATCTTATTTGTTTTGTAAAATATGGTTGATTATATATTATATATCCTTGAGGTGTAGCTATTATTTCAAATCCTCTAGCTCTTATAAGGGCTATATCCTGTACTATTACTTGTCTACTTACATTTAATATCTCAGCTAGCATTCCACCTTTTACAGGGCACTTAGATTCTTTTAAAATATCTATTAATTTGCTTCTTCTTTCATCAGAATTCATATTACACCTTCTTTCTAAATCAAAAACTTTACCTATACTATATAATTCTATATTTTATCTTATTATAAATCAATATTGATTTTATATTCCATTTAATATTAAACTTTATTGCAAATAAAAAAGATTACGTGGCTACGTCCTACTCTCCCAGGCAGTTTCCCACCAAGTACCATCAGCGCTAGAGAGCTTAACTTCTGTGTTCGGAATGGGAACAGGTGTATCCTCTCTGCTATTGTAAC
>JABBZI010000053.1 GCA_012955965.1 Clostridioides difficile
GACCATGCTCTCTTGATTCAAAGTTTCCATGGCCTCTAAATTCTCCTTGGCCATGCTCTCTTGATTCAAAGTTTCCATGGCCTCTGAATTCTCCTTGACCATATCCTCTTGATTCAAAGTTTCCATGGCCTCTGAATTCTCCTTGACCATATCCTCTTGATTCAAAGTTTCCATGACTTCTGAATTCTCCTTGACCATATCCTCTTGATTCAAAGTTTCCATGGCCTCTGAATTCTCCTTGACCATATCCTCTTGATTCAAAGTTTCCATGACTTCTGAATTCTCCTTGACCACATTCTCTTGGTGTAAATCCTCCATAACCTCTGAAGTCTCCATGTTCATGTTCTCTTGATTCAAAGTTTCCATGTCCTCTTTGCTCAAATCCTTCATGACCTCTACACTCTCCATGACCATATCCTCTTGACCCAAACCCTTCACGATGCATCATTTCAAATAATCTGCATCCTTCACACATATGATTCCATGGGTTACTATGATAACCTTCAAATCCTCTAAAGTTTTCTTTTTTATCTCTGTAATAATTCATATTAACTCCTCCTAATTAATTCGATTTTTTCATTAATTTATTTTCTCATTTTTATTAAGGTACCTTATCTATCTCTAATTATAAAGGTACCTTATCATTTTGTCAACATTATTTTAAGGTACCTTATTTTTATTCGTTTAATTTTTTTCAAAAAAAGTGAACCATTTATAGTAAAATCTTATCTAATAAGTGAAA
Source organism: Clostridioides difficile (assembly GCA_012955965.1). Taxonomy (GTDB): domain Bacteria; phylum Bacillota; class Clostridia; order Peptostreptococcales; family Peptostreptococcaceae; genus Clostridioides; species Clostridioides difficile_G. Next base: position 743 of record JABBZI010000053.1, read on the forward strand.
GGCAAAAAAGTAGCGCTACAATTTGCATAGAAAGGTAGGAATTCATTTGAATAAAACTACATTTATAAATAATATCCTTGAATCAGAACAGACTTTGTATCGTGTATCTAAGTCTATTCTGGGAAATGAGCAGGATTGTGAAGATGCCGTCAACAATGCTATTTTAAAAGCATATGAAAAGTTAGATTCTCTTAAGGAAGAACAATATTTTAAAACGTGGTTGATTAGAATAGTGATAAATGAATGTAATTCATTAAGACGTAAACAATTGAAATTTCTATCATTTGAAGACGTATTTAAAAATAAAAAAATCGATGAAAAAGAAGATTATAACGATTTATATATTGCTATTCAAAGTCTCCCTAAAAAAATTAAAGTTCCAATAGTCCTTTACTATATTGAGGGTTATTCAGTTGATGAAATTAAGGAAATATTGGATATACCTCAGGGAACTGTAAAAAGTAGATTATCAAGAGGAAGAAAATTATTAAAAACTAAATTAGAAAATATGGAGGTAATCATATGAATAAAAATAGCTTAAATAATTCGTTTCCAAAAGCTCCAGAAAGCTTTCATAATAGTTTAAATAAAACGCTAAATAGTTTACCAGAAAGAGAGGAAAATTATAAAATGAATAATAATAAAACACATAAATTACCATTTGGAAGAGGTTTAGTAGCAACTTTAGCTATCACTTTAGTATTAGGTACAACAGCTCTTGCAGTAGGAGAAATATATAGTATAGTTGGAAAATCAAGCATTAAGCCTACCTATACATCGATTCCAACTACTGAACAGGTAAAAAAAGACTTTAACTTTACCCCTAATCTAATTTCTGAATTTAGTAATGGGTATAAATTTGAAGGTGCATATACTATAAATGAAAAAGCACTTGATAAAAAAGATAATGTTTTAGGAGAATTAAAAGCACTTGAGTTTAAGTATAAAAATGGTAATGATGAAATATCTCTTGAAACAGCAAATAATGTGCTTGGAAAAGATTCTCATAAAATGAAAGTTGTAGATACTTACAAAGATATAAATATTTCTTATGAAACATCAATGTACAAGTTTGTGCCAGAAGGTTATAAAATGACAGAACAGGATAAACTTGATGAAAAATCAGGCAAATATACATTTAGTGAAGGAACAGATAAAGTGGAAGTTAATGAATTTAAATTCTTAGCTTGGGAACAAGATGGAGTTTACTACTCTTTTACAGTTCAAGATTCAAATTTATCTATGAATGACTTAGTTAAAATGACTCATGAAGTAATAGATGTAAAATAAGCATAATTAACAATAAAGTGTTTATGAGTTTATTGTATATAACTTTAGTTTTCTTATTAGTAAATATAGTTGTATCTTCCATCTTTATATTTTCTTTAAAGTTAATATATAAAATTTTAGATATTTAACTGCTCTAAAAATTTAACTACTCTAAAAAAGCTATTACTAATATTAAAAAGCCCTTAAAAATCCCATTCATTTGGAATTTTAAGGGCTTTAACTTTATTGTAAATCATTATCTGAATTTTACTTTCAGATACACAATAAGCTATCCAGTTTAGATTTTAAAATATTTAACTTTATCATAACTTATTGTATGAATTTTAATTGCAACTCTATAATAAATTAATAAAAAATAGATAAATTAAGATATATTATAAACATTTGATACTCTTAAAATAAAAATCAGATTGTAATCATAAACTTGTTATTTTAATAAAGGGGTTATTTCACCTAAATAGTATATATTTAGCACATGAAGAGCTCTTGTACAACAAGTGTAAAGAAGCAACCTTTCATCCTCACTATTGTACCTTTCCTCACTTGCATCGTATATTACAACTATATCAAATTCAAGCCCCTTAGATAAATATGAAGGTATTACTAATACACCATTTACATACTCATCATCATCTTTTATTATAACCTCTACATCAATATTATTTTCCTTTAAAAACTCATACACTTCCTTAGCTTCATGAGCTGTCTTTGTTATAATTCCAATGGACTTGTAATTTTTCTGTTTGTAACCTTTTATATCTTCAACAAGCTTTTTATCCATATAATTTTTTTCTTTAAAACCAATAACCTTAGGTTCATCACCATGTCTCTCAACATACTCAGCATCTATAGCTTTTGTAAGAAGCTTTCTTGAGAATCTAGTAATTTCCATTGTAGAACGGTATGTTTTACTTAGATTTATTACACAAGTATCATTCTTCAATACATTAGGAATATTATTATAATCTCCAACATTCATAAATGGATTTATTGATTGATTAATATCTCCTAATATAGTCATATTGGCAGATTTAAAAAGTTTATAAAATATTTCATATTGTAAAGGAGTATAGTCCTGTGCCTCATCTATGATTACATATTTAATTTGTGATGTATTTGGAATACCTCCAAGAGCTCCCTTTAGATATAAGAGAATCACTTGGTCTTCATAATAAAGACTCTTTACACTTAAATTATCCATTGTATAAGTTTTTATATTATCTATAATATTCTTATCATACTCAACATTCGCCTTATCTAAAAATATCTCCAAATTCTTAAATAAATTTTTATAAGTGTCTATCAAATCTAGTTCTGTCATTCTTGAAATTTTAGAGTAAACTTCTTTAAGATGTTTTTTTACAATGAAAGTACTTTTCTCCATCATTTCTTCTTTTTCTATATAATCACCAGATGCTTGAAGCACTTTAAATATCTCATCAATCCAAGCTTTTTCATATGGCTCAATTAAAAATATTATTCTTGATTTTATTTTCTCTAATCTTTTCTTAATTGGTAAATTTGAATAATCATTAGAAAACAGAGTTTGTAACTCTTTAGATGAAATTATTAACTCACCTCTTACAATAATATCTTCAAAGCATCTATCATCTGTTTCTAAATAATTTAGATACTGTTTTAATATATTTGTGAAGTCTAAAGAAGTTTTAAACTCTATATTTTCTATTCTATCCTTATATGTGATTTTCCCGTTGTTATTAAGAATATACTCCATCATTTCAGCTGGGCTTTCTTTTTTAAATTCATCACCAAGTTCTTTATACATATAGTCCTTAAATGTTGTCTGACGGATATTATCTTCACCAAGTTGTGGGAGTACGTTTGATATATAATCATTAAATATATTATTTGGAGAAAATATCATTATATTTTCAGAAGTTATTTTATCTTTATGCTTATACAATAAATATGCTATTCTATGAAGTGCTATAGATGTCTTTCCGCTTCCAGCGGCACCTTGTACAATTAAGTTTTTATATTTTTCATTACGAATTACTTGATTTTGCTCTCTTTGAATGGTAGTAACTATAGTTTTCATTTTTTCATCAGAGTTTTTACCTAAAAGCTCTTGCAAAACATCATCATCTATATTTAGGTTACTATCAAACATATACTCAATTTTGCCATCTTTTATCTTGTACTGTCTTTTTTTAGTGATTTTTCCAGATATTATACCCTCTGGACACTCATAACTTGCTTGTCCAATTTCATAATCATAAAACATACTTGAAATAGGAGCTCTCCAGTCATATACAAGAAAATCATAATCATCATTAATAAGATTTGACAATCCAATATAACACTTTTGACACTCAGTTTCACAAGCTTCTGTAAAGTCAATTCTTCCAAAATAAGGAGATTCAATCATTCTTTCATACTTATCTTTGAGTTTCTTAGTAAATTCATGGCTCCTTTTTTGATGTTTCATAACATCCATAAATGACATAAATTCTGAAAGTTGTTCTAATCCATTTTCAGCAGAAATAGAACCTAAGTCATTCCATAGTTCCCTTTGAGTCTCTATAGCATCTTTTTTTAGCTTATCTTCTTCATTACGCTTTTCCTCAAGTTGTCTATTAGCCTCTTTAAGAGTTTTTTGTAGCCATTGATTTTCAAGATTTGACTCAAAATCATTTAGATTCATACTATAATCCTCCTCAATTGAAATTAACATTTAATCCACTATATCAATTATATAGAAATGAGGATATATTCACAGTCTTAAAAAAAATTTTTATTTATGATATAATTATAGTGGGAAGGAAAATAAAACTTTTTCTCAGAGCAGTTTATTTAACTGCAAAACTTCTATTTTTGAAACAATAAAATAGGATAGTATTTTTTATTACTACCCTATTAACTCTCAATAGACTTTATTTTATATTACTACAAGTTCCATTTGTATAACCTCTTCTTTTACAGGTCTATCATTCCATGTAACTCCACTAGCTATTGTATTTACCTCCACAAACCCTAAAGATTTATAAACATGAATAGCTCTGCTATTACTTTTTAACACATCTAACTCAATTTTTTTATATCCATATTCTTTTGATAAATCAATAATTTGTTTTAGAAGGCTACTCCCAATACCTTTTTCTCTATATTCTTTAAGAATGCCCATACCTAAGTAACCAACCGTCTCTGTTTTAGGCAAAACATCACACCAACCAATACAGGTATCCGATTTTACCTCAATTATAAATAGTTGTGGAAAATTTTTAGTTATAACATTCTTTATAAATTCAACTGTTTCTTCAAAAGGAAATGCCTCGTCCATAGCTAGATACTTCCTCTCTTTTGCAATTTTATCAAAAGTCTGCCAATATGACCAAATATACTTTTCTTCTGACTTTATAAATTTTATTCCTTCCATCAGCTCAACATTCCCCTTTTTAATTTATGATTATAGTTAAATATTTTTTTATTATTATAATTTATAATGATATATAAATTACTAGATATAGTAATATATTAGCCTAAAATAGTTTTGTATATTTCTATTTATATCTCTCTATTAAAATAAATTCTTTGATAGTTAAAATAATATAGATATATTAGTCTTTTGATTCTATACTTAAACATCTCACAGTTTGATTTAAAGTATAATAAAATATATAAAAAAAATTATCAAATAATACTATAAAATTTTTAATCTTAAGCAATCTCTTATTTGATTTCATCGATATGTTATTTACTTTCATCAATGTCTTGTCTGCTTTCACTATTGTATTACTTGCTTTCATCAATATCTTGTCTGTTTTCACTATTGTATTACTTGCTTTCATCAATATCTTGTCTGTTTTCATTCTTAGAGCTATTTTTTCTATCAAGTTCTTTTTCTGTGAATAACTCTGGATGTTGTTTCATCAATTGTTCAATAAGTTCTGGATGTTGTTTTACCATCTGTTCAAGTAAATCTTCTCTATTAAAAAATTCTGGATATTCTTCACGTGAATTAAATAGGTTTTGAACTCCATCTCTACCATTAAACCCACCTAAATACTGTCCATGATGTGGTCTTGGTGGCGGTTGCATATGTGCTCCATCAAAGTTATTACCATCCTCACTTTTTATAGTTCTTTCTAGTTCATCAGTAATCTTTGTAAGAATATAACTCAAAGTACTCTTTTCTTCTGGTTCTAATACATTAAATATCTGATTAGTTGGGTCTTCTCTCTGCTCATTTTTATTAATTTCATCCATTCCCTTTGATGTCAATTTTACTACCATTACTCTACGGTCTTTTTCTGAGTGTGTACGAGTGATAAATTCTTGATTTTCTAATTTTGAAAGCAACTCTCCTAAAGATTGAGGTCTCATATCAAGTAAGTATGATAGTTCTTTTTGAGTGATTTCTGGCTTTATTTTTAACATCGATAAAACTCTACCTTGTCCTCTATGTGTTGCTCTAAAAAATCCATTTGATTTATGGTTTTGAAGGTGAAATTTATGTAGCAATGACTGCACTTTAAAAAATTGTTCTAATAAATTTTCTTCTTTTGTTTCATTCATTATGGTCCCTCCTAATTTATTTTATAATTACATATTCTTATTCATTATGTTATTTATTTTATAATTGCATATCTTGTTTAATTCGAATCTATAATTTAAAAGCCCCTTTACTTGTATCGAGTATAAAAGTAAGCCCTTAATTTGTCAATGTTAGTTTGTAATAAATTATAAATTTCCTACAACTACATATCTTCATTTATCTATATTATATCCTATTCAAAGTTTATATCCTATACTTATGCTTTTTGTATCATATAATTATATTTTACATTATATGCTTATTTTTTATATAATCCTTTTACTTAAATACACTCTATTAATTTATACGTTATTTAATAATACTTACAAACTCTAAAAATAATGTTTTATAAGGCTTTGACTATATGTTTTATGAGACTTTGACTGACAGTTATTATATAGATATATAAAAGAAATGACTTTGTAATATAACTATGATACAATTTGACTAGCTAAAAGATTGTAGGAATCTAACTTAACATAAGGGGGCTATATAATGTCATTATTAGTTCAATGTATAATACTTTGCATAATATTTACGATTGTAATTTTGCCTGGTCAATATCGAAATCCTCTGTCTCAATTTGCATCATATCCACCTGCAATAAAAAGACGAGTTTATGAATTGCCTCAATATAAAGACTTTATAAGCTCAGTAGAAAATAAAAATTGGAAACGCAAAATTTTAGGTACATTATTGATTACTGTACTTTTTGCTATATTGTCATATTTTTCAGGAAAAGTGACATTTGTAACAGCTTTTTTTCATGTATTCATATTATTTCTATCAGTAAACTTATATGATTTAATAATATTTGATTTGATTATTTTTTGCCATAGTAAAAAACTAATGATTCCAGGAACAGAAGATATGACAACAGAATACAAGAATCAAATGCACCACATAATAGGTGCATTAAAAGGGTGTGCAATTGGTACAGTCGTGTCACTTGTATCTGCTTCACTTGTTTTAGGTATTGGGCTATTTATATAAATAAACTCAAGTTTATAAATTACATATTTATAGCATAATAAAATGAATATTTATAGTTAAGGCATATATTGTACAATATATGCCTTCTTAATTGTTAAGAAACAAGATAAATAATCTATAATAAATAATCTATCTTCAAATTAAAAGTAACATTTATAGTAGTGTGAAAAACAATAAAAAATACTTTATATTTCTTAAATGAAAACACCCAACTGAAATAAACAATCTAATTGGGCATAAACAATTAAAAAAACTATTTTAAAGTTAACTTTTTCATCTAACTTTTGCTATTATTGACTCTAGCTATCAAGGAAATTGTATTAAAATACTTGCCAGCCTCTACTTCCAGCATTTTTTTATCATTTCTAGCATAAGAATTATCACAGTTTACCCAATCATTCCATACTTCATCATGACAACTTAAAGCTTCACATTTCTCTAAAGTTACAGATTCAGTTTCTGACCAAAGTTCATTCCACCATTTAATTGAATGGAAATTCATATTATCCTGCCAAAATGGAATGAGTTCATCTGGTATACAATTCACAAAATCTTGTTTTAATCCAGGCATTGTCATAGCAATTATTCCTCCCTCTTTTACAAGGGGTGATATGTGGTTTTCTAAAAATCCTTCTTTATTTCCAAAATAGTGATAAGAGTTCACACTTATTACTGCATCAAAAAAACCTTCTGCATAAGGCAATTCATGTGCCTCAGCTTGTATAGGAAATATTTTATTATCTAAATTAAATTGCTTAAATCTTTCATAGTTTTCAGTTGGTTCTATCCATAAATCCGTTGCAAATACAGTAGCATCAAATTCATTTGCTAAAAATATAGAAGATATTCCTCTCCCACATCCTAGGTCTAAAATACGCATTCCTTTTTCTAATTTTATCTTACTTGTTAATTCTTCCAATATTTTTATACAATTAGGTCCCATCATATTTTCCATGAGAAATTTCTTATCGTATTTATTACTCCTTGTAAATACCATACTATCTTTCCTTTCCCTATCAATTATTATTTATTAAATTTCATATATTTGATTTTCTATTTTTTAGATGAATAATTATAAATCATCTTTTTGTCCATTTTGAGGTAGTTAATTTAATAGGCAGTCATCTTCTTCTTTTTGGATAACCATGTTTTAAAATAACTACTTTTTTATGTCTTTTTAAACAACCACTTTTATAAGTAGTCATGTTTTGATACTTAATAAGTTTTAATTACTTCTACTCTAATCTATATACTAATTAACTTATTTAATTTAGTGCATATTTGACACTTTACCTTTTATTATACCATTTATTCTCATAAATATAATAATTCTATTTTTTTAAAATAAATGTTTATAATAATCTGAAATAAATATTTATAATATCTAATTAACCTTAAATAATTTAAGAAAAAATATCGAAAAATAAGTATTGTAAATGAC
>JABBZI010000054.1 GCA_012955965.1 Clostridioides difficile
TTATCCCGTATTAGCATACCTTTCGGTATGTTATCCGTGTGTACAGGGTAGGTTACCCACGCGTTACTCACCCGTCCGCCGCTCTTTACCGAAGTAAATCGCTCAACTTGCATGTGTTAGGCACGCCGCCAGCGTTCATCCTGAGCCAGGATCAAACTCTCAAATAAAAGTTTATCAGGCTCAGATACTATTGTTATCAAAATATCTGGCTTTATGGTTTGTTTCTTGTTTTTATAAATTAACCTACTGTTTAATTTTCAAAGTTCATTTTGTTCTCTTTCGAGTACAGTAATAATAATATCACCTTTTAAATAACAAGTCAATACATTTTTTTAGTTTTTTTTACAAATTTTCTATTCTTTTGTAGAAAATAATCTTATCCTGTTATAACCTCATACGAAGTTAATAATTATTTTGTTTCTACTTTATTATCTATAAGTTGCAAATTATAACTTCTGATGACTTCTATTAATAGTTCTGCATATATGCGATTTCCTTTTTTATCTTCAGCTGTGCTATATCCTGCATTTTCTAAGGCTTGTGCTTGACTAATATAGTCTTTTGCTTCAAATAAACCATGTTTTCTATATCTTTTATTATCAACTAAAAACAAACTATGGTCTCTAACAGAATCCTGTAATGAATTATATGACCTAAAATTCGCTACGATTTTCTCATCATAGTGTTCTGAGGTTGAGATTTCTACTTTTTTTCCTTTCCATGCTTTATCTGCTTTTATTCCAAATAAATTATTACTCTGCTTTGTAAGTTTAGAATTTCCCCATCCAGATTCTAATATAGCTTGTCCTATTGTTATAGATGGCAGTATTCCATAATCAATGTATTCTCTTATAGCTGAATCTTCTAGCTTTTTTATAAATTTGATTTTTTCATCACCATTTTTTAATTCTTTATTTCCAAGATACATGTATTCTAAATCCTTCATATATTTTTTTGCTCTACTTTTTTGAGAAGAGTCAAATTTTATTTCATTCAATACTTTAGTGAATTTTTTTACTTTATACACATTCTCTCCCTTATCATTTTTCTCCTCTACTATAAATTTTTCTCCTATATTTAATGTATCTTTCTTTTTTATATTACTTAAATCTTCATCATGTATCACCATATCTATAGATAGCAATGCTTTCCAACTTAATTGGACTTTTCCATCACCTGCTTCATCGGCTACATCCATATAGTATTCAATTTTGGTACTTTCTATATCTCTTACCTTATATAATTCCTCAAAATATTTTGTTATATTAAAAACAGCAATTATACTTGCTATTATACATACAGTTATAAAAATTTTTTTAAATAAAAGCTTTATTCTCTTTACACTTTTATTTTTCCCTAAATTTTTTATGGTTTTTCTAGCCATATTATTCCCCCTTAAAAATGGTATTCCTTATGTTATCACATATTTTATATCAAATGGATAATAATTTTAATTCTTTCTACTATAAATTTAAATAAATAAAAACTAATTTAGATATTTACAATTTAATTTTTTCATTATTATATCCACTATATATTTGCTTGCATTTCCGTCCCCATATGGATTAGATGCTTTACTCATCTGATTATAACTGTCTTTATTTATTAATAAACTACTCACCGAATTATATATTCTATCTTCATCAGTACCTACTAATTTAAGTGTCTTAGCTTCAATACCTTCAATTCTTTCTGTTTTATCACGCAACACCAAAACTGGTTTACCTAATGATGGAGCTTCTTCCTGTATTCCTCCACTATCAGTCATTATCATGTATGATTTATTTAAAAAATTATGAAAATCAACCACTTCTAAAGGTTCTATAATATGAATCCTTTTAGAGGATTTTCCAAATGTTTCATCAGCTATATTGCGTATTTCAGGATTTAAATGTATTGGGTATACTATTTGTACATCTTCAAAGTCATCTACTATTCTTTTTACAGCTTTAAATATATTTTTCATAGGATTACCTAAATTTTCTCTTCTATGAGAAGTCAATAAAATCATCCTGTCATTACCAATCTTATCAATTATAGGATGATTATAGTCTTCTTTTATTGTCATCTGCAAAACATCAATCGCAGTATTACCAGTTACAAATATATTATTTTTAGGCTTTCCTTCACAAATCAAGTTTTTCCTAGCTAAAGTGGTAGGGGCAAAGTGTATATCAGCAATAATACCTGTAAGTTGCCTATTTAATTCCTCTGGAAATGGAGAATATTTATCATAAGTTCTAAGTCCAGCTTCTATATGACCAACAAAAATTCTACTATAGAATGCAGTCAAGCTAGTAGCTAGGGTTGTTGTTGTATCTCCATGCACTAATATTATATTTGGATTTTCCTTATTTATAATTAATGGAAGTTTATTTAAAATTTTGCATGTTATATCATTTAAACTTTGTCCTTTTTTCATTATATCCAAATCATAGTCTACATTTATATTAAATGTTTCTATAACTTGGTCAAGCATTTCTCTATGTTGGGCTGTAACACATACAATACTTTTTATATGCTCTCTATCTTCAAGTTCTTTTATTAAAGGAGCCATTTTAATAGCTTCAGGCCTCGTTCCAAATACAGTCATAACCTTGATGTCATTCATTTGTATCTCTCCTAATCATACGTTTAATTTATACAAATACTAATGCTTTCATAACAAAACTATTCATACCAAGACTTAATAACCTTTATACTCTCCTTTGATGGATAAAAATTTTTTTCTTCATCTATTTTACCTACACAAAACACAGAAAAACCATTTATCCAATCTTCATTCTCAAAAACTTTTTTATATGTCTCAAAGCATCTTGCTTGCTCTTCATCATTTATAACTTTTGAAGGAATATGATTCCATGGTTGAGAACTTGCATTTTCTCTATTTGAAAAACCTAATTCTCCAAAAAATATTGGTTTCCTATGAACTTTATAAAGATTATATATTTCTTCTTTTATATTCTGTTCTCTATTATTTACAGTAGATGAATGTAATGCAGAGACCAATTCTTCCACTGTATTAATAGGTTTATTACTTAATTCAAAATATGCTGCTATAGATATAAAATCTAACTTATCAAAAAAATTATTATTTAGTTTTTGTTCATAATATAATTTACTATTTAAGTCATCTTTTTTTGTATACCACCAATTAGTCCTATATGTTACAAGTCCATCAAATTTTGATTGTACAAAATCTATTATTTCGCTCCAATTTTTCTGATATTCCTCTAAATGTACAAAATTAGAACCTATATTCAAAACATTTACATCCAGAGGATTTGCTACATCTATTATAAGTTCATTTAATATAGCATTTTGCCAAGTATAAAAAAATCTATCTTTATTTTTAGGATTCCAATCAGTTTCATATAATTTCCCTTTTTCTATCCACGGATATGCTTCTAGTATTGTTGAAATACCTTTTTTATTTAATTTTTTTATCAGCTTAATTGCTTTTTCTTTACTACTATTATCTATTGACATAATATCAGAATTAATTTCATCTACATTTATAATTATGGGTACATTTACTGTATTCAATCCTAGTTTATCTATATCCTTCATAACTTGTTTTATTTCATAATCTACAGATAAATTGGCTGATTTAATCTTACCATCATATTGGTTATTTATTAGACTTTTATCTCTTAACTCTGTGTTTATAAAATAGATTATAAATATAAAAATTAAAGCTACTACTGAAATTAGAATATTTCTTTTTAATTTAAATTTATTTATATATTTGTTCAAATTATATACCTCTTTTAAAATAATAAATTTATCATGTTATCTTCTTTTATATTTTTTTATATATAACATTGACAATACTATGGCTACAATTATAGTAATAAAAGAAATCATTAAAAATACTTTTGTTGTCTTACTAATGCTTATATTGTTATTTAAAGTTTTTACTTCTTTATTAATTTTCAAATCATAAGCTAAATCTTCTACCTCTCCATATTCATCAATCGTTAATGTATCTCCTTTTAAATCATTAACTTTACTTTTATTCAATAAATAATCCATTCCTAAATATAAGTTTTTTTCATTTATTGAACTAATTACCATAATATTTTTTTGATTATTATAAGGTGATTTTATCAATTGAATTGCAGAAATATTTTTCCCATAGTCATCGATAAAACTTATCTTTTCATTTGATAAAAATGTAGAATAGCTTTTGTTAAACTTTATGTTTAAATTATTATTTAACATCTTTATAACAGAATTATTAAATGGCACACCAAAAACTATAATATTGCTATCTTTATATTTGTCATTAAACTCTTTTCCTCTAATTACGTTTATATGTCCTTTATACGAATTTATATTTGCACCTAAACTAATACCTAAGCTAGACATCCAAGTCATAGCTTGTGAATCTGAATAATCTGGCATTATTACAGTTAAATCATTAAATTCATCATCTTTAATAAATGGATATGGATAACTTTCAAAAGACAAAGATTCATTTTCTTTTGTAGATAAATCCATATATGAACTATTTAATACGTATGCCCAAGGATTATTACTTTCCCTTGTAATACAATTTTGGTTCTTTATACTCAAATTAAATACTAATTTAACTTGATAATAGTCTTTATTATCTATATCTTTAGGTATTTTTAATTCTAGCTTGTCATTATTAGAATGTGACCTATCCAATTTCTTACTTCCCACAACAGCATCATTTATAGATACTGTAACCAAAGATTTTTCAAAGTCCAAATTATCAGAGTACCTTAAATTTAAGACAATTTTTGAACCATTACCCAATATCTTACCCTTTGGTATTTTAACATCAAACAAAGCTTGCTGATTAAATGCACCTTCTAACAAAAAATCTGAATATCCCAAGTCCTTTAATGTCAAATGGCTTAAATTTAACTTTTGTTGCTCATTAATATTTATATTAGTATCTTTATTTACAATTACTGATGATGATAGTACTTGATTAGAAAGTTTATTTTCCACTAATAAATTTGATGCCTTTATTAAATCATCCTCATTACTACCAATTACCACCATCATTTTCTTATTCTTATTGTAAGGTGAGTCTATTTGTTTAATTATACAATTTGAAGATAATAGGGTTTGTTCCTTTGTGCTTAAAATATTCAAAATTTCTTCTGCTGTATTTTCAGGTTTACCAATATATATAAGATTATCCTCAGACCAATTTTTCATTTCTGAATACAGTTTAACATCCAGTTTTAAATTATCATTTTTTGTTATTTTTCCAAAGTCTGAAGCTATATTAAACACTGCTGTAGATTCTCCTCTAGTCATATTGTCTGGAACTAATATAGTTGTATCCAAATTAAACTTATCTTCAATTTCTGAATATGGATATGGATATTCATTTATTGAATTCCCCATATTTTTCTGCTTATATCTAATTGATGTATATGATTCTTTATGAATAACCATCCAATTCCCAATATTAGAATCATCCTGACAAATTTTATCAGATATAGTTTTATATGCTTTTATTTTTATTTCATTATAACCTTGGATTATATAGTCTTTTGGTATTAATACCTCTAGTGTATTTTTATAATCTGTCTTAGCATTTAGTTTAATAGATTTTATTGGTACATTATTTATTAAAACAGTTAAACTAGAAACATCTTCATTTAATATTTGACTCTTACTAAAATTAAGATGTAATAAAACTTCCTCGATATCCCAATTCTTATTTACCTCAAAAAAGGTACTATTACTTCCTATAACACCATCAATAGTGATGTCTCTTTCAAATTTATAATTTTTAACTTTAGTCTCATCAGCTTTTACTTCATCTACAAGCAATATATTTGAAAAAAACAATACTAAAGATATAATTGATATAACAAATTTTTTCATGTTAGTTCCTCCTGTACATGAATCAAAATCTTTCTGTCTTATACCATTTAACTTCCCTTTTAAAAATCACATCTTTTAAATACTCTATCATTCCTTTTATAGCTACACACAACCACAGTTGAGAGTATGTAAAATACATTATTGCAACTATGAATATATTCTCAAGTGTTGCTTCGCCTTTTTCTATACTTAGACTTATACTTACCTCTATAATAAATAAGAGATATGATAGTATCCATATTATAAAAAAGTTAATCGGAATTGAAATCTCTACTAGTTTAGATATACTTAAAATAAATAAAATATCTGATATAATGACAGATGTTAAAAACAAAAAATATACAGAAAAAAAGTAGGCTATATCAAATACAATTTTATTTTTTCCCTGTTTAAATATATTTTTTATATATTTCATTAAGACATATATATTTCCTTTCGCCCATCTTGTACGTTGCTTTATCCATACCTTAACAGTTTCTGGTTCTTGTTCCCATGTTATAGATTGTGGTACAAGCTTTATCTTATATCCCAATTTATATATCCTAAAGCTAATTTCTGTATCTTCTGCAATTGCTTTACTATCCCATCCTCCAATTTTTTCTATGATACTCTTTCTCAGTATAAAATTAGTTCCTGGTATTGTACATAGGTTAAATAATTGCCATCTACCCGCTTGTGACATCCATTGAAAGCTTAGTGTTTCTATATTTATGAATTTAGTTAATAGATTTTTATTTTTATTGCGAGTCCTAAACTTTCCAATAACAGCACCTAATTCATCATCCATTACTATTGTTTGTATTAAATATCTAAGTGCATTTCTATCTGGTGTGTTATCCGCATCATAAACAGCTATAAACTCTCCTTTAGAAATAGTATATCCAATATTTAATGCGTTTGATTTTCCTTTGCCTCCTGTTAAATTATCTGTATTTATTATGGTAAAATTATAATTATTATACTTATTTTTTATATCTTCTAAAATATCTTTACTATTATCAGATGAGTTATCATTTATAACAATTAGCTCCATTTTATCTTTAGGATAATCAAGTAATAGTAAAGATTCCACAGTTTTGCCTATTACCTTAGCTTCATTGTGAGCAGGAACAAGTATTGATACCATAGGATATTTATCAATTTTTTTTACTTTTTTATTAAAATTTTTAAAGTAAAATATATAACCACCCATAGCTAAAATAATATTTATAAGCAACAAAGACCATATACTAAATAAGCTAAATATAAATAAATACTCTGGTATATTTAAATCTCTCATAAATTTCTCCTAAAATTTTTTAAAACATCTATTCTAATATAAAATAATTTATTTTAAAAATTTCTTTTTATCTATTTTCTTAAAATATATAAATATAATCACAAATGTTAAAACACTTACAGAC
>JABBZI010000055.1 GCA_012955965.1 Clostridioides difficile
TAACAGTTGAAATATAAGGCATCGAGAAGGTTTGATAAGTGTTATCAATTGCACTACTAGCCGCTCACTGCAAATTTAAGAGAGTTGTATATGTGTAAGTATTGAAAATGCTAAGTTTATTTTGGGGGTTTTATATTAACTATGTGGTATGTAAAGCGATTAAGTCAATCAGAAGTTAAAGAGTGTTTGAAGTTTTATAATGACTATGTAGTGTGTAAACAAAATCAAAAGCAACATCATAATCTTTAACGTTTTCGTTTTATAATGACTATGTAGTGTGTAAACGTATTCTTAGAAAAAATAAATCCATACTTCACACCCCGTTTTATAATGACTATGTAGTGTGTAAACTATGCCGACCAAGTGTTTATGGGTACAATAAATTAGGTTTTATAATGACTATGTAGTGTGTAAACGTTAAAGATGATGGAACAACTAAAACAACTAAAACTAGTTTTATAATGACTATGTAGTGTGTAAACAGCGATAAAGTTAGCAAAATCACTAAAAATTTAGACGTTTTATAATGACTATGTAGTGTGTAAACAACGCTCTTACTTCGTCTGCTGATTGAGATTCGTCTAGTTTTATAATGACTATGTAGTGTGTAAACCTCTGCCATGTCTGTAATGTTTCCAACTTTTGCTATAGTTTTATAATGACTATGTAGTGTGTAAACATTTGTCCTTTTCAGATTATTAGAAATAATAATTTGAGTTTTATAATGACTATGTAGTGTGTAAACCAGAAACGGTCGTTAAAAGATTTGTGAATGGAGACGTTTTATAATGACTATGTAGTGTGTAAACTTGAAATCTGTTTCTTTTTCTAACTCTTTTTGCAAAGGTTTTATAATGACTATATAGTGTGTAAACTAATAGTATTCTTCTCCTTCTTGGTACTTCTCTGGTGTTTTATAATGACTATATAGTGTGTAAACAAATTTATAGTGTTGCTAGAAGAATTAACACTATTTGGGTTTTATAATGACTATGTAGTGTGTAAACGGAATGACCGCATAGAATTGATGTGAACAGTTCCAGCGTTTTATAATGACTATGTAGTGTGTAAACTTGTTTTAACATTAGTGTATCGGCTGATGAAAATGTGTTTTATAATGACTATGTAGTGTGTAAACTACATAACCTATCTTAGATACTTAACAATACTCATCGTGTTTTATAATGACTATGTAGTGTGTAAACGAAGAATTAAAAAATAGTTTTCAAGAAAAAAGTACAGTTTTATAATGACTATGTAGTGTGTAAACTCAAACAACAGTATTCCTCGACCACGAGGCTAAGCCGTTTTATAATGACTATGTGCATCCAAAAAACCTTATAGTAATTAAAAATAAATGTTTATAAATAACACTTACTTAAATAGTAGGTGTTTTTTTATACAAAAAATCAAAGGAAGTGAGTTTATGGTAAGAAAACTGCGGTGTAGTATTTAAAAATACTTTAGAAAGGAAGTGATAACTTGGTAATAGACATATACCTAAAAAATGAAAAAGAAAAAATAGATTTTCATTTTCCAGTAAACCCACAAGATTTTCTATCTATTAAAAAAGAAAAAAGATTTGAAACTGTTGATATAGTGAATTTAGGTGAATTTGACATTAAAAAAGAAGGAGAGAAGATAAGAGAAATATCATTCAAGACATTCTTACCAAATTTATATGATGCTTCTTATTGTAGATATAGCGAGTTAAAAAATCCAATTGAAACAGTTGCAATGCTTGAAAAATGGGTAGACCAAGCCGAACCTCTAAGACTTATTATAACTGGTTTTGGCTACAATGGATTAGTTACAATATCTAGTTTTAGCAATACTCAAACAGCAGGAAGAGAAGAAGATAGAGACATTGAGATAACATTTAGAACTTATAGAGAATTGAAGATAGAGACATTAAAAAAAGAAACTAAAAGTAATACTAAAACAGATTTAAAAGACAATAGACCTAACAATAAAACCACTCCAAAAATATATACTGTTAAAGCAAGTGATACATTATATAAGATAGCTAAAAATCTTTTAGGCAAGGGTTCAAGATGGACAGAGATTTATAATATACCCGAAAATAAAAAAGTTATTGGTAAAAATCCAAATATAATAAAAAAAGGACAAAAGTTGGTGATACCATCTAAATGAAAATAATACTAAATAATAAATATGACATTGCAAATTTTAATGAAGGAATAACCTTAAGTGAAGCTATAGATGGAGTTGCATATAAGATGGATGTATCATTAGTAGAGCCTAAAACTTTGCAAGATATAGGAATTAAAAAAGGTGATAAAATAGTTCTAATTGACATTGCATATGAGAGTAAAAAAGAAGAAACAATCTTTGATGGAGTCATATGGGAAACTAGAAGAAGTGAAAAAAGTAAGAAGCTGACATTGTCTTGTAGAGAAAGAACAGTATATATGGAAGAATCAGAAGAACAATACTCGTTTAAAGAAAATACAGCAACACAGAGAATTGAATACTACTGTAAACAATGGAATATACCTTACTACAATTTAACTAACACAGGGAAGAAACTTGCTAAAGTAATACATAAGACTAACATACTAGATATGATTAAAAAAGATTTAAAAGAAACAGCTAGTAAGGGTGGAGACTTATTTAGGGTAAGGATGGATAATAAGCTGAAATTATTTAAGCTTGGTACCAACGTAAATGTATATAAGTTAGATAGTATATTAGAAGATGCAAACTTTACAAGTAGTTTTAATGATGCAGTAACAAGTGTAAAAGTGCTAGGTAAGAGTAAAGATGAAAATACAAAAGCACCTATCATTGGCACATATAAGAAGGACTCAGACAAATATGGAACACTACAAAAGATTAAACAAGATGAAAAGATAACTAATACAAAAGAAGCTAAGAAAGCAGCAGAAGCAATGTTCAATAGTGGAGAGGAAACAATAAGTGTAGATTGTGCAGTAGATATAAATAGAATAAGAGCGGGTGATAAGGTAAGTTTAAAAGGAAAAGAATACTATGTTATAGATGTTACTCATACATTAGACTCTACGCCAAAAATGAAATTAAATGTTGGGACACTAGATTATATAAGGAGGAAATTTTATACTAATGACTGATGCTAGATTTAATGTGGTTGCTAGAATATTAAAAGAAAATATGAGTAAAAGTGTAGCAAATGGCACTTTTGGAATGGGTTGTGAACTTGCAGAAATAACAACAAATGGTCTTAAAGTAAGTGGCTATAAAGATGAAATACAGGACTATTTAGTGTTAGAGAATTTAACATTGAAAGAAGATTATTTTACTCTTTCAGATGAAACGTTAGGCACAGAATATAGACATAAACATAAAATAGAAACTCCAAAAGAATTAAAACCATTGGCTATAGGAGATAATGTATTAGTAGCCGTTATGGGAGCTGAATTTGTAGTAATTGGGAGGGTTGTAAATGCCAAACCTATTTCCAGTTAATGAAAATTTTGAAACTATAGAATTAAAAAATAATAATGAAAATGAACTGGACCTAAAAGGTTCTTTTTTATTTGACTTTGAAAAAGGTGAATTTGTCAAAAATGCAGATGGAACATTAAAAAGATGTAACAAGGTAGAGGCATATAAACAATGGTGTCAAAAAGCTATATTAACACCTAGATACAAACGGTCAGCTTATTCTAGTGTATATGGAAGTGAAATAAAAGATTTAATTGCTAGTAATTTGTCTCAAAGTGCTAAAGAACTTGAAATATCTAGGTTAATAAAAGAAACTATTTTAGTTCATCCATATACAAAAGAAGTGAGTAATTTTATATTCAATTGGCTTGAAAATAGTAGGCTTGTTAATTATGAATTTGATGTACTAACAATAGATGATGAAAATATAACTATAGATGGCAATATAAAAAGGTAGGTGATTATATGGAAAGAGAACTACCTATACCAGTATTTTTGACAGAAGATGAAGAAGTAATACACGAAAGGATGTTAAGTAACTTTCAAGATGTGAGCACACTAGAAGGGGACTTTATTTATGATGCAACAAGACCTACAGCAGAAGAAATCACACAGTTAAAACAATTAGGATTACAAAATAATTTAAAGATTGCATTTCCTCAGACCTCTTATGGAACTTATTTAGAGTGGCTTGGTGAATGCAAGGGAGTGTTTAAAAATCAACCAACTAAGGCTACTGGAGTTATTACATTTACAGGTATGCAAGGAGCTATCATTACAAAAGGAACTATTGTTACAACTATAGCTACAGATGAAAAACAAAGTATAGAGTTTGAACTCCTTGAAACTAAAACTATAGGAGAAAATGAAACAGTAGATATTAAAGCAGAATGTAGAGAAACTGGAACTATAGGAAATGTATCTCAAAATACTGTAACTGTTCTATTAGGTTCTATTAATGGAATTAAATCTGTTACTAATAAAGAAGATTTAAAAGGTGGGACAGATATAGAAGATGAAGAACATTTTAGAGAAAGAGTACTTGTGTCAGAACAAGAGGACCGATTAAGTGGAGCTAGTTCAGATTATATAAGATGGGCTAAAGAAGTAGATGGAGTTGGATATGCTTATGTAGTTCCCGAATGGAATGGAGCAGGGACAGTAAAAGTATTAATACTAGATAAAAATAGGAAAGCAGCAACACAAGAATTAATAGATAAGGTCCAAGAATATATATATCCATTAAATATATCAGAGGGAGAAAATAGAGACGGAAAAGCTCCTATAGGTGCTATTGTAACTATAGCTACTCCACAAACATTACTAATTAATGTAAAAGCTAGTTTTGTGTTTTTAAATGGATTTAGTCAAGAAACTGTGCTAAATATCTTAAAAAATAAAATAGACAAATACCTCGATAAAATAGATATTGGAGGTACTGTTTCTTATAATGCAATTTATGCACTAACAGGTTCTATGATGTTGACAGACGAAGGCATACAGGACTTTTCTAACTTGACAATAAATGATGGAACAACAAATATTATTTTAAATGACCAAGTAGTTGGAATAGGCGAGATAATTAATGAGGTGATATAGTGATAACTTCTAAAAAAGGTAGAGAAATGCTTCTTACATTATCACCAATATATGAACAATCTATTATAATGCAAAGCTTATATGAAGCTATAGGAAGCGAATTTGATAATTTAGAGTTATTAAATAAAGAAATAGAATTACAGTTATTTCCTCAGACTGCAACGTGGGGTTTAAGTTTTTGGGAAAATAGAGTAGGTTTATCTACTAACTTAGATGAAGATATAGAAGCTAGGAGAAGAAAAGTCATTGCTAAACTTCAAATGAAATATATTGTTAATCCAAGCCGATTAGCAACTATAATAAAAAGTTATACTGGTACAGATGTCTATATAAAAGAAAATATAGCTCCATACACTTTTAAAGTAACTGCTAATGTAGATGATGTTATTAATTATGAAGATTTCAAATATATAACAAATAAAACTAAACCAAGTCACCTTCATTGGATGCCTTCTTTTGCACTCAAATTTACAGATATAGAAAAGTTTGAGATAAAGATGATTAATAGAATGTTTATAGATTTTAGAGGAAATGTAAGTAATTTTTTAGATGGTATGTGGTTACTGAATAGTAGTAAGAATTTAAGTGCTTATATACTTTATAATGAGCCAATAAGTTTAAACATGAAAAATAAGTTATTTATAAAAGAAAGTGAAGTGTTTACAAATATTAAAATAATTATTAAAAAGAATTTATACTATCTAAATGGGATAGAAGTATTAAATGGGAATAAACTGCTTAATGCAGAATTAAGAGAGGAAGTGTTATAAGTATGGCAAATGCAGTGACAACAGATATTGCAAGACAAAAAATGTGTAAAGCTCGAGCAGGTGATATAACATTACCTACTATAGTTAGCATGGTGTTTGGAGATGGAGGAATTGGGAATGATGGAACACCAATAGCTCCGCTTTCAAGTGATACAACATTAAAAAGTGAAGTGTTTAGAAAAGATATAGAAAATTATATATATCCAGTTCCAACCACTTGTAGATATTCAACTACTTTATTAAAAAATGAAGCAGAAGGAAAAAATATAAGTGAAATAGGTCTAATAGATTCAGATGGAGATTTAATTGCAATAAAGACTTTTGGTAATAAGTATAAAGATAGTGATATGGAAATGGTGTTTCAGATAGATGACGAGTTCTAGGAGGTGAATAAATGCCTAATGAATTAAATTTTAATAATGAAATAGAAGAATATTTAATAACTACACCAGCTCATGCAAATGAATTCAATAAAAGACAAAATAGTTTACTTGAAAATGATAAGTATTTAAATAATAAGATAGAAACTACTAAGACAGAGTTAAACACTAGAATTGACACAGAAAATGAGAAACAAAATATTAAGATTGACCAATTAATCGCAGGTGGCTCGAATGTGGCATCTACTCAAACAATAACAATTGGTGATTGGCTAGATGATGAGGAAAATGGATTCAAGGCAATTGTAACACATAACTTATTAACGCAAAGAATAGTTGTAAATATTATAGATGCTACTACAAAAGAAAATGTAGTTACAAACTTTAAAATTATAGATGATAATTCTATTGAGGTTAGAAGTGAAACAAAAACTGAATTACATGTTTATGTTA
>JABBZI010000056.1 GCA_012955965.1 Clostridioides difficile
ATTGTGCAATATTCCCCACTGCTGCCTCCCGTAGGAGTTTGGACCGTGTCTCAGTTCCAATGTGGCCGATCACCCTCTCAGGTCGGCTACTGATCGTCGCCTTGGTAAGCCGTTACCTTACCAACTAACTAATCAGACGCGGGTCCATCCTGTACTGGCTCACCTTTGATATTTAAGAGATGCCTCTCAAATATATTATCCCGTATTAGCATACCTTTCGGTATGTTATCCGTGTGTACAGGGTAGGTTACCCACGCGTTACTCACCCGTCCGCCGCTCTTTACCGAAGTAAATCGCTCAACTTGCATGTGTTAGGCACGCCGCCAGCGTTCATCCTGAGCCAGGATCAAACTCTCAAATAAAAGTTTATCAGGCTCAGATACTATTGTTATCAAAATATCTGGCTTTATGGTTTGTTTCTTGTTTATAAATTAACCTACTGTTTAATTTTCAAAGTTCTTTATGCTTTATTTGTTTGCCCTTTTCTTGAGGACAAGTATTACTATACCAACTTTTACTTTTAGAGTCAACAACTTTTTTCACATTTTTTATTTTCAAGTGATCCATTTATTTATATATGGTTATATTATCCACATTATAAACAACTGATTCATATTGTTTTAACTTATTACATTAAATATTATCCACATTATAAACATATTTATCCACAAATTACAAATTTTAATATTTTTCATACAAAGATATATCTTATATGCAATTATACTTAGTTATTTAATTGATTTATATTATAGAGTTTGTTTATAAGCAAAATACAAATCAGGAAATCCAATTAAAAATACTCATTTTAAAGCTTTTCTATTTTTTAATATACTTAATGCCAGTCTTGATGATACTGGCTAAATTACCATTTGAGTTACTTATCAATATTTAATCACTTATTTAAAGTCTTTTATTATACTAATTAAAGATTTTTACATGGTCAATTGAACATTTTAGTTTCTTAGCAAAGAATCTATGAATTAATATTTGGTATATCCTTTAGAAACTATCAATTAAAATCATACAAGCTTATAAAAAGTTGAATAAAAATACATGATAAGTATTTTTATTCAATCATTGTATCTTATATGGCATAGATTTAAGAACTTACATAAAAATAGACTGAGGTTAATATAATAATATATTAACCTCAGTCCATTTTTATTTTATTCTGCTATAGATAAATCATCTTTCATATATTGTTCAACTAAAAATACTTTTTTGTATTTTAAACTTTTTTGAACATCAATTATCCTTTGATTTGATGAACCTCTAAACTTCAAACTTATATCTTTTTTCTCAGCTATAAATTTTCCATCCACTAAAATATCAATTTGTTTTAGTAAATTTAAATTTTTAAAATATCTACTATTTTTCTTATCTAATAACTGTTCAAATGTAAATCCAGTATATGACCACACATCCAGTCCATTTCTTTTAGCTTCTTTTGCTATTTCTTCTAATGGTTCTGGCTGTAAAAATGGTTCTCCTCCTGATAATGTAATACCTTTTTGTAACTTTAATGATTTTATCTTATTTATAATTTCTTCTGTATCCATATAAAATCCTCCACATAAATCATGTGTCTGGGGATTATGGCATTCTTTGCAATTATGAATACACCCTTGAGTCCATATTACCATCCTTAATCCTGGTCCATCAACTATACTGTCATGGCTTATAGTAGATGACATTCTTATTTTCATAACTTATTCCTCCAAATAAAACTATCTATGCTTTACTCTATCTCTTACTTCAGCTTTTTTTGCATTATTAAATCTGTCAACTGTACCGACTAAGTACCCTGTTATTCTTCTTATTCTTTCAAATTTGATATCACTTTCATCTTCATTTCTTCCACATACAGGACATATATTACTTGCTATTACACCTGAAAAACCACATATTGGGTCTCTATCTACAGGATGATTTATACTTCCATATCCTATACCTAAGTCTTTCATAGCTTTTATAACTGTTTCAAAAGCTTCTAAGTTATCTGATGGATCTCCATCTAATTCTACATATGTTATATGACCTGCATTAGTCAATTCATGATATGGAGCTTCTATCTCAATTTTGTCATATGCACTTATATTATAATAAACTGGCACATGGAATGAATTAGTGTAGTATTCTTTGTCTGTTATACCTTTAATTTCTCCATATACTTTTTTATCTATTTTAGTAAATCTACCTGAAAGGCCTTCTGCTGGTGTACCCATTAAAGAGAAATTTAATTTATATTTATCTGTAGCTTCATCCATTTTATCTCTCATGTATGACACTATTCTTAATCCTAACTCTTGAGCTTCTTTGCTTTCTCCATGATGTTTACCTATAAGAGCAATAAGACACTCTGCTAAACCTATGAATCCAATTGTCAATGTTCCTTGTTTTATTACTTCTTTTAATGTATCTTCTGGTCCTAAGTCATCAGAACCTTTCCATACACCTTGACCCATCAAGAATGGGAAATTCTTCATTTTTTTATTTCCTTGAACCTCAAGACGTTCTAATAATTGTTCTATAATTAAGTCGATCTTCTCATCTAATTCTTCAAAAAAACTGTCTAAATTAGCTTTCTCACCATTTACAATACCATGCTTTATACCTAGTCTTGGTAAATTAACTGTAGTAAAAGATATATTCCCTCTACCACTAACTGTTTCTGAACCACATACATTACTAAGCACTCTTGTTCTACAACCCATATATGTAGCCTCTGTATCTGGTTCACCTTCTCTGTAATATTTAGCATTAAAAGGCGCATCTAAGAAACTAAAATTAGGGAATAGTCTTTTAGCTGACACTCTGCATGATAATTTAAATAAATCATAATTAGGATCCTCAGGATTTAAATTTACTCCTTCTTTAACCTTAAATATTAAAATTGGAAAAATTGGTGTCTCTCCATTGCCTAGTCCTCTTTCTTGAGATAATAAAAGATTCTTAGTTACCATTCTTCCTTCTTCAGAAATATCTGTTCCAAAGTTTACACTTGAAAATGGTACCTGTGCACCTGCTCTAGAATGCATTGTATTTAAATTATGTATAAATGCTTCCATAGATTGGTATGTTTTTTTATCAGTTTCTCTATATGATTCTTCAAATGCAAAATTCTGCATGTTATTTACAAGTTCTTCATCAATATCAAAAGTTTCTATTAATTTCTCTTTTTCTAGGTTTAGATATAATTCCTCTTTTTTAAGACCAACCTTTTGATTTGTTTCTTTCTCTGTACTATATACTATGTCCTTTATTGCATCATTATTTTCAATTCCTTTAAATAATTTCAATGCTTTAGTTAGGTTTCCTATGTAGAATTTCTTAAAAGTCTTATATACACCTTCAGCCAATCCATAATCGAAAAATGGAATACTTTGACCTCCATGTTGGTCATTTTGATTACTTTGTATAGCAATTGCAGCTAATGCTCCATAACTTATTATATCTTGTGGTTCTCTTAAGAAACCATGTCCTGTTGAAAAGCCACCATTAAATAGTTTTTTAACATCTATCTGACAACAAGTTAATGTACCCATATTTAAAAAGTCCATATCATGTATATGTATATCTCCATTCTCATGAGCAAAAGAATGTTCTGGCTTTAATATATGAGTCTTACAAAATTCTTTAGATACAGTGCTTCCATATTGTAGCATAGTTCCCATAGCTGTATTACCATTAATGTTTGCATTTTCTCTTTTTATATCAGCATCTTCTGCATCCTCAAAAGTAATTTCCTCTATTGCTTTCATCAATCTTGTTTTTGAATTCCTTATTCTACTTCTTTCAGTTCTGTATATTATGTATTCTTCACTAGTTTTTGCATGACCAGTTTCTATAAGAATCTTAACGACTGAATCTTGAATATCTTCAACACTTGGAACTGATTCTGAATATTTATGATTTAAAAATCTTATTACTTCCTGAGTTAATTGCTCAGATAATTTATAATCAGGTACTATTCCTTCCCTTTCTGCAACATTTGTAGCTGCTAAAAATATAGCTCTTGTTATTCTATCTTCATTAAATGGGATTACTCTTCCATCTCTTTTTTTTACGAATTCAACCAATTAAAAAAACCTCCTATTACTATATATTGTATTTTATTAATCTACATACCACTATATGTAGTATATTAAGTCTAAAAAAATCCCCTTCAACTAAGTTAAAGGGATTATCTTAATAATTTCTATATTAAGATTACCAAATTTGTACATAATAGTCAAACTTACGCAAGTCATTGCAAATACTATCTAGGTATTTTGAACAGTAGCGTTTCTAACAACTCTGAGGGCCAAAACTTTTTTCTCTTTTTTTTACACTAATTTTAGGCAAAAAACGTATAATTTCATATACATTAATATACATATCTACAAATTTCCTTATGTAAATTCTTTAAAATTGTCGTATAATATAAATAATAATTTAAAAGGAGGCATTTTATGTTATCAAAAAGACTAAACTTTATAACTCCATCCTACACAATAGGTATTAGTTCAAAAGTTAAAGAAATGGAAAGTAACGGAATTAAAGTAATAAATCTTAGTATAGGAGAACCTGATTTCAATGTACCTAATGATGCAAAAGCTTATGGTATTGACTCTTTAAATAAAGATTGTACTAAATATGATTTAGTTCCAGGATTAAAGATACTTAGAGAGGAAATTTGTAAAAAACTTTTTAATGAAAATAACTGTAAATATTCAATAGATGAGATAGTTATATCAAGTGGAGCGAAAAATTCTATAACGAACACTTTGTTAGCTTTAACTGATGAAGGAGATGAGGTATTATTACCAAAACCTTATTGGGTTAGTTATCCTGAAATGGTTAAATTAGTTAATGCTGTTCCAGTTTTCATAGATACTAAAAAAGACAATGGATTCAAACTAACAAAAGATGAACTTAAAAAATCTATAACAAATAAAACAAAAATTCTTGTAATAAATAATCCTTCAAATCCTACTGGTAGCGTTTATACAAAGGATGAGTTAATGGAAATAGTAGATATATGTATACAAAATAAAATATATATCTTAGCAGATGAAATATATGAAAAAATATGCTATGATGTGGAATTTACATCAATTGCATCATTAAGTGAAGAGGCTAAAAATATAACAATAACTGTAAATGGTTTTTCTAAATCTGCTGCAATGACTGGATTAAGATTGGGATATACAGCATCTAATAAAACCATTGCTAAAGCAATGAGCTCTATACAGGGACATCTTATATCTCATCCAAGTTTAACAGCACAATACATAGCATATGGAGCCTTAAAAGATTGCTCAACTGATATAGATAATATGGTTAAGACATATAAATCTAGAAGAGACTTAATTACATCAAAATTAGACTCTATCAAAAATGTAGGATATGTAAATCCAAATGGTGCATTTTATGCATTTATAGACCTTTCTAAAGTATCTGAGAGATTTGAGTATAAAGAGAGCTTTTCTATAGAATTTTGTAATAAATTTTTAGAAGAATATAATGTTGCAGTTGTTCCTGGAATAGCATTTGGTATGGATAAATATATTCGTATATCTTACGCTTGCAGTGAAAATACTTTCTTATCTGGATTAGATAAATTAAAAGAGTTTGTATATAAAATAATGGCACAATAACAATTTAAATTAAATAATTCTTGTGTATAAAGTATTTAATTATAGTTAACAAGCTAAATAAGTATATAAAATGTATTCAATAACTTAACTAAAATATTAGATAAAATAATAAAAGACCTACTGATTTTTATAGCAGTAAGTCTTTTATTTTTCAATTAAAACAATAAATTAAAGTAGTAATTTATAATAAAAAAGATTACGTGGCTACGTCCTACTCTCCCAGGCAGTTTCCCACCAAGTACCATCAGCGCTAGAGAGCTTAACTTCTGTGTTCGGAATGGGAACAGGTGTATCCTCTCTGCTATTGTAACC
>JABBZI010000057.1 GCA_012955965.1 Clostridioides difficile
TTATATAGTCAAACTGATAACTAAAAAATTCATTTAATAGCAAAAGTAAATAATATTTTAGTATTAAGCAAATAAGAAAGGAATAGATAGTATTATGGAAGAAATTAAGTATAAAGAATGGATTAACATATTAGAAAGAGAGCCTAATATTAAAAACGATGGTACAAAAGATGTAGGACCTCTTGTACAGAAGATTATTAATGACACAGACTTTTGTGTTTTGTATTTCCCAAAAGGTAAATATTTATTTAAAACTGGTGTTACGATTAATAAAGAAATAACCTTACAGGGAGATTCTAATTCATCAACATCTGCTACACAATTTATAACAAGTGGAGTTCCTAATATGAGTATTATCACATTAATAGGAAGAAAACAATGTATTAAAAATATAAGTTTTTATTCTGACAGTTGCGAGATGCTTGTTCATGATGAACCTCCAACAAAAGGAAATCCACATTATCATTATGAAATGCTAATTAAGACAAATGAGAATAATGAGAAAATGGAGGGTGTCTCAGCAATTACAACTGATGGTTTAGCTCATACTTATAGAGGTCTTGGTCATTACGAAAATCTTTCTATAAGTGGTTTTTCAGGCATAGGGATTCAAATACCATATTACGCAATTTCAAATGACATTACAGTTTCCTCTTGTGGATTAGGTATTGACACAGGCATAGATGTAATTATTTCTAACAGTAGAATATCCAAATGTCAAGATGGGATGAGAATAATGACTGGTACTAATATAAATAATGTAAGAATTGAGAAGATACAAAAAGTTGGTCTTAAAAGTAATCAAGAGGATGGTCATGAGTCATTTGGACGTTATGTAATCAATAATATTACAATTGACCAATGTGGACATTGTGGTTTTTTATTTGGTTCAATATTTGAATCATTTATATCTGGAATTATAAGAAGATGTGGTCAACGTTATTACAATACAGATTATGATACTTATTTAGAAATGAAAAATGGAGATAAAAACGAAATAGGAGAAGCGGGAGCATACTCTTTACTCTGCGGAAAGTATTTTACTAATTGCTATGTTAATTTAGTTAGTGATAATGAAGACAATTGGGATGATGGATTAGAATATAAACATAAAGTTTATGTATTTGAGACTCTTAAAATACCGAATTCTGCATTAAAATGTAACATAAATGATTATAATTATGCAGTAAAAGCATTTGAAGGAGGCGGAAATTTAAGATTACAAAATAACACTAATAATTATTTATTTATTGACAAACTTAACATAAACTCTTCTAATATGGATTTAGCTAGTCCAGCTGCTATCAACGGAATAAACCTCAGAGAATATGATAAAAATGGAAACTTGTTAAAGTTATATGGAGGTAAATTTATTTTTAAAGATGGCAATGAAGAAAAAGAAATTTTTAAATCTAATCCTGGGCTTATTGTTAAATCAACAGATTCAGATATTTCTCAGATAAAATCTACTTATGGAAGTAATTGGGAAAAAGTTGGCTCTGAACTTATTGGAAAAGAAACTGTATATTATTATAAATACACTTCTTAAAATATATTATAAATAGCATAAAGAAATGAATCCCTATAATGGGGTTCATTTCTTTATTAAAATATTTTATAATAAATATTTATATTTTTTTTACAATGTCTCATTTACTCTTTCATTTTGGCTCATATTCGCAAGTTCTTTAATTCTTTTTACATCTAATCCTAATTTCTCAGCTATCTTTGTCCCATACTCTTCATTAGCTTTATAGAAAAGAGCTGTTTGGCGATATTGAAGATTTTCTCTAGCATTACCCAAATGATTAGATATATTATTTATAAGATTAGATTTCTGTTCTTCACTTAAAACTCTTGAATACAATTCTCCTGCTTGTATAAAATCTACATCTTCTGAAGGTCTAGCATGTCTATCAAGTATAGCTTGAACTTCTATTTGAGGAGGTGCAAATGAAATATCTGGTTTAGGTGCACCTTTTACAGTGTTTGGATAATAATTAGGTGAACTTCCACCATTACCATCTATATTCATAGCTCCATCACGTTGATTAGTATTTGCTTTAGAATTCTTTGGAGAATTGACTTCTATTTGATGATGATTAGCACCTAATCTATATCTATGAGCATCTTCATATGCAAAAATTCTTCCTTGTAATAATTTATCTGGAGAAACCCCTATTCCTGGAACTAATGCACTTGGTGCAAAGGCAGCCTGTTCAACTTCTGCAAAGTAATTTTCTGGATTTCTATTTAATGTCATTGTTCCAACTGGTATTAATGGAAAATCTGAGTGATACCAAACTTTAGTAACATCAAATGGGTCAAATTTATATTCTTTTGCTTGTTCTGGTGACATTATCTGAACATATAAATCCCAAATTGGGAAATCACCATTTTCTATTGAATCAAATAAATCTTTAGTTGCATGGTTTGTATCTTTTCCTTTTACTTCTTCTGCCTCTTGAGATGTAAATGTCTTCCAACCTTGTCTTGTTTTAAAGTGATATTTCACCCAAACATATTCTCCATCATTGTTGTACCACATATATGTATGACTAGAATGACCATCCATATGTCTATAGTCCTGTGGAGTACCTCTATCAGAAAATAATATACTAACCTGATGTATTGACTCTGGAGTTAATGATAAAAAGTCCCAAAACATATTAGGGTCTGGTAAATTTGTTTGAGGATTTCTTTTTTGTGTATGTACGAAATCTGGAAATTTAATTGCATCACGTATAAAAAATACTGGTGTATTGTTGCCAACTATATCATAGTTTCCTTCTTCTGTATAAAATTTAACTGCAAATCCTCTTGGATCACGTTCTGCATCAGCTGAACCTCTTTCTCCACCCACAGTTGAGAACCTTGCAAATATTTCTGTTTTTTTCCCAACTTCAGATAGAAAATCTGCTCTAGTATATTTAGATAAATCATTTGTAACTTCAAAATATCCTCCTGCACCTGCTCCTTTTGCATGAACAACCCTTTCTGGTATTCTTTCACGATTAAAGTGAGCCAATTTTTCTACAAGATGAATATCTTGTAACATAGTATAGCCTTCTTTTTTTGATGTAGTGATAGATGCATTATCCTCACTTACAGGAATTCCATAACTCGTTGTCAAAACATTTTTATTTTTCATGTAATTCATCTCCTTGTTTAAAATATAAATATATTTATATTATATATTGTTGAGATTTAAATACTTATCAGTAATATCAATATTAATAATGATTACTATTTCTTCTATAATCCCATAATATTCCATTTGATTATAATTGTCAATTTAAATTTTTAATTCACAAATTCATTTGTATTTTTATCATTTTTTACAAAATATCTATATAAATCAAAGTTTTTTAAAACTTCTTAAGAATATGTTCTACCGTTACATCTGTTATAAATAGCATAAAAAATGAATCCTCTATTATAAGGATTCATTTCTTTATTAAAATATTTTATGATAAATTTTTAATTTATATCAAGCATTTTTAAGTACTTCTCATTAACTTTATATATATCCTTTTCTCTTGATAAAAGTTCTATCTCTTCAAGATTATTAAACACTTCCATCAACTGGTTAACTAATTCGATTTCCTTTATTCCAGCCTTTAAATATCTACTTTTATTCTTTTTAATATAGTTTTCTAATGTCATAGAATAATTATCTTTACTACAGATATACTTTAATATATGTTCTTCTGTTGCTGATAGAGTAATATCATTTTCAAATAATTCTTCTTTTAATACACTCTCTAAAGACTTTCTATCATGCATGTCTCTCATTTCATTTATAGACTGTATTATAGACTTTAGCATGAACTCTATAAATACAGTTAAATTATATCCCTTATTCTCCACATCTAGTATAGCCTTATAATACTTAGTTCTGTTTTTAGATATCATATATGATATTGAAAACTCTTTAAAAGTATCATATCCTTTATTAATTAAATATAGATATGATAAGGCTCTTGATGTTCTTC
>JABBZI010000058.1 GCA_012955965.1 Clostridioides difficile
TTTTACTACAGGTGAATTTGCAAAGTTGTGTGGAATATCTAAACAGACATTAATTTTTTACGATAAAATGGGGATTTTTTCTCCAGAATATAAAGACAAAAATAATTATAGATATTATTCAGTCTATAAATAATATTTATATATTAACAAGTATTAATAAACACTAAAACGTGCATTTTTACAGGTATTTGGACTAAAAGAGTATAAGGTGACTGACTGACATTTAACTGACAAAACCTACTTTTATGGGTTTAACTGACATTTAACTGACAGTCAGTTTTTTTATTTAAATAACATTTTGCTTAAATTGTCAGAAGCCTCTTTGTCCATTTCTTCTAAAACATGAGAGTATCTATTCATAGTTATTTTTATATCTGTATGACCTAGCCTTTCAGAAACTACTTTCATATTAGTTCCTCCTAAAAGCAATAAGGTAGCACTTGTATGTCTTAAATCATGTATTCTTACTTGTTTTAAATTATTTTTTTTAATAAATTTATGAAAGTTTTTTGACAATACAGTTGGTATCCAAGGTCTAAAATTTGTATTTAGACACACTAAGTTATTTTCATTTATAAGTGTGCCTTGCAATTTCATTTTGTTTTGTTTTAATTTTTCTATTTTTAGTTTTTCAACTAATTCTTTTGGAGCTGATAAAGTTCTTTTTGATTTTGGTGTTTTTGGTTCTTTAAATGCTATTTTATTGTTTGCATATATAAGTATCTGATTAATACTTATTGAATCGGTTTCTAAGTTAATATCAGACCATCTAAGTCCACAGACTTCTCCAATTCTTAAGCCTAATAACAACATTAAGAGAATAGGGATTTCTATGACATTATATTCTAGTTTATCTATTAGAAGTAGTGATTCTTCTTTATCATAAATATTAATTTTAAAAGAACTTTCTTTATGAGGTAGCTTTATAAAGTTACAAGGATTTTCTGTTATTTCTCTTAATCTGTAAGATTCTTTTAATACAGAACTTACAAAGCCATATCTAACTTTAGCACTTCCAGATGTAAATTTAGTAAATAGTTTATTTACAAAAGACTGCATTAAATAAGGTGTTATGTCTATTAATCTTGTATCTTTGAAAAAAGGCTCTATATAGTTTTTAATCCAAGATTTCCTATTCACAATTGTATAAGGAGACCAATTGTTACCATTTGTCACAATGTATTTATAACATGCATCTACAAATGTTATATCTCTTGGAGCAACAAACTTATTATTGTTTATAGTAGATTTCATCTCAATTAAATGTTTTTCAGCATCTTTTTTCTTTTCATAACTTCCATAACTTTTCTGCTTTATTTTACCAGTTTCTTCTTCCACATACTCCACATATACATGAAATTTTTCCCCTCTTTTTCTTATAAAAGCTGATTTGATGTTCATATGTACACTCCCTTTATAAGTTTTATATAAAAGAGCAGTCAGACTGCTCTAATTATGTCACTATTTTATCTCATGTAGGTCCAGCCTTAGAAATATTTTTTCATTTTATCAATTCTTTACAGTTACATTATAACACGTATTTAGATATGCTTAAATTAATGGGAAGATAAATATTATAAAGAAGGAAAAGAAAATATTATAAAGAAGGAAAAGAAAATTTAATGTAGAATTATTAAGATGTATGGTATTTCATATATAAAAGGGGGAGATATTGTGATATTAAAAAAATTATTATCATTAGGGTTAACCATGTCAATGTTTGTTGTTGCTTGTCCTATATCTGCTAATGCTATTGATAAAATTGATAAAATTCAAGGAGCAGATAAATATGAAACTGCTGGGATTATTGCAGATAAACAAAGTTATAACACTGCAATACTTGTAAATGCAGATACGACTATGGCTGATGGGCTAAGTGCGAGTGGACTTGCAGGAGCTACAAATGCACCAATTCTTTTGACTAAGAAAAATAACATACCAAATGCAACTATTAAGAGAGTAGAAAAAGCTAACAAAGTGTACATAATTGGTGGTGAAAGTTCTATTGATAAAGCAACTGAAAACGTTTTGAAAGATAAGAATATAGAAGTTAAAAGACTTCAAGGTAGTGATAGAATTAAGACAAGTTATAATGTGGCAAAAGAAATAGGAGCTATTAACAAGGTTAGTAAAGTTATATTAACTAATGCTTTTAAAGGTGAACCAGATGCTATGAGTATTGCATCTGTAGCTGTTAGAGATAAAGCACCTATAGTATTAACTGATGGAAAGAGTGTACCATTTAACACTACTGGAACAGAAAGTTATGCAATAGGTGGTACTTCATCAATAAGTGATAAACTAGTTAATGATACTAATTCAACTCGATTAGGTGGAGTAGATAGATATGATACTAATAAGAAGATAGTAAATAAGTTCTATAATGGAGCAAAAGAATTTTATATAGCTAGTGGGACTGATTTAACGTATGCTCTTGTTGGTTCTACAATGGCTAAAAATAATCCTATTGTGCTAGTTGATGATAATAGTAATAAGACTACATTAAAAAGTGCAAATAAAATAACTGCAATAGGAAATCTAAGTGATAGTGTGTTACAACAGTGTTTAAATGTAACAAAAAATATAGGAAATTCAGATACTGGAAAAGAATATACAATGGAAGATGCTGCTAATGAAGTAAAAAAATTATTAGGTGTTGATAAAGTTTATTACAACTATGAGCTTAAAAAAGGAGAAGAATCAATATTTTTAGTAGATGAAAATTTTGATTTTTCAGGAAAACAATTTTATATGTTTGGTTATATGACTGGAAAAACAGAGGGTGATGTTAGATATTGTGTAGAAAAAAATGATATGAGCAAAATATATACATATAATGTTAATGGAGTTATGGAAGTTTGTAATCCAGATGATTATAAAGATACAGAAATGATAACAGAAGAAAAAGCGAAAAAATTAGCATTAGAAGAGTGTATTAGAAGACATAATGTTAGTATTGATAGTTTAGTAGTTGATATGATAGACTTTGATAATATTAATGATATTAGTGTATATACTGTAAGAATAGATTCAAAATATGATGTAGGTACATATGGATGGTATTTTATAGATGCTTATAGTGGATATGCTTATAAAGATATCTGGAATAATATTTAAGAAAGTATTTTTTTATTAATTTAAATAAAGAAATTTTATATTTTATATTAATTATATAGACTTATAATTAAGAATACCAAAGAACACTTACTTATGTAGGTGTTTTTTAATAAGAAGCTATGATTATAATGAAAAAAGTAATATATAGGAAAAATATGTAAATATATATGTTATAATATTTTTAGCAAGAAGATGTAATTTACAATTTATAGAGTGGAGTTCATACAAAAGATTATCCTCCCAACGTATAGAAGGGAGGTGCTTATGTATGGATAATTTTTTGCAAGGTGTACTAGCAAGTTTAGTTGCCAGTTTAATAGTTTACTTAACTAGTAAATTATTTAAAAAAGTAAAAAGCCACTCTGGCAGGAGTGACTTTAGTTTTGAACTAAAAATCAAGTTCAAAAAGAATAAACATTAGTATTTGAACTTCACTCTACAGCAAATAGATTGTAGTTCTTCTTGCTTTTATTATACCACAAATTGGCACAGATATTCAAAAATAATCTATTTATGATATAATAAAAATATAAGAGTTTTGCAGCGTGCGATTTTTCTGTTTAAGTATGCTTTAACAGTTGAAATATAAGGCATCGAGAAGGTTTGATAAGTGTTATCAATTGCACTACTAGCCGCTCACTGCAAATTTAAGAGAGTTGTA
>JABBZI010000059.1 GCA_012955965.1 Clostridioides difficile
AAAGTTTTAATTCTGTTTATTTTACTTACTTTCACATATTTATAAAAAATAAATTTAAATTCTATATTAAAAGAAACGTTCAAATCTAATCATCTTTCTATTTTAAAAGTAACCTATTCTTTAAAAATGGTTACTAAAAAGATAGAAAGGTGATATTTTTATGATAGAAAAATTAAACGAAAATGCAAGTTTAAGTGAGTTAATAACTGCATTTGGGAAGGTTAAAAATGAATTACAAATCGGTAAAAATAATATGGCAGACACATTAGGTAGTCCTTTTATTGGAACAGATAAATTGGGAACAACTAAAACAAAAATAGAAACATTAAAAAATACTTTTGCAACAAATCTAACAAATAAAAATGTTTCTGCAAATAAAACTGAAAGTATGCAAAATTTGATAGATAAAGTGTCAAGTATAAAAAATATAATAAAAACAGCAAAGAGCGGAAATAATACAGTTTCTTTAGGTAAAACGTATGTACGTTCTTATGAAAATGCAGATTATTATTGGACATGGAGTACTCTTACTGTAAATTCTTTAGCTTTTAAACCTAATTTAGTTTTTATGTATGCAAAAAATTATTACAATGAATATATAACAATATCCTTTGATTCCACAATGGAAGCAAAACCTTACTTGTTACTCTGCACAGACAGACAATCACATCCTAGTACTAGAACGTCTGTCTATCAAGCGAAAGGTGTGGAAATGGACATTGATAGTGGTTCCTCAGTTGGACATTTTAATAATGGTTTTAGACTACCATTTGCTTACGAAGGTTCTGGCTTAAGTGCTGAAATTGATTGGTTTGCTATAAAATACGAATAAAAAAGGAGGACTAAAAATGAAAATAGGAAGAAGAATAATCTTTGACCAAGACGGAGAAATAATTGCAATCTTTGGAGAAATGGAAGGGGATATCATACCAAGAAAGATTATAACAAAACTAGATTATATTGACATCCCTTTTAAATCAATAGATGATAATTGTTATATAGAAAAGATAGATGTAGTTAATAATGTACCAATCATAAAAAAAATAAAAATAGAATTAACAGAAGAGCAACAGAGAATGCAAGAGTTAGAAAATCAATTATTGATTGCAGAAAATGAAAAAGTGGGAGGATTGTTGTAATGAATATAAACAATGTTGTAGTAAGAATATTAGCAGAAAGGATTTTAAACAAAGGATTAAATCCGTTGAAAAATCGAGAATTTCAATTAGATGATGTAACTAATACAGAGTATAGAAAAGCAGTAGAGGATTATATAATTGAACACAATACAGAAGAATCAGAACTAATAATATAAATAATTCTTTTTTTATTGAAAGAAGGTGATTAAATGACTTTTAAAGAGTTAGTTAATAAAGTTAGAAATCTTGTTTTAGAAGCAAAGAAAGTAACTATAGAAGATACAGAGAATAAATTCACTAGTGAAAATGTTGAAGGAGCATTGAAAGAATGTATAGATAGAGCCGACTCGGCTTTTCAAAGTGCCGATAGTGGCAAAATACTTTTATCGACTGCTATCGGCTCTCCTGCTACGTCAGAACAAACATTTCAAGAGTATGCTGATTATATAACAGAATTTAAAGGTGCTATAAGTAATTTAAGAGAACAATTAAAAGGGAGATTATTATTGTATGAAAAATCTTATCGATATACTACTAGATACGATTTCTCTGGAGTATCAGAGGGAGGTTATAGCTCTAATAATACAAACTCATATTTTATGATTCCTTTTACACCACGTTTTATTTTTATTATATCTACTGAACCCAGTGATTTAGAAAGTCCTGAAAAGAATTTTCAAGTTAGTCTTTTGTATGATAAAAATGTTCATGGTAATTATAGTGCTGGTGATACAAGTACTGAAATCGGTGATGTTTCTATTTCTTCATCTATTAACAATAGGAGATATTGTTCGATTTTTTTTAGTAATAAACCAGAAAGTGCAGGAAAAACAATGATTCATCTTCATTGTGATGAAAGCAGTACTTACACTTATACAACTATTATTAATATTTATGCATTTGGATAAAACAAATTTGATACATCAAATTTTAAAATATATGAGCTAAAATCGTGGATAATCTAATAAAAATAAGGAGGCTTACATGAATGAAGAACTTTTTGAATCAGATTTAAAAAGACATGAAACAAGAATAAATAAACATGGAGAAGAAATAGACGAATTAAAGATAGCAAATATTGAATCAAAAGCAGAGTTAAAAGCATTGTGTGAGAACTTAAATTCACTTACAAGTATGTTAAAGTGGCTAATTGGAACAATGATTACAACACTTGTAGGGTTCTTTATATTTGCAATACAGAGAGGAATATTTTAATTAATTAGGAGGAAAATATATGGATAATTTAATAAGTTTCATACCAGAGCAGTTACTAATTTTAGTAGCTGCTCTTTATGTTATAGGAGTAGGTTGTAAGAAGTATAAACAATTAGATAACAAGTATATTCCACTGGTGTTATTAGCACTTGGGGTAGGCTTCTCAATATGGATGTTGGGGTTAAATGCTGATGCAGTC
This sequence comes from Clostridioides difficile, assembly GCA_012955965.1. Classification (GTDB taxonomy): domain Bacteria; phylum Bacillota; class Clostridia; order Peptostreptococcales; family Peptostreptococcaceae; genus Clostridioides; species Clostridioides difficile_G. The sequence continues at coordinate 2,554 of JABBZI010000059.1, forward strand.
TTACAAGGAATTTTATGTTGGGGAGTTGCAATAGGGGCTAATCAAGTTTACAAACAACTAAAGGATGGTGACAAATAATGAAAATTGCAATAGTACCAGGACATACACTAACAGGTAAAGGAACAGGAGCAACTGGTTATATAGATGAAGGAAAAGAAAATAGAATACTAACTGATTTAATTGTCAAATGGTTAAAACAAGGTGGAGCTACTGTATATACTGGAAAAGTAGATAAATCTAATAATTACTTAGCAGAACAATGTCAAATAGCAAATAAACAAGACATAGACTTAGCAGTACAAATTCACTTCAATGCAAATAATAAAACACAAAATCCTATGGGTACAGAAACAATATATAAAACTAGTAATGGCAAAGTGTATGCTGAAAGAGTCAACAAAAAACTAGCAACAGTATTTAAAAATAGAGGTGCTAAATCAGATGTAAGGGGCTTGTATTGGCTTAGTCATACAAAAGCACCAGCAATATTAATTGAAGTATGTTTTGTAGACAGTAAAGCAGATACAGATTACTATATTAAAAATAAAAATACAGTTGCAAAGCTAATAGCTGAGGGTATATTAAATAAGAAAATAGATAATATTGAGGTGAAACA
>JABBZI010000005.1 GCA_012955965.1 Clostridioides difficile
TAACAGTATCAGGAACAGCAAATCCAGCAGTACAAAATGATTTAGACAATGTAAGTGTATTAGTTAAAGCAGGAGCAGTATCTGGAACAGGAGCTACAGATTCAGTAGCAAATACAACATTTGAAGTTAAAAAGTATGTAGCAGCTCCAATATCAACAATAGGAAAAATATCTTCTGGACTATCAAGTTTATTTAATATATTGAGATAAATAATTAAACATAAGTCTTCTTGTATATACTAATATTAGCTGTAGGATTTTTAAAATAATTTTCCTACAGCTTTTTATATCCAAGAGTAGCAAATTTTAAATAAAATATGCTACTCTACAATATCTTAAAACTTCACATAATTTTCATATGAATTATCTATTAAATTCACACACAAGAGTTATTATATAAACATAGAAGATAGTAAAACTAGCTTAAAAACATAATATAATACCCTATACAAAATAGTGGCAACACTCCCTCACATCCTCAATTGTTGCCACTATTTTAATTTTTTGTATAAAATAAAAAACCCCACCATAAAGTGGAGTCTTTCATAAATAACATCTAACCTAAGCCTTAAAACAAACAGAATTTTTAACCTCAAGTTTTCTATTTATCTTAGCAACCTTAATCTTAATCTTATCCTTCAAAGGAATACATCCTATATTACTTTCACTTTTAACATCAACACTTCCAACAAACTTACCAGAATCATTGTAATACTTTGCAACACCAACAATATCTCCCTTATGAATAGGATAACTCATATTTTTAAACACTATCTTAGGGTGTATATTCTCATTATCTGAAACAATCCCATACAAATCTTTATCAACTTTAACAGTTATCTTAAAATCATCAACACCATCAACACAAGGAGTCTCTATAATGTCACCCTTATGAGCTATTTTTTTAGAATTAAAATTGTCTTTACCATACTTTAATAAAGTAGCAGAAGAAGAAATTCTATTCTTCTTATTACCATCACCAAGAACAACTCCTATTAATCTATGATTTCTTTCATTTTTATCATCCTTAGGTACCATCATAGAAAATGCAAGACAATAACCAGCATTATCTGTATAGCCTGTCTTTATTCCATCAACACCAGGCACTGAAACTAGTAGGGGATTTGTGTTATAGTGTGTAAAATCTTTCTTAGTATCATTATATACTTGCATAGTAGTTATTCTAGTAACTTGACTTTCATAATGGTCATACATATACTTTCCAAGTGCAACTATATCGTGAGCTGTTGATATATTTTCAATAGGTGGCTCCTTATGTTCTGGGTCAGTATATATAGGAAGTCCGTTTGGATTAAAATAATACGTATCAAGCATTCCTATTTCTTCAGCCTTCTTATTCATCATATTTACAAAATTCTTTTCAGATTTACCAACATGTTTAGCTATAGCCATAGCAGCATCATTTCCTGATACAAGCATAAGACCTTGCATAAGCTCTCCTAAAGAGATTTCATCACCATCTTTAAGTTTACAAGTAGAACCGCCTACTGTAGCTGTAGACTTGTCTATCTTTACCATATCAGTTTCTTTTACCTGATTCTTATTGACTGCTTCTATTGCAAGTAAAAAGGTCATCATTTTACTTAAACTTGCTAGAGGCATTTTTTCATCACTATTTTTTTCAAATAATATTCTTTTAGTTTCCTGGTCTATAAGTAGTGCTGCTCTTGAAGAGTTTGGTACTGGTGGAGTATCTGCAAATGTAAATCCAGGCGTTATAAATATAAAAATTAATGCAAGTATTGTTAACTGTTTTATTTTTTCTTTCAAAATCTCATCCTCCATTTCATATATTAATTAACATGCACAAAGTAGGTGCTGTAAGTTTTATTTATTTAGATACTCATTAATCATATCTATTATATAAGCAATTTCTTCATCTGGTATCAAGATATTAAAATAAGCTTCTGTTGGCTTAAAAGCCTCATGTATTAAATTATACAGTTCATAATTTTTACTGATTAACTCAGTAATGTTATTATATGGAAAAGTTGTATTTTTAAAACACCTTTCTATCATAAAAGAACAATGAAGTATATATCCTAACTTAAACTTGCTTTTTAGACCTTCATCTATCAATTCTATTATTGAAAATAATGATGAATTGACATAATTGAATAATTTAACAGAGTCTAAAAGCTCTAAGTTTTGAGACATGAAGTTTATTATTAGACTGTTATATGATAAATTTGTTTCTTTTATATTAGTAATGCTATTGGCATTAAATGTACCTTCTATTATTTTGTTCAACATATCTAGACCATACCCATTTAGGAGCTCCTCTATGTGAATAAATGGGGTATTAGCCACATTAAAATCCACACTGCCAACAACTGCCAAAATTTTAGTGTTACTAAATTTATTTCTATACATTTTAAAACTCTCTATATTATGAGGAACTAAATTAATACTATATTTATTAATACTTTTTAGTGAAGAGTTTATAAAATCTGCTATCTTCATAGCTGAACCATAACCGGTTATACAAGTCGTTATTATGACATACTCTCTTGATTTTTCAGAATAATTTATTTCTGTTGAATCAATTGCAGCTCGTCCAATATATGGATTTAAAGAGCTTAAAGAATTGGCCAATTCATCCAAAGTCATTTCGGGTAAGGTACTTTTTCTTACTGCCTCTAAAACTATTGGAGTAGATACCATCTCGATAGAACGTGTTTTAATCCTTGTTTTTTCTGAAATAAGTTCTCCAAAAGCTATGAGAGAACCCATATCTGTTAAAAGAAGTACTCCCTTACCTTCATCGCATTCTTTTACCAATTCTATAGCTTTATCAAGTATAGTACTTACCTTTACATCAAGAGGCATATCAATTGCATTACAGTGGTTTGTACCAAGTAATGAGTTTGCTACATCACACATACTACTGGCTGTTGAATTTCCATGAGCAAGTATTATGACACCTATACTTTCAGATTGATTATTTGGTTCAAGATATGTGCTATTTAGGAACATAGATATAAATTTCACTTCATCTTTAGGTAGTGATGTTTGCAAATCGTTTTCGATTATACTTAAAACTATTTTAGCTATATTTAAATCTTTATCTAAGAAAATTTTATCATTATATAGATTGTACTTAGGATTATATGTGTCTTGATTTATATTTTCTATGAGTGCACTTATATGCATTGAAAGAGCAATATAAGTTTGTTTTGTATATTTGTTTCTTGATATTTTTTCAGCTTCTTTTAAAGAGTGTTCAACAGCATAGTAAATCTTTGGATTAATTACCTTAAAAATTTCATTACTTGTATAATCAGAATGAGTTACTGAAGATATTGAAAGTAATTTTGTAGAGTATTTTTCCATGTAATTTATAAACATACTCCTTATATCATTTTCCAGATAAGGAATCTCTGTAGAATATTTAAACCCATTGTTTGGTGTATCTATATTGTATTTAGATAGTTCTTTTGTATATTCAACTTCTAAATTGTTACCATTAAATTCATAAAAAAGCATGTAATCAAGCTCTGATAATTTATTTAAATTGCTGCGATTTTCATTCAATTTTAAAAGACCAGTATAGATATAATCAGGAACAAGTGACAAATCTATTTCTATATTTTCCTTTAGACCAGTCTTATAATTTAAAAAGGCTCTTGCACTCATAAGTTGTATATCAGATTTAAGTTGACCTATATTACCAAAACAATCATAAAGAAGTAAAGATTTAATTACATCTTTGTGAACTCTTATAGTTGCGTTGGTATATTTGGATTCTATAATAAAGAAGTATTTAATAAGAGATAATCTTTCTTTTAAGGACCTATCCTGTAAAGCAGGTAGGTTAATTGTAACTGGGATTCTTCTTAAAAAAGTCCCAAGTAAGGAAGAATGTATATCTTCTGTTGTGGCACACACAATAAAAACAGTAGCTTTATGTACGATATCAGATTCTCCTAATCGTCTGTATATGCCTTTGTCCATCAAAAGAAAAAGCATCTCTTGACCTTCTGGGGGTAATCTATGTATTTCATCTAAGAATAGTATACCTCCATCAGCCTGTGCGACTATCCCCAATTTATCTTTATTAGCACCAGTAAAAGAACCTTTAACATAACCAAATAAATTACTTAAGAGTAAGTTAGCATTCTCTGCATATTCAGCACAGTTGAATACAACAAATTTACTTTCAGAAGAAAAGACTCTACTTTCTACAGCATATTTGTACATTGTTTCAGCAAATGTACTTTTTCCAACACCAGTAGGTCCTATTAGTAATGTATTAAGACCTTTTGGAGGATAGAGTATAGCAGATTTAGCTTTTTCTATAGCTAGTTTAAGACTAGAATCATGCCCAAGTAATGTTGAAAAAATATCTTCTGAATCATTTTTACTTGATTTAAGTAGTTCATTACAATTACTTATGGAAAACTTAGAGCTGTCTAAAGTATGACCAATTAAATTTTCAATAATACCAGCATGTAAAAACAAAATAGGTTTGCCAGATATCTTTATAACTTTTTTTTCATTAAATAGGTTATTTAATTCTTTACTGGTATTACTTCTATCAAGAACTGAATCGTTAGCAACTTCTATTGTAGTAAATCCTGCTTTCTCTGATTGAAGGTCTTTTAAAGTTATATTCTCACATAATTTATGTAGTGATAATAGAACCTTATCTTTTCTTAGCATATATTGCCTCCTTTCTTTATATTTAAGTTATACTTAAGTTATATTAAATATATTATAATATATATTCAGTATTAAAATAAGGTTTATAGTGGATATTTTGTATTTTACTTTTTAATATGTTGTTTTGTGGAATGGATGGTGTTAAAATAAGAGTTGCATTATATTAAATATAGATTTTTATGGATTTAAATAGAATATTATGTTGTTACATAAACAAATATAAGTTTTAAATATATTTTAATACATATAATATCAGTTATTGAGGTGTAGTAGGTATATAACTACTAACTTTGTATGAAACTTATAAAAGCCAAAAGACAAAAAATTAGAAAATACATAGTTTTGTTGAAGATGAGACTATACAATTTAAAAGATTATATCAATGGTTGAAAGTGTTTATCATATATTAATTCAGCCATTTTATGCTGTAAATAACTTTAAAATTTAATTTTGACAAGCATAAAAAACAAGTTTTTTCATAAAATGTAAATATTGGATATAGTTTATTTGAAATAGTTTAAATAAATAATATCCTGTAATAAAATATGAATAATACTATAAAAGAATGGGAGATATGTTTTGTGGATATAGATAGAATTTTAAATTTTTCCTCAAATGCAGGTAAAGCTATGTTGCAAAGTGGGGGAGAAACTTATAGAGTTGAAGAAACGATAGCTAGAATATGTCAATCTTTTGGAATAGACCATGTAGACGTATTTGCAACTCCAACAGCTGTAATGGCGTCTGTGTTTGTAGATGGGAAATTACATTCAGCAATTAAAAGAATAAGTTCAAGAAGAGTAGACCTAAACTTAGTTCATGAGGTTAATTCATTATCAAGGGCAATAAGTATAAATAATTTGGATATTGAATTATGTGAGAAAATTTTAGATGAAATAAGTGAAAATAACTATTATTCAGACTTAATAACCATATTTTTTGCAGGTATTGCAGCAGCGACGTTTTCGATACTATTTGGAGGGAATATAGAAGAGTTCATAGCTGCATTTACTGTGGGAATTTTAACTAAGTTTGTTACTATGTACTTAAATAAATCATCATTAAATGACTTCTTTGTAAATGCAATTGGAGCAGTTATTATAGCTCTTTGTTCTATTATAATCTTGAAGCTTGGTTTTATAAAAACGATAGACCATCTGATAGCAGGAGCGATAATGTTATTAGTCCCTGGTCTAGCTCTAACTAATGCATTAAGAGATTTATTAGATGGACAATTAATTTCTGGTCTTGCAAAGTTAGCAGAAGTATTTTTTATAGGTGTATCTATAGCAGTAGGAATGTTCTTAGTACTTGGATTGTACTTCAAGTTAGGGGGGATATAAATGCATTTGTTTATAGAGGTAATAGCAGCTTTTTTTACAGCCTTAAGTTTTGGAGTGCTATTTAATATGAAAGGAAAGAATCTGATACTCTCAGGAATAGGTGGAAGTATCGCTTGGTTTTCATATAAATTTTGTTTAAATATGGGTGTGACTGAAAACTTATGTTTCTTTATAGCTACAGTCTGTTTTGCAATATATTGTGAGTTATGTGCTAGAATTTATATGACTCCAGCAACCACATTAAGTGTATGTTGTCTAATAATATTAGTACCAGGTTATGGAATATATAATACTATGTATTCTGTTTTGACAAATAATTATATCAAAGCAGTGGAGTATGGTGTAAGCACATTATCATGTGCAAGTTCAATTGCTTTGGGACTGGTATTTATAACTACAGTATTTAGAAAAGTTAACTTATATGGAATGTTTACCAAAATAAAAGAAAATGAAAAATATAAGAAGGGTATAAATAAAATTAAACCACAAAAATAGAAAAAATTGACTTTTAGTTAAAAGGATGATAATATAATAACATAAAATAGAATAAGAATATCCAAATTAGAAAAGATGTTCTTATTCTATAGAAATAGTTTTTTTTTATTTCAAAAAACTGACAACTTGCATTACAGATGTAAGTTTTAGTGTTCAGTTTGTACCAAAAAATTTGTACCAATGTTAGAAATCTTAATTTAAATTGAAAAGGGGGAAGATTTCAAGATGGAAAAGCTGTCGGATAAGAGAAGAGTCAAGGCAGTAAGTATGGAAACATTCGTATTTATTGTACTATTGGCAGTAGGATTTGGATATGTAGGAAGCATCATGGGTGCAGGTATGATGTTTAAAGTAATAATGAGTACGGCACATGCGCTTTTATTAGATACAGTATTTTTAATAATGGCAATGGCAGTTCTTGCAGGTGCACTTAGTGCATTACTTTCAGAATTCGGAGTAATATCTTTAGTTAATAAGATATTTAAGGGTCTTATGAGACCTATATGGGGCTTACCTGGTGCTAGTATAGCAGGAGTAGTTGCAACATATTTATCTGATAATCCAGCTATTATACCATTTGCTAAAGACAAAACATTTACACAATATTTTAAGAAGTATCAGATACCTGCTTTATGTAACTTAGGAACAGCCTTTGGTATGGGGCTTATTGTAACAACTTTTATGATAGCTCAAGGCAAAGAATATGTACTACCAGCTATAATAGGTAATGTTGGGGCAATAATAGGTAGTATTATTAGTGTTAGAATTATGTTGACTTTTACTAAAAAGTATTATAATTATGACCCTAAAAGCGATACTGGAAAACAAGTAAATGAAAAAGGTACAAAAATTGAAGAGTTTAGAGAAATAAGAGATGGTAATGTATTCCAAAGAGGATTGGATGCTATACTTGAAGGTGGTAAGCTAGGTGTTGAAATGGGTATGGCTATAATACCAGGCGTTTTAGTAGTTTGTACATTAGTTATGTTATTAACTTTTGGACCATCTACAGACCCTGCTACAGGTCAGGCTGTTTACACAGGAGCTGCATATGAAGGAATAAAATTATTACCTGCTATTGGTGATAAAATTAGCTTCATAATAGAGCCATTATTTGGATTCACATCACCAGAAGCAATTGCATTCCCTGTAACTGCACTAGGAGCTGTTGGAGCAGCAATATCTTTAGTACCAGAATTTATAAAATCAGGTGCTATAACTCCTAATGATATAGCAGTATTTACAGCAATGGGTATGTGTTGGAGTGGATACCTAAGTACACACATAGGTATGATGGATGCTTTAGAAGCAAGACCATTAGCTGGTAAAGCTATACTTTCACATACAGTAGGTGGTTTATGTGCAGGTATATGTGCCCACTTTATATTCATGCTCGTTGGATAAAGATGTTCTAGAAATCAAATATTAAGATATTATAATTTATTAAATTGAATAAACTAATGATTTAAGTATAAAATTAAATTAGTAATTTAAATATATAGAGGTGCTGTTTTGAAATAGAGATTTATTTTCATTTTAAGACAGCACCTTTTGTTAATTTAAATAAACTAATTAAATGTATTGATTGAATTTATTATGATAAAATTGTATTATATACAATAGAGCAAATTTAAACAGTAACAATAAGGAGGAATTGTGGTAGATGAAAAAGGAACGACTACATCATGAAGACTTAAAAGAGTATGACTATGATGAAGATGATTATCTCAGTAAAAAGGTGATTATTAAAGACTTCATAAAAACTATATTGGTTATGATGATTGCTACTGGAATATCAGTAGTTTTTGAAAAGGTAGGTTTTAATGAATCTAATATTATATTGGTATACATATTAGGTGTACTGTTTGCTACAAGTATAACATATGGGTATTTTTTTGGAATACTTTCTTCAGTAATAGGAGTGCTATCATTTAACTTTTTCTTTACACACCCATTATATACTTTTTTAGCTTATAGGAAAGATTACCCTATGACATTTTGTATTATGCTGCTGGCAGCTATTATAACAAGTACCTTAACTTCTAGAATAAAAAGAGAAGTGAGACTTTCTCATAAAAGAGAAAAGATGATAAGATTACTTTATGAGAATAATAAAACTTTACTTAAAGCAAAAAATAAGAATCAAATTATTGAATTCTGTGGGTCTAATTTAGTAAACATGTTAAATAGAACTGTTATAGTAACCATTGCAGATGATAATAATAATTTAGGTAAGCCAAGTATCTATATTTGTAACAATGATGGGAGTGAGAACATATTCCATTCAGTACTAGAGAAGGAAGCTATAAAAGAAGCTTTTAGGACAGGCGAGCCAGTTGGAATTGGAACAAAATATTGTAAAAAGAGTAGTGCATTCTATTTTCCTATAAAAGGTCAAGAATCGAATGTTCTTGGTGTTATAGGTATTGCATGTTTTAAAATAGATATTATTACAGAAAATGAAAAGATATTGTTAGAAGCTGTTTCAACACAGGTTGCACTGGCAATCGATAGAGAAAATTTATTTGAAAAGAATAAAAAAGCGAATCTTGAGGCAGAAAGAGAGCGATTAAGAGGAAACTTACTTAGATCAATTTCTCATGATTTAAGGACACCACTTACAAGTATATTAGGCTCATCTTCAACTATACTTGAAAATGATGATGTAATAGACAAAGAAACTAGAGTAGAATTATTGAAAAATATATATGAAGATACAAGTTGGCTAACTCATTCTGTTGAGAACATACTTAGTATGACTAGAATAGATGAAGGCAAATTGGATATTGAAAAACAACCAGAGGTTGTTGATGAAATAATAGCAGAATCAATACTAAGAGTTAAGAAATTTGCTAATAATAGAGATATACAAACTAATATTCCAGAAGAAATAATAATAGTCCATGTGGATGTATTGTTGATAGAGCAAGTTTTAGTAAATTTAATCGACAATGCTATAAGACATACACCTAAAAATTCCAAAATAGAATTAACTGTAAATAAAGAGTCAAATAGAGTCCTATTTGCAGTTTCAGATAATGGAAAAGGAATACCAAATGAAGATATTGATAATATATTCAATAGATTTTACACTAAGAATAAATCTAGAAATCTTGAAAGAAGAGGTATTGGTCTAGGATTGGAAATATGTAAATCTATAGTAGAAGCTCATGGAGGAGAAATTGTGGCTTTCAATAATCCTTCTGGAGGAGCTACATTTAGATTTAGTATACCTATATGCGAAGAGGAGGCGAAAGGCGAGTGGAAATAAAGCCATTAGTTCTAATTGTAGAAGACGATAAGCCAATTTGTAAATTTATAAAAGTGTCTCTTGAAACTCAAAATTATAGGTGTGTAGAGACTGATAATGGAGGAACAGCCATATCACTTATACATTCTCTTGACCCAGACTTAATAATTTTAGATTTGGGTCTACCAGATATTGACGGAATTGAGGTAATAGGACGAGTTAGAGCATGTGCTAAAAATAACAAAATAATTGTTGTTTCAGCAAGAGAGCATGAAAGAGATAAAGTTGAAGCTTTGGATGGAGGAGCAGACGATTATTTGACTAAACCTTTTAGTGTAACAGAGCTTTTAGCTAGAGTTCGTGTAGCCCTTAGAAATAAGGTTCAACAAGGTAATATGAGTAATGAAACTCCAAAGACTTTTGAGGTTAAAAATCTAAAGATAGATTATGAAAATCATACTGTTTCAATTAATGATAAAGAAATACATTTAACTCCAATTGAATATAAGATTATTGAATTAATGTCTAAGTATTCAGGAAGAGTTTTAACTCATAAATTTATAATAGATAAGGTTTGGGGAAGTTACTATGAAAGTGAAAATCAGTCACTTAGAGTATTTATGGCAAGTATAAGGAGAAAGATTGAAAAGAATCCTGCCCAGCCAGAGTACATTTTGACTGAAGTTGGAGTAGGTTATCGTATGGCAGATGAATAATCACTAAATCAGGACAATAGTAAATAGATAAAAATTATTTGCTATTTGAACAAATATAAATATTTTAAACAGAATAGAAATAGCTATGTATATTATAATCAATAGATATAAAATCAATTTATCTAATTTTAAATATATATAGCTATTTTTATATTTTAAAATATACATTTTCATGAGACAAGATATATTTTAAATAGGGATTAATTTCATAGAAATATTAGCTATTATAGAAAAATTATTTATATATAATATATTATTTTTAATAATAAATATTGAAATAAAAACTTGCTTTTTTTATCTTTTTGTATCAATCTTTGTGATATTATATAATATATCACCAGGAATAATATGGATAATTTGTTGTAGCTTGGGAACTTTTGAGGAACTATTAGTTATAGCAGTAATGTATGTATTTTCAAACGGATAAAGTATTATCTTTCTATATGATTAAACTATTTATTTTATAGGAGTTTTTGCAATTTGAGTATCTGGGAGAATTGAATATAGGATATTGCTATATATTAAATTAAGTATTACAAAAGATGTACTAAATTAAGGATTACAAAATTTTATTCTACAATTAACATAATGGTGCGTTCTATTTATCAAAAAATATAACGTTATTAAGATGATATTTTCGACTATCAAAAAGGTATAATATCATTACCAAATGTATAGCACAACTTTAAAGCTTCAAAAATTCAAACTGGATAAAAGGAGTTATACATAAATGAATATGATAAATTTAATAGATGAATTGGATGAAATTGTATATGTTTCTTCCTTGGACACATATGAACTTTTATATATTAATAAAATTGGAAAAAAGGTCATGGGACTTGATGATATATCTCATAGAAAATGTTATGAAGCATTACAAGGGAAAGATTCTCCTTGTGAATTTTGCACAAACTCCATTTTAAAAGAAGATGAATATTATATATGGGAAAATACAAATACTCGAACAAATAGACATTTTATATTAAAGGATAAGTTGATTAAATGGAAAGATAAATATGCACGATTAGAAATAGCTCTTGATATTACAGAAAAGGAAAATATAAGCAAATCAATAGCAGAAAAATTAGAAATAAAGGAGCTACTAGTTGCATGTATCAAATATCTTATAACAGAATCTAATTTTTCAGATGCTGTAAATTTAGTTTTAAGTAATATTGGAAAGTTCCACAAAGCTGATAGAGCATATGTTTTTGAAGTTTCAGAAGATGGAAAAAAAGTAACCAATACATATGAATGGTGTAATGAAGATGTTGAGCAACAAAAGCAATCTCTGAAAAATCTTGATATTAATGAAGTAAAAAATTGGTTTTCATTATTCCAACAAAAAGGATTTGTGATAATTGATAATATAGAAAATATAAAGGAAACACAGCCAATGGAGTATGAAATTTTAAGACCTCAGAACATTGAAAGTCTAATGGCTTCTTCATTAAAACAAGAAGATAAAATAATAGGATTTATTGGGGTAGATAATCCACAAAAGGCTGTTGGAGATACTTCTCTTTTGACATCTCTATCTTATTTTTTATTAACTGAAATGAAAAAGAGAAAAGTAGAAAATAAATTAAATTATATGAGTTATTATGACTTCTTGACTGGAGCATATAATAGAAACAAATATATTAAATATATAGATAATTTTCACAATGAGAGAGTTAAAACTATAGGAGTTGTGTTTGTAGATATAAATGGATTAAAATATATTAATGATAACTTTGGACATGCTAGTGGGGATTCTACTATTGTATCAGCTTGTGTAACAATAAAAAAATACTTTCATTCTCATAATGTTTACCGTATTGGAGGAGATGAGTTCGTCGTATTATGTGAAGATATCTCAAAACAACTCTTTGAGGAATTAGTAATTTGGTTAAGTGAAGAATTTAAGGAAACTATGGTATATAGTGTAGCTATAGGAAGTATTTGGAGTGAAAATAATATTAATATACATACATTGATTAAAATTGCTGATGAGAGAATGTACCAACATAAGAAAAAATATTATAATAAAATTGAGTCTAAAACTAATGAAATAGAAGAAATGAAGAATTTAACTGATTTTACTAATGACACTGTATTTGAACATAGAGACTTAAATAGTGAAGATGACTTTGATAACATAGTGGTGGAGGGTTATTCTAAGGCTTATGAAAAATTGGTTTATAATGCATATGATATAATTTTGTCTATATCTATAGACGAAAATTTAATTACACCAATTTATCAATCAGAAAAAAATATTTTTAGTTTGCCTATAAAAGAGAATATACAGAAAACGTTTTTGTATATTAAAAATAACTTGATTCACCCTGATGATAGAATATTATTTGATGGTAATAATTTTTTAAATTCGATTGATGGGTTTACTAACAATGGACAAGACAATTTAGAATTAAACTTTGAATATAGACGTCTAGGAATAGATAAGAGATATTATTGGGCATCAATTTATATATTAAAGATTACCAACAAAAATAAGCTAGGTGAAAAACAAACACATATTTTAGTTGCTATTAAAAACATAGACTATATCATGCAGATACATAGAAACCAAAAAGATATGTTGACAGGTTTATATAGTTATGAAGGCTTCTGCAAACAAACAACTCTATTACTTAAAAAATATCCAGACAAAAACTATGTTATTATAATGATGGATATAGATAAATTTAAAGTGATTAATGATATTTATGGTATTAGAGAAGGAGATAAGACTTTAATACATATTGCAGAATTGATTAAAAAAAATCTTGATTCTAATGGCATATGTTGTCGTATGTATGCAGATGTGTTTTGTATGTTTTGTGAGAGTTATTCAGATAGAGATATTCATAAACTAATTTATAAAATTACAAAAAGTTTAAATATGAAAAAGTTTGAATATATGTTAGTACCATGTTTTGGGATTTATAGAATCTTAGATAACCATATACCAATTACAAGTGCTTGTGAAATGGCAGGGTATGCACATAAAAAAGTGAAAAGACAGAGTATTAATCATCATATGTTTTATGATGAGACTATAAGAAATGATGCACTTGAAGAAAAGCAGATGGAAAGAGAAATGGAATATGCACTTAAAGATGGACAATTTAAAGTATATTTACAACCTAAGTATAATCTTAAAGCAAAAAAAATTATTGGGGCAGAAGCATTAGTTAGATGGATTCATCCAGAAAAAGGTATAATACCTCCAATAAAATTTATTTCTCTATTTGAGAAGAATGGTTTTATTACTAAATTAGATATGTATGTATGGGAACAAGCATGTTGCCTAATTAGAAAATGGATAGATTTAGGTGAAGAGCCAATTCCTATATCTGTAAATGTATCAAGATTACATTTGCATAATCCACACTTTAGAAAAATAATTTTAAGATTAATAGATAAATATAATATACCAAAATCATTTTTGGAATTAGAGCTTACAGAGAGTTTATTTATCAAAAATATAAAGCTATTTACTAAGATAATAGCTGACCTTAGAACTGATGGAATTGTTTTAAATATGGATGATTTTGGATCAGCGTATTCTTCATTAAACATGTTGAAAAATATTAAGATTGATACATTAAAGATTGATTGTGGCTTTTTTAATAATGAAGGGATTACAGAAAGAGAAAAAATAGTTTTAAAGCATACTATAGCTATGGCAAAAGATTTAAACATGAATGTAGTTGCAGAAGGTGTAGAAACAAAAGAGCAAGCTGAATTTCTATTGAGTTTAGATTGTGTAATAATCCAAGGTTATTACTATTGTAAACCAATTCCAAGTGATGATTTTGAAAATTTACTATATAATAATCAAGGCAGTAAATTGGTGAGAACTTAAGATAAACGATTTATTTAGGTTGTTTAACTGAATTTCAAATAAATTGAACCTAAAAATCCTATAAGAGTAGTCTGTGTATGTTTAATAAATTAACATTTCTAATTTTAAACATATGCAGACTTTATAATGTCTAAAATTCAAATTTTCAGTAATAAATTTATCTACAGATGTTTGTATATAATTCCTTTACCATAAATATAGAATGTGAGATAATAAATTAAATAAAAATAGAAAGTAATGAGGATATAGTTTTTAGAAAGTATAAAATTGATGGATTAGGAGCGAAGTTTATGATAGTGGGTATTATAGGCCCTTCAGACTCTGGGTTTAAAATAAAGGATGATTTAAAACAGATAGACAGTGATTTAGAAACTAAAATATATGTAAGAGAAAAAGTGGTAGATACAATAGAAGTTATTTCTAAATGTGAAGAAGAATGTGATGCTATTATATTTACAGGATGTGCAGTTTATGAATTTATAAAGTCTAAGTATGAGATAAGTAAACCACATTCATTTGTACCAAGAAGTGGGACAAGTATAATGAAAGCATTTTGGGCAATAAAAAGTAAGAATATAAAGTTAGATAAATTCAGTATAGATGTAGTGGATAGATATGTAGTAGAAGATGCACTTAAAGAATTTGATATTAACGCTACAAGTGTATTTTGCAATCCATTTTCTTTAGAAGTTGGAGAATCTGAACTTGTAGAATGGCATATAAAATTATTTGAAGAAAATAAGACAGATATAATGTTAACTGGTTTTGGAGCGGTATACAATGAGTTAAGAGAAAGAGGTTATCCAGTATTTCGTCTACAAGCTACTATACAATTAATCAAAGAAAGTTATGAGAAAGTAAAGAGTGAATATGCACTAAGTAAGGCTAGATTTTCTCAAATTGCTGTTGAAATCTTAAGTATAATAGATTATAAAGAGAAGATAGATAACTATTATTCTGACATGATAAAAAAATCTGATATGGATAAGCTTGTAGTAAACTATGTGCGAAGTATCCAAGGCTCCTTATTTTTATTTGGAAGAAATGATTATGTTGTATTTGTTCATAAAGGGGTAGCTGATAATGAGTATAACTACGATAAGTTATTTAAACTAAAGAGAGACATAAAAGATATGGGATTTTCTCTTAGCATAGGAATTGGTACCGGGGTAACTGCATATCAAGCTGAGAATAATGCACATAAAGCATTAAGACACTCTATAGATTCAAAAGAAATTGGCATATACTTAGTGGATGAAGATGAAAATATAAGAGGTCCTTTAGCTTCAGAAAATGAATTAAATTATTCATTAATGTTATCTGATGAAAAAGTAATAGATATATCTAAAAAGACTGGAATGAGTTGTGAGTCAGTTGCAAAAATTATTGCTATAAGTGAAAATAGGAAAAGTAAGATTTATGATTCAAAAGAATTGGCAGAATATCTAAATGTAAGCGAAAGAAGTGCAAGACGTATATTAAATAAAATAGTGAGTGCAGACCTAGGTAGAATATGTGCTAAAGAAACCAGTATTGGTGGAGGAAGACCTAAAAATATTACTGAAATATTATTTTAAAAAACTGTATAAGTTACTTTAATAAATTATTATATAAAATACCAAAACCTATGTAAAACAAGCTTTTAAGATATAACTTATAAAGTTGAGGATACATAGGTTTTAGTTTTATGATTTAAAGAGATATATTGTAATATTTATAATTTAATCATATGATAAACTATTTTAGCAGTATCATACAATTCATCTACATTTACATATTCATTAACTGTGTGAACATCATACATACCTAGACTTAATATAGCACAGTTATATCCAAGATTAGCTAGTATATTTGCATCACTTCCACCACCAATTACCATTGGGTTTGGAACAACACCAACTTTTTTTATTGCTTCTTCGCTCAATTTGAATACATGACTATCTCTACTAAGTTCAAAACTAGGATAAGACATATTATACTCAAAAGTATAAGTAGTATTAAATTTAGATGCAGCATCTTTGCAACATTTCTCCATATGACTAAGCTCATATTCTAAAGTTTCAGGTATATGAGACCTAATTTCAGCAGTCAATGTAACCTTGTCAGTTACTATATTTGTAGCTCCACCACCTTCTATTTTACCTATATTTGAAGTAGTTAATGAATCTATTCGCCCTATATGCATGTTACTTATTGCATGAGAGGCTACTAATATAGCATTTATACCTTTTTCAGGCTCTATACCAGCATGTGCTTTCTTTCCATAGAAAGATATTTTTATAGATTGCTGAGCAGGAGCTTTATATGCTATCGAACCAATAGCTCCACCAGAATCTAAAATAACCATATCTTCACAAGGTAAGTTGTCAGGGTTAAAGTTTTTAACACCATGCATACCAGCTTCCTCACAGATTGTAAAACAAAGATAAATATCTCTATGTGGTATTTTTTCTGTAATAACATGTTCTAATGCTTCAAGTATAGCAGCTATTCCTGCCTTATCATCTGCACCCAGTGTAGTAGTTCCATCACTTCTAACTACATTACCATCCAGTACAGGTTTTACACCTAAGCAAGGTTGAACTTGGTCCATATGTGCACATAGACAAAGTGGTCGACTTCCTTCTTCACCTTTTATATAGGCAATAACATTTCCCGTATTACCACCATATTTTTCACCAGCATCATCTATAATGGCATCTATATTTCTTTCTTTTAAGTAGTTTACTAGCCATTTAGACATTTCTAATTCTTGATTAGATGGACTATCAATTCTAACCATATCCATAAAATTATTTATAAGTCTATTTTTATCTAACATAAATTTTTCTCCTTTAGAAAGATTTAATTAAGTTACATACTATATGAAGGTAGTATTCCAGGTCCTAATGGAATATTAAATACCATAAATAATATCAATAATATAGTCCATACTATTAAGAATGAGATTGAGTATGGTAGCATGTTAGCTATTACTGTACCCATACCAGCATCCTTATCATATTTTCTCGTGAATGCTAATATAATAGGGAAGTATGGAAATAATGGACTAAGTGGATTTGTTATACAATCTCCTATACGATAAGCCATTTGAGTAAGAGCTGGATTGTATCCAACCATCATAAACATTGGTACAAATATAGGTGCAAGAATAGCCCATTTTGCAGACGCACTACCTATAAATAAATTTATAAAACAAGATAAAATAATGAATCCTATCAATAATAAAGGTCCATTTATTCCTGCTGATTTTAAAAATTCTCCACCTTTTACAGCTAGTATAAGACCTAGATTACTATTTGTAAACAACTGTAAAAATTGTGAAGCTGCGAATGCTAGTATTATATATCCACCCATATCACTCATTGCACCAGCCATTATAGAGACAACATCCTTATCCTTCTTTATCTTACCTATAGTTTTTCCATATACAACACCAGGTATGAAAAATGCTAGTGCTATTATAGGTACCATACCTTTCATAAGGGGAGCATTGTTTGATAGTAAGTCTCCTGTTTCTGGGTCAGCTAAAAATGGTCTTTTACCAATTACACTAAGTGCTATTATGATTGCTGCATATATTAATATACTTATACCAGCTTTTTTAAGACCTTTTTTTTCTGCGTCATTAAGGCTACCATCAACATCTAATTCTGCATTTCCTTCGTATTTACCAAATCTAGGAGCTACAATTTTTTCTGTTACCCATGTTGCCAACAGTATTAAAACAAAAGTTGATGCTATCATAAAGAATAAGTTCATTGTTGCATTGGCTTGAAATCCAGAATCAATCATTTGAGCTGCTGGAACTGTAAAGCTTGCAGCAAGTATGTCATTGACACTTATCATGATATTCGCGGCGAATCCTAGACAGACTGCTGCATATCCAGAGAATAAACCTATAAGTGGATGTCTACCAACACCAAGGTATACAAGTGCAGCTAGTGGTGGAAATAGTATTGTACCTGCATCAGATGCAATATTGGCAAGCATACCTATAGTCATTACAACAAGAGTTACTTTTGTTTCAGGAATCTTACTTACTGATGCTTTGATTGTCGCTGTCATAAGTCCAGTTTTATCACATACACCAGCACCTATCATAGTTACTAAAACTAGTCCTAAAGGAGCAAATCCTTGGAAGTTGCTAACTATATTTCCTAGAAGAATTTGAAGCTGTTCTACAGTCAATAAATTTACAGCTGTTATAGTTTCGCCTGTACCAGGATGAACTACTGATATACCCATAGAGCCAACTATACTAGATAGTATAAGTAAAAGTACACATAGCCCTAAAAATATTGTAACTGGGTCTGGTAGTTTATTACCAACAGTTTCTATTCTGTTTAATGTTCTGTCAAAAAAATTTTTCTTTTTAACTACGTTATCATTCATAATATCCCTCCCTAATATTTAAAATATAATTAAAAAATGAGTATTGTGGTCAAATTTATAATTAAAATTATGATTGTTGATTTAAGACGTGTCCACAATATGTCCTAAAAAAAGTATAAAATAAACTTTTAACTATGTCAATGCAATTTTCTGAATTTTCTGTATGGGTAGTGTTAATTAAATATGATTTAAGTTGATTAATGACGAATTATATCTAATGCATTTGAAGAATATATACGCTTTAAAATTAATTTTAAAACAAAAATTTAAAAAAATCTAGTGGAAGATTAAGTTATTAAAATAATAATCTAAGAAAATGTTAAGTTTTTAGAATAATTAGAGCATAGATTTGATTCAAAATCTAAAAGGAAAAATCAATTTTTAGCTCTTTGTAATATATATATAATATTAAAATTATATCTATATCGATAATTTATATAAATTAGTAATATAAATTTCTAGGGGAAGGTGTATATCTTTATAGAGTGGTGCTTTTTAATGACTTTTGTATATTGAAATGATATAATATATCCGAGTAATAAGTAAAGGAATATTAAATTAAAATTAAGATATTTGTAGATTTATCTAAAATATATGTTAATATTAGCATCTTTTTATAGAAAGTCTAATGGGAATATAAACCATTTATAATTATAAATTCTTAGAAGAATCCTTTAAACTATAAAAAATACTGTAGTTAAATCACTTTTTAAATTAATCATAAATAGAAGAGTTCATTTATAAGAGTATTAATAGTATTTGTACTATAAAAATATTAAATGATTCATAAGCGAGTATAGGTGATGTATAAGGAGGATATGATGCTAGAGACACTATTAAGAAATTTTAGAGCAAAGAAGATGGATTTGTATCAGTCTGAAATTAGAATTAGAAATTACCATAGTTTGAATGGCCTATCACTAGTAGGGCTTGCTATTTCAACAATGGTTCTTATATTTGGATTGACTTTATCAGAAGTAGTTACTTTTAATACAGAATTTTTTCTTATATTTGGATATTTTCTTATTCTTCATATCCTTTGTAAATTTTATTTAAAAGAACACACTAAATATATAACATGTATTTTTTATGGAGTATTAACACCAGTTATGATAATGGGTATTTTAATGGGTACTTTTTTAGACAAAACAGAACCTTCAATTACAATCATGGTATTCATATGTGTACTTCCTCTATTTATATTAGATAAACCGTGGAGAATAATTCTTTATATAACAGTAACTGCTATAGCTTATGGTATCTGTTGTTTTATAGCAAAGGATATAAATATGTTTATGGCAGACTTAGTCGATTTAGTTACATTTTATTTTTTATCTGTTGGCGTCAATTTCTTCATTTTAAATGACCGTATTGAAAGCGTAGAAAACTATATTAATTATCGAGAGAAATCAGAAATTGATTTATTGACAGGCATATATAATCGAGGTTCTGGAGTTGAGATGATTGAAAAACTCATGTCTAGGCAAAAATATGGAGCCTTTATTCTTATTGATATAGATGATTTTAAATATATTAATGACTCTTATGGTCATATAATAGGGGATTATTATCTAAAAGCTGTAGCTGAAAATATAAGAAATGTATTCTACGATAGTATTGCATTAAGATTAGGTGGCGATGAATTTGCTATCTATTCTGTAGAATTAAACGATGAAGAGAAGTGTAGGAGGCAATTTGAAAAATTATTTGAAGTGTTAAATGATATGGAAGATTTATCAAATGATAATTATGTATTTCATATCAGTTTAGGATGCTCCATTTGTGATGAAAATATTATCAATTTTGAAGAGTTGTATAGTAAAGCAGATGAAGCCCTTTATTCAGCAAAGGAAGCTGGGAAAGGATGCTATCGTATAAATTAGTTAGATATGTATATCTTTTGAGTTGTGTAGAGGATATAAAGTTATTTTATGTGTATAGTGCAAATTCTCCTCTAATTTACTACATTCAAATGGTTTTCCATGTCCAGGATAAATCATCTTGGGTTTTGTATTAATAATTGTTTCCCAAGATTGAGTAAATTCCATTTTATTTTCTGCAAATATGGTGATTTTATGAATACTTGGGAAGCCACTCATAGCAGAATCGCCACAAAATAAAGCACCATTATTAAGTAGTAGTGAAATTGAATCAGAAGTATGTCCTGGTGTCTTTATGATTTTTCCATTTAGCTCTTTTTCAATTTCTTTTAGATTATTGTCAGATATAAGAATGCACATTTTTTCAAACTCTTGTTTTAGTGGAGGAAAACAATGTCCACCTTTTCCAAATATCTTCATAATTTGGCAAAAGAGAAAAGCAGTACGACTTGTGCATCCACCAATAAAAGAATTTTGACCTTTATGTAGAATTTTTAAAGCTTTATCATGCATAACAATTCTTGTATTAGGAGATTCTTCTAAAATCTGATTAAGAAAACCTGCATGGTCATCATGAGCATGAGTTAGAAATATGTATCGAATATCTTTGATTTTTATGTTGAATTTAGATATTTGTTTTTTGAAATGTTTAAAACTATTTTTATATCCAGTATCAATCAAGACAAAGCCATCTTGAATAGGGTACAACCAATTATTTATAATTAGGTTTCCTGCATTAAACATTTTTTCACCACCTTAAATTAAAATAGAAATTTGTATTGCTAGAAAGAATATATCATACCCATAATTATACTTCAACAGGGTATAGAAAATTTTATAGTGAGTAGCATCAGTAAATATTTATCTTATCTACAGATGCTACTTTTTTGTGAATTTTATAGGGCTATCACTAATTTTTTATAATATTATAAACATATAAGATGAAATAATAATCGTAGTATAAAGTTGTTACTTTTCAAGATATGCTTTTAAGGCAAGCCCAATAAATTTTGATGCTCCATCTCCATATTTCTTATCATTAATTTCAATAAATGTAGGGTTTGATATATAATTTTCAGATGTAATAGACCAATAGTTATCTCCCATATCAATACCACTGTTAATTTCATTAGTAAATGAAATTAGTTCTCCAACTAATTCTTGAATATCTAAAGAAGTAACATCTTTACTTAAATTTTCTGTAAGTTTTTTTGTAATATCATCACTTTTTTTTATAAGATTAAATACTTCTGATTGGTCAATAGTAGAGCCATTAGACATAAAATTTTGAAGATTACTTTCCATAGCCTTTGTATATTTTTCAATACTTCCATACTGTTTAGTTGCCATATCAGCTATTTTGTTTTCATTAGATTTCATTTCTGAAATCATTTCATCAAAGTTTTCAATACTTCCAAATTGCTTGATAATTCCATCAGTATGAGTTTCTTTGAACTTAGTTAATATACTAAAATATTCATCCATATTAAAATCTTTAAAATCCATACAGTTTTCTCCTTTTATAAGTTTATCAAGTAGCTCTAATAGAGCATTTAACCTATCTCTTTTTATCTGAATTAGCTCTCGTTGATTCTTAAATGCAGTTATCTTATCAAATTTAGGATTTTCCATGATTACTTTTATTTCTTTTAATGTAAAATCAAGTTCTTTAAAAAATAGAATTTGTTGTAAAACTTCTAATGCGTTCTCATCATATAATCGATATCCAGCATTCGTTATCTCTGTAGGTTTAAATAAATCAATTTCATCATAAAACTGTAGAGTACGCACACTAATACCAGTTAACGAAGAAACCTGTTTTACTGTCATCATTTTAATTCACCTTCTTTCATATTCTAGTAATTGAGACCTAGTTAACATTATTTTTGCAAGAAATAGCATTTACTTATTAACTCTGTCTCTAACTACTACTGTATATTATCACTATACGTGAGGGTCAATCTCTTTGTTATATTTTTTCTAAATAATATTAAGGATTTTACTAAGGATAAGATGTTTTATTTTAGTTGTGATTTATGGTATGTGCTTTATTTGAAAAGTAAAAAGAATGTAATAAGGACTCCAAAAGTAAAGAGAAAGATATGAAAAGATGGTATAGCATTTATAGCAGATACCATCTTTTGTATTATAAAAATATACTTATAAAGTTTTATCGTGTTTTTCTAAGAACGTTAGATATTCTTCTTTAGTCATAACTGGAGTAAAGGCATCTAGTATGCTTTTAGCATCTTTAGCATTATCGAAAAGAAGGTCTACAACTGTAAGCGCCATTGCTTTTGCAGGGATTATGTATGCTAAATCTTCATCAACTATTTCAAAATCTCTTGTATGAAGAGCACCTTTTACGCCACCAATCATAGGGTGAAGAGTAGGCATTATATGAGACACATCACCAAAATCAAAAGAACCTGTAAAGTCTCCACCATCAACAACCTTTCCTTCTAGGCCCAAATCTTCAAGATTATTTTTAAATAAATTATCAAGATTTTTGTATCTTAATATTGGTAAGTATCCAGGAATTTCAGTTATTTCAACATCAGCTCCAACTGCCATTCCACCAGCCATTAAGGCTTTATTTATCCTCGAATTAGCATCAATCATACCGTCTATAGTTCTAGCTCTTACGTATGATTCCATATGAACATCAGCAGGAACAACATTTACTATATCACCACCTTTTGTGATGATAGGGTGGAATCTAACTCTTTCAGATTCTTTAAAAGTTTCTCTAAGTGCATTTACGTTGTTTATAGCAAGCATTGCCGCATTTAAAGCATTTATACCATCATGTGGAGCAGAACCAGCATGAGATTCTTTGCCTATAAATTTAACTTTTTTTCCAACAAATCCATTGCTCTCAGGACCTACTAAAGCTTTATTCTCACCTAAATCAGAAGCATGAAACATCATAGATATATCTATATCATCAAAATAACCTCTTTTGATTAACTCTTGTTTCCCACCAAAGTAAGTTATTTTTCCTTCTTTTTTTAATTGTTCTCTATATTCCAACTCAATAAATTCTTCAGCTGGTGTAGCCATAAAAGATACTTTACCATCTATATGTTCTAAAACACCACTTTTTACTAAACCAACAGCTGCACCTAACATTCCAGCTATTTGAATATTATGTCCACAAGTATGAGAAGCACCTATTTCATTAGCATCTTTGTGTTCTTTACATGATATACCATCCAACTCTCCAAGTATAGATATATGAGGACCTTTTTTATTAGAATTTGCATCTGCCTTACATCCTGTTATAGCTATATTCTTTTCTACAGATAAGTTTAACTCTTGTTCAAAGAAGTTTGAAACAGCTTCTGTAGTTTTAAATTCTTTATATCCATACTCTGGGTTTTTATATATTCCTTGACCTATTTTTAATATTTTTTCTCTATTTTCATCTATAGTCTTTATTACTAGAGATTTTAACTGTTCTTTGTTCATAATAAATTCCTCCTATATTTTACCTTGAATACTTAAAACTATATGAGCTATACTCGCACATGCGAAGAATATAGTTGTGAAAACAATAAGTGATATTATAACTATTTTCCATGACATTTCTTTTAAAGATTCTATTTTATTTCCAACAGAAATTCCTGCAAAAGCCAATAGTGGAGTAGTTATAGCCATAAAGTTAATATTGTTAGTATTTGTTAAGAATACCTCAGATGTTGGGCTATATGGCATACTAAGTAAAAGACCTATTATAGTTGCAAATCCAAAAGCTGGAAATATCGATTTAGGAAATAAATCCTTTACAATCATAGCAGACATAGCAGCTAATATTAACATAACCATTCCAGGAAGGGCTGTAACTATAGATGTACCCACGCTAATTCTTTGTCCTATAAGAATTATAACTCCAATGACAGACATAACCAATAATTGAAATGAACTTTTCTTTAAATTTAAATTAGCAAACATTTATTAGCACTCTCCTTCTGTTGTTTCAACTTCTTTAGCCTTTTTATTTCTAGAAAATTTAGGTTCTAAAATCTTATACATAAAATTGGTAAATGGTAAGGATACAAAAACTAAGAATATAATTCCTGTTATACTAGACATCATATTACTTGTTGCTGCATAGGCAAGTATTGTATCTGCCATTTCAGGTGGTACCATAGTAGATAATGAACCAGCTGCTGCAGTCATCATACTTCCACTACCAACACCACAAGCCATTCCCAAAGCATATGGATGAAGACCGCTATAGATAGAGACTGAACCTAGTACACTAAAGTATATAGTACCAAGAACTGTACCCATTAAATATGTACCAAGTACACCACTACCTTCTGGCGAATTTATCCCATATTTCTCAGATATAACTCCTAAAGAAGGTTCACGGCTTATACTTGCAGTAGCTCCAATAGCTTCTCTTTTCATACCAAACATTAATGCAAGAGGTAATGCAACAATTGGTGCAAGTATATGACCAAATTCTTGAGCGATGAATGCTGGTCCAGCTTGAATTATTTTGTCAATGTTTGGACCAACTGTAGTACCATATTTTATACCAAGCATTACTAGTGCAATTCCAACGACTTCACCAGCAATATTTATTTCTTTTTCTCCAATGACTTTTTTAAGTGCTTTAATTTTTTTTCCTAATAAATCGGGTGTTATTATAAGTCCAATTATAACTGCATAGAGCATAGGAAATAGTACTATAGAAGCTTTTCCAATAGCTATAGTTCTTTGTCCTATAAATTCACATATTACTACTAATATTAAGCAAGTTAAAAATACTTGAATAAAATGTTTTTTATTACTTTCCATGATTTCCTCCCCAAAAGAATAAGTATTGTACTTATTTGAAATGAAAAATACGTTTTCTTAAATGTAATACGTTTTCCTATATAATATAGAAAAAACTGTTTCAAATAAGTTTTAGAAATGTCATTAACATGTCCTTAATTAAGGATAAAACAAAAATTTAACATTGTCAACGAAAAAAATGTAAAATATTACATATTTTTCAATATATTGTAATATTCATTCATTCCTAAAAAATTATTTAAATATTGTAGGAATAATAGATAAAAAGCTTTAAAATAAATAATATAAAATTATAAAGTAGTAATTTAAAATTTTAAAATGAATTAATGAAAGTATTTTAATATTTAAGTGAATATTAAAGATTAATATGACTAACTTAGATTAAATAAATTTAATGATTCTAGTAGGTGGTAATGGATGAAAATAAATAGATTAACAGAGATAATAGTAATATTATTAAATAAAAAACTGGTAACTGCTAAAGAGCTAGCAGAGAGATTTGAAGTTTCTACAAGAACCATATATAGAGATATAGAAACTCTATCTATGTCAGGAGTGCCAGTATACATGACAAAAGGCAAGGGAGGAGGGATATCTTTAATAGAAGAATATTCTATAGATAAGACTATATTATCAAATGAAGATAAAGAGAGTTTAATAGTGGCGCTCAAAACTTTACAGGCAACAAAGTATCCAGAAATAAACTCAGTAGTAAATAAAATTGGTTCAATATTTGGAGAGCAGAACTTTGCAAATTGGATTGAAATAGATTTTACCGAATGGGGAAGTAATTTTAATGAAGATGACAAATTTACAAAAATAAAAGAAGCTATTTTAAGGCGTAATACTATAAATTTTAATTATGTAAATAGCTTATCAAGTCAGACCAATAGAACTGTTGAACCTATGAAACTTATGTATAAGAGTAAGACTTGGTATTTATATGGATTTTGTAAATTAAAGAATGATTTTAGGATATTTAGAATTAGTAGAATAAAAAATCTAGATGTAAAAGAAGAAGTATTTTCAAGAAAGATGATAGAAGATGTATGTTTTAACGACTCTAAAGTTATTAAGGAAGATACTGTGACTTTGAAATTGAGATTTAAAGAGAAGATGCTTTTTAGAGTGTTTGACGATTTTAATAAAGATTTAATAACTAGAAATAAAGATAATACATATGATGTGATTGCTGAATTTCCTGTTGGTGAGTGGATTTATGGTTATATCTTATCATTTGGGGATAATGTTGAAATACTTGAACCTAAAGATGTTAGAGATAATGTAAAAGCTAGATTGAAAGAGTTATATAAAATTTACTCATTATAATATAATAATTGCATTAAGAGCTTTGTTTAAAATTTATTCATTTCAGAATACTTCGTTAAGTTTAATTATATTAAAAATATGACATAAAGGTGTCGTATATTATGAATTATAATTAAATAAAACTAAGATAGACTAATAAAACAAAGTGAGGTATAAAGTATGGATTATGAAATAGTAAATATAAGTGAGAAAATAGTTGTAGGAATATCAAAAGAAACTACAAACCAAGATGGACAAGCAGTAAAAGATATAGGTGAGTCATGGAAGAGATTTATGGGCAAAGGTATATATAATTCTATAAAAGATAAAAAGAATGAAAATACAATAGGCCTATATACAGATTATCAAGGAGATTTTACAAATCCATATAACTTTGTTGCATGTTGTGAAGTAAATAGTGATGCAGATAAGGATATCAATTTGGACGAATTAAATACTAATGATACGGTTGGAGAAATTATTATAAGTAAAGTTATACCTGCAGGTAAGTATGCGAAATTTATTGTAGTAGGAGATATTCACAAAGCTATAGGAGATTTCTGGGTTGAATTTTGGCAAATGGATTTTGATAGAACTTATATAAGTGATTTTGAAGAATATCAAGGTAATACATATGATGCTGATAATCATGAAATTCACATTTACATAGGAATAAACTAGATTTACCCTATATGAGTATGTGTAATTTGTTATTGACATATGTCAAATGAAGGGTTATTATGAACTGGTAAATGTTAGAGATAAGACAATAGAATGTTTGAAAATTTTATGATAGGTTTTCATACATGAACTATGAAAGGGGATTTTCCTATGTTTGAATGTGCATTTATTTATGTTGCTAAAGGTCTTAGTGCTGATAAGCAAAGAGCAGTTATTCCATCTGATACTATCAATATGAATGTTATTGGTGTGAAAAATTACGATGAAGCAGAAATTGTAGCAAAAGAAATGGTGGAAAAGGGATGTACAGCTATTGAACTATGTGCTGGCTTTGGTAACGAAGGTATTTACAGAATTAAAAAAGTTGTTGGACCAAATGTTGCTGTAGGTGCAGTGAAATTTGATTTCCATCCAGCTTTTGGATTTAAAAGTGGAGACGAAATGTTCTAATAATAAGTTTACTTCTATTATATAGAGATTGTAAGAATGAGTTTTCACAGACACTATAAAATGAATTTTAAAGAAAGTTAAGAGTGATAGAAAAGCATACATTTAGTACTCTAGATTATTATCTTTTATATAAACAACTAAAATAGAGGAAATTAGAATACTTGTATGATGTTTTATTGAAAGTTACTGACTGTAATTAATATGTTGAAGAATCAATATATTAATTACAGTCAGTTTTATTGTTTGTAATGATAAGCAGTAAATCTATAAAAGGTTTACTGCTTTTTTAATGATTAGCAATTTTTTTTATGATTAATAATATCAATTTTACTTTGAACCTATATAATTATATTGTTTTGTTATACATTTAATACTTTTTCCTGTAAATATGTACTTTTAGATATCATTATTTGTCTCGAGATTTTTAAGATAAAAGATAAAAAATTGTAAGTACAGACTAGTAAGATACTTTTGGATTTATAAATAGATAATAAAAAAAATTATAAAAAATAATGTATAAAGCTAAACCTAATTTAATCGATAATACATATATATAAATACAATTAAGTAATAAAACTACTATTTTTTGGATGTTAAGCAAGCTAGAAATTATATATTAAAGAAGCAAATAAAACTGTAATTTAATATTTTATGTAATATGATAAGAGTTTTTCATTTTTTATAAATTGCAAACTTGTTAAATTATAAAAATAAATCTACAGAAAGAATTTGAATGAATCTGAAAAAAATCTTATACAAATATAAAAAAATATAAGATTATTTTATCTTTCTTTGATTACTTCTGACAACTTTTTATGTTTTATACAATTATATTTTTATTAACTCGTCAAAATGCCAAACATATATTACAATAGATATATAAGTTTTTTCATTGACAAATTGTGTTAATATGATTGAATATAATATGGCATAAATGATTACTTTTATTTATCAATGAAATATATATATTATGTAGCGAAAAATAGTCAGATAGTATAGACAATAACTGAAATAAAAACGTTTATTGTTGTACATATGGAGGAGTTAGTTTTATGGAAAATAAAATTTTGATAGTAGATGATGCTATTTTTATGAGAATGATGATTAAAGAAGCTCTGAGTAAAAGTGGCTATGAAAATTTAGTAGAAGCAAATGATGGAGAAGAAGCTTGTAATATGTTTAAAGATGAAAAGCCTGATTTGATGTTACTTGACATTACAATGCCAAAAAAAGATGGGTTAGAGGTGTTAAGAGAAGTAAAAAAGTTAGATTCAAATGCTAAGGTGGTGATGTGTTCTGCAATAGGACAAGAAAATATGATTGTAGAAGCTATAAAACTTGGAGCATTAGACTTTATAGTAAAGCCCTTTAAAACAGATGCATTAGTCAAGGTTGTGAAAAATGCTTTAAAATAAGAATGTAAATAAACACTGATACAGTGGAAGGTACATAAATGCAACAATTAAAAGGAGGAGTTTATATTATAAATTATTTAGAACTTGATGATGCTCATATAGATGCTCTTAGAGAAATTGGTAATATAGGCTCTGGGAATGCAATCACTGCACTTGCATCCATGATAAATAGTAATATAGAAGTATTAATACCAATGGTAAAGATACTTGAATATAATGAAGCAACCAATTTGCTTGGTGGTCCAGAAAATAAAGTAGTATGTATTTTACTTGATATGAAAGGCGATATTAATGGAATGTTTATGTTTTTGTTGGATGAATCAATCACCCAACTTATGTTAAATTCTCTTTTTAATAAAGAAGAGTCTGTTTTGGATGAGATTGAAGGTATTGAAATTTCAGCAATCAAAGAAATTGGAAATATTATGGCAAGTTCATATGTAAATGCAATGGCGTCTATGTTAGATATGACCATAAGTATTTCAGTTCCAGACATGTGTATTGATATGATTGGAGCTGTGCTAAATGTACCTATGATAAGATTTTCAGATGTTGGTGACAAAGTCTTATTTATAGAAAATAAATTCAAAATGAGTGATAATTATTTTACTAGTCATATTTTGATGATTCCAGAGATGAGCTCACTTAAAGAAATATTAGTGAGGTTGGGATTAAAAGTATGAAGAGGGAGATAGTAGTAAACATTGCAGATATGAAGATAGCCTATAAACCAAATGTTTTGGTTACATATGCACTTGGTTCTTGTGTAGGAGTATGTTTGATAGATAAAATAGCAGGAATTGGTGGAATGTTGCATGTCATGTTGCCATATAGTAAAGATGCTATTAATATTGAAAATAAATATAAGTTTGCTGACACAGGAATAAATGAGCTTATTAAATCTATGGAGCATATAGGCGCAAATAGAATGTATATAAAAGCAAAAATTGCTGGAGGAGCTCAAATGTTTTTAGGAAATAGCAATTCATCCATTGCAAGCATAGGGCATAGAAATGTTGAAGCAGTAAAAAAAACACTTTTAGGGCTAAATATTCCAATAGTAGCAGAAGACACAGGTATGAATTACGGACGGACAATACGTTTTTGTACTGAGACAGGCGAATTGCTTGTAGATTCAATAAATAAAGGTAAAAAGAAAATATAATATATATTTTATAGAGAATATATTTTAGAGGGGAGGAATTAAATGAGATTTCCAGATGACCCATATTTAGATTATAGGCTAGTTGATGAAGGAATTAAATATCTAAAATTTAAAGTAGATGAGCAAGATTTCGGTATTGAGATTGAAAAGGTTGTAGAAATTGTTGGAAATCAAGAAATTATATTTATTCCAGAACTCCCAACATATTCAAAAGGTATAATAAATTTAAGAGGTAAAATTATTCCAATAATAGATATGCGTTTGAGACTTAAAAAAGGCGATTTAATCATTGCTAATTGTATGTATATAGTAGTAGTCGAAATAAAGGATTTATTAGTAGGATTTATAGTTGATAAAGTTGATGAGATAATAAGCTTAGAAAAAAATCAAATATCTTCTCCACCAAGAGTTACTTTTGAGTACTCAGATTATTTTGTAAGTGGTATTGGAGAGATAGAGAGTAAAATAATTACCTTACTAGATTTAGAGAAACTTTTGACAGATAAAGAAGAAATTTTAATAGATGAAGTAGTTAATAAATATAATTGCACTATCATGTAGCACAGGGATATAATTAGAAGGTTATTATAAAAAGATTGTAATGGGAACATTTGGGGATGTAGTGGTATAATTATTAAGTATAAGAATTTTAAATTATTAAAATTTGAATATATTATGTTTAAGAGAGGTTTGTATATGGAAAATAAGCAACAAGGAACAATTTTAGTCGTTGATGATAGTGTCCTAATGTGTGACTTAATAGATAAAACACTTACAAAAGATAATTTTAAGGTGAAAAAAGCATTTAATGCAATAGAGGCAAAAGCGTTTATTGAAGAATGTATACCAGATATTATTTTACTTGACATAATTTTACCAGGTAATTCTGGATTTGATTTTTGTAAGGAAGTAAAATCTAATTTTCGCACATCAGATATACCTATAATATTTATAACTTCAAAAAATGCAGATACAGATATAGTAAAGGGATTTGGTGTAGGTGCAATAGATTATATGGTGAAGCCTTTTAGTATGACAGAATTAAAAGCTCGTATTATGGCTCATCTTGAAGTAAAGAAATCTCAAGATAAATTGAAAAAGATAAATAATGAGCTGGAATCTTCTCTCGAAAAATTAAATAGACTTGTTGTGAGAGATTACCTTACAGGTCTTTACAATAGAAGACATATAATTAATCAACTTATGGAACAAAGAAGAATTAATAAGTACAATGACACATCAATATCTCTTATTCTAGGTGATATTGATGACTTCAAAGTTATTAATGATACTTATGGTCATGAAGCAGGAGATTTTGTATTGACAGTAATATCAAGCATAATAAAAAAGAATTGTAGACAGATTGATACTGTATCAAGATGGGGTGGAGAAGAGTTTTTGATAATGCTTACAAATACTTCAATGGAAGGTGCTAAAATACTTTCAGAAAGAATTCGCAAAGAAATAAAAGAATTTGAATTCAACTACAAAGAAAACAAAATAAAATGCACTATTACATTAGGAGTAGTAGAAGTAAACTCAAATATATCATTAGAAGAAAACATATCCTTAGCAGATAAAGCGATGTATGAGGGTAAAAATTTAGGAAAAGACTGTAGCGTAGTAAGTACAATGAAAGGATTAAAAAGGATATAAATTAATATCTTAATAAACTTACTTTATAAAGGAGTAGATGTATGAAAAGAGAAGTAAAGCTTTCTAAATTAGCAATTGTATTGCTGATTATTATAGTAATGGCTGTTCTAGCAGGGATTTTTTCTTCAATTTCATCTTATAAAGCATTTGAAAAAGTGGAAAAAAGTATTAATGATATGAATAATTTGAGAACTCAAAGCCAGTATATAAAAGATACAACAAGAGAAGTAAGTGATGTATTAAGAAGATATGTCTTTACAGGTGATAAAAGGAACAAAGATACTTATGAAAAAGAGTTATATGGAAAAACAAGAGAGTCAGCGCTAAATAAATTAGAAAGAATTGGTCTTACAAAGAGTGAGTCAAATAAAATCTTAAAAGCAAAAGAAATATCAGATTCGTTAGTGCCAACAGAACAAAGTGCTATAAAAGCAGTTGAAAACAATGATAAGAGCTTGGCTCAGAGTATAATTTTTGGTAGTGACTATATAAACTCTCAAGAAAGAATGGATTCTTTAATAAATGAATTTCAAGAGGATATAGCTAATCGTTCAAATACTGAAATTATAGAAGTCAAAAAAGAATTACAAAGTTTAATACTGAGAACAATATTCATACTTTCTCTATTGATAATACTGACAATAATAGAATATACAGTAATAAAATTAAAGATAGTGATTCCTATTAATAAAGTAGAAAAACACTTTTCAAGAATTGCATCTGGAGACTTAAGAACAAGTATAGATATTGAAGAAAGTAAGTCTGAAATAGGTATGTTGGTTGGTTCTGTTAAGAAGATGCAAAGTATGCTTTTAAATTATATAGACCTTATAGATAGTACCTTAACTAGTATTGCAAAAGGCGACTTAAGAGTAGAGATAGACCAAGAATTTATAGGAGATTTTGAATCAATCAAAACATCATTAGAAAGTATAATAAACTCTTTTAATGGTGATTTTTCTGAAATAAATTTATCAGCAGAACAAGTTGCAAGTGCATCAGAACAAGTAGCAGCAGGTGCACAAGCTCTTTCACAAGGTGCTACTGAACAAGCCAGCTCAGTAGAAGAATTAGCTTCTACAATCAATGAAATATCAGATGGAATTAAGAAATGTGCAGATAGTGCTAGTCTTGCATGTGAAGTATCTGACCAATCAGCACAACAAGTTAGTTTTGGAAGTAGATGTATGGATGATATGATGACTTCAATGGGTGAAATAAGTGAAAAATCCAGTGAAATATCAAAAATAATCAAAACAATAGATGAGATAGCTTTTCAAACTAATATTCTTGCATTAAATGCAGCTGTTGAAGCGGCAAGAGCAGGTCAATATGGTAGAGGATTTGCAGTTGTAGCAGATGAAGTTAGGTCTTTAGCTGGTAAAAGTGCGAAAGCAGCTCAAAATACTGCGATTCTCATAGAAGAAGCCATTAAAACAGTAGAAAATGGCGTCAAAATTGCCAAAGAGACTGCAAAAGCACTGGATTTAGTGGTGAATGGTGTAGAAAAAACTACTGATTATATTAATGGAATTTCTTCATCTGTACATAGCCAAGAAATAGCAATTACACAGATTTTGTCTGGAATAGAGCAAATCTCTATAGTAGTCCAAATGAATTCAGCAACAGCAGAGGAAAGTGCAGCAGCTTCAGAAGAGATGTCTGCTCAAGCACAAATCTTAAAAGAATTAGTAGAAAAATTTCATCTAAAGGAAAGTGAGATAAAAGAATCATCATGGATTTAAATTATGAGATGTTATATAGTGTAAAATTATAACGTAAAATAGAAAATTATTTGTAGGCCGTAGGTGATAAATATGAATTATATTGAACCGAGTATGAGACCAATGTTAGATATGTTTATATTTGAGACAAGTCTATTACTTGAACAATTAGATGAAATTATGATTCAAATAGAAAAAGAAAAAGTATTTAGTTATAGCAATATCAATGAAACCTTTAGAATAATGCATACAATAAAAGGCTCAGCTTCTATGATGGGATTAGATAACATAGCTGCTTTGGCACATAGTGTGGAAGATTTATTTTATGTCATACGTGAAGGAAAAATAGAAGTTTTAGATAATGATTTTTTGTTTGACTTGGTTTTTCAATCTTTGGATTTTATAAAATGTGATATAGGTAAGTTGCAATCAGGAGATTGTATATCTTCTGAGTACTCTAATTTTATAGAAACAATTAAAGATTATGTAGGTACTTTGGAATTATCAACTTCTATGGAATCAAAAAATAATACAAGTTTAAAAAATATAGATGATGAAGAAATAATAGATTCAGTTTTTTCATACAAAGAAAATGCTGATATAGTAAAAATAATCTTTGAACAAGGTTGTATGATGGAAAATGTAAGGGCTTTTATGCTTATATTTGAGCTTAGAGACTACTGTGAGTTTATAGAGTTTTATCCTAAAGATGTGGAAACAAATACAGAAGTAGCAGAATATATTAGAGATTATGGGTTTTATATACAATTTATTGCAAAAGAGGATAGAAATTTAGTTTATAGAACTATACAAGAGAATCTCTATGTACAAGAATATATAAATATTAGCAAAGAAGATATAGAAGTAAAAAGAATACCAGATAATGATAAAACAGAAAATAAATTAGAAGACAATCAGGAAATAAGCATAGAATATCAAAATACTTATATAACAGAGGATGAACTACAAGAAAGTATTTTAAAAGACAAAGTAGACACAGAAAAAAATAGTCTAAGTGACGAAAATGAACATTTACCAATAAGTAAACAGAGTATTATGAGTGTAAATTTAGAAAAATTAGATTTACTTCAAAATATAGTTGGAGAAATTGTAATTATGGAATCAATGGTTGTAAATAGTGTAAATTCTACAGGTGTTGATATAGATAATTTCAATAAAGCAACAAGACAATTGCATAAGCTTACAGATGAATTACAGGACATAGTAATGTCGATGCGTATGATTCAAATTGCTGGTGTATTTCAAAAAATGCATAGAATTGTGCGAGATATGAATAAAAAATTAGATAAAAATGTAGAACTAATAACCATAGGTGCAGAGACAGAAGTAGATAAAAATGTAATTGATAATTTAGCAGAGCCATTCATGCATCTTATAAGAAATGCTATGGACCATGCAATAGAATCTATTGAAGAGCGTATAGCTAAAGGTAAAGAAGAAGTAGGAAAAATAGTACTATCTGCTGAAAACTTAGGTGGAGAAGCCGTAATAAGTATATCAGATGATGGTAGAGGTCTTATGAAAGATAAGATTTTAGCAAAGGCCAAGGAGCAAGGTATTCTTAAACATTCAAGTAATGAATACACTGATGATGAAGTTAATTCTTTGATTATGACTCCAGGATTTTCTACAAAAGAATCTGTGACTGAGTTTTCTGGTAGAGGAGTAGGTATGGATATTGTCCGAAAAAGCATTGAAAAGGTTGGAGGCTCAATTGAAGTAAAAAGTAAACAAGATGAAGGAACTACATTTACTATAAAAATACCACTTACTCTTTCTATAGTAGAAGGGATGGAGTTTAAGGTTGGAGATTCGTTATTTACTTTACCAATATCAGCAATAAGAAGAACTTTTAAACTTACAGACTTAAACCAAGTAGTTACAGAAGGTAATACTGGAGAGTTAATTATGATATATGGAGCCTGCATTCCTATTATAAGGTTGCATAAAATATATAATATTAAAACAGATGTAACCAACCTAATGAATGGGAATATGATAATTATTGAAAATGAGCAGAAAGCGGCATGTATTTTTGTTGATGAAATAATAGGAAATCAACAAGTTGTCGTAAAGCCATTTCCAGTTTATTTTAACAGATTCAATATGAAAAGCAATGGATTATCAGGATGTACAATACTTGGAGATGGAAGCATAAGTTTGATTATAGATGCAGATAACATTATGGAAATATATTAGGGGATTTAAAGTATGTCTAAAGATGAAATTATTAAGCAAGTATTAACATTTTATGTTAATGATGTTATTTATGGAATAGAATTAGAAAATGTGATTGAAACTATAAGATTTCAATCAATAACATATGTGCCATGTCTTCCAGAGCATATAAGTGGAGTTATTAATTTACGTGGAAGGATAATACCTGTTATTAATATGCATATAAAATACAATCTTCCTGAGACTGATTATAATGAGAGAACATGTATAATAATTACAAAAGTTGATGAGTATCAAGTTGGAATTATTGTAGATAAAGTTGTCGATGTTATACCTATAGAAAAATTAAATCTATTAGAGACAGCTGATTCTAACAACATAAATACGAATAAAGATATAAAAGAAATTGCAAAGGTTGAAGATAATTCTATACTAATTTTAGATATTCGAAAGTTTTTGATTAACAACATGTAGTCAGTTTTGACAAATTATCAGGAGGAATTTTTTGCATGATAAAGCTCACAGATGAAGAATTTATAATTCTTGTAAACCATATAAAAAAAGAATATGGTATTGATTTAAGCAAAAAAAGAGCATTAATTGAAGGTCGGTTATATAATACAATGATAGAAAGAAAATTTAGTTCTTTTAGTCAGTATATGAATATATTATTTAAAGATAAGACAGGTAATGAGGCTATAAACTTAATAAATAGATTGAGTACCAATCATACATTTTTTATGAGAGAACCTCAGCATTTTGAGTTTATACATAATAATATACTTCCTTTTTGGGAAGAAAACAATAAACTAAGAAACTTAAATATATGGAGTGCAGGTTGTTCTAGTGGAGAAGAAGCATATTCAATAGCTATGACTTTAGATGATTATTTTGGAAATAATAAAAATTTGTGGAATATTAAGATTATAGCTACTGATATTTCAATAAATTCACTTGAAAAAGCTAAAAGAGCTATATACACAGAATTAAATGTTAACAATGTTCCTGATTTGTGGAAGAAGAAGTATTTTATAGACAACAAAGATGGTACATTTAAAATTTGTGATAAGATTAGAAAAAGCGTGATTTTTAAACCCTTTAATTTAATGAATGATTTCTCATATCGACATTTTGATTTGATTTTTTGTAGAAATGTTATGATTTATTTTGATTTAAAAACTAGAGAAGAACTCATAAATAAATTTTATAGTGTAACTAAAAAAGATAGCTTTTTATTTGTAG
The DNA here is from genome assembly GCA_012955965.1 of Clostridioides difficile. Lineage (GTDB taxonomy): Bacteria > Bacillota > Clostridia > Peptostreptococcales > Peptostreptococcaceae > Clostridioides > Clostridioides difficile_G. The sequence continues at coordinate 37,264 of JABBZI010000005.1, forward strand.
GTCATGCAGAGATAATTAACAGAAGCAATACCAAATATAAATATGTAAGACCTGCTGTCTATAAAAAATAAAAGGTTTTTGATATATGATTTTGTGGAGGCGGTAATGTGGAACATTTTGATAACATGGTGATTGCTATAGGCGCATCTGTAGGTGGCACAGAGGCAATACTTGAAATTATAAAAAACTTACCAAAATCGACACCAGGAGTTGTTGTAGTTCAACATATGCCAGCTATATTTACTGATATGTATGCACAACGGCTTGACAAGCAGTGTGTTATGAATGTAAGAGAAGCTAAAAATAACGATAGAGTAGAACGAGGAAATGTGTTAATAGCACCTGGGGGCTATCAGATGAAATTACATGTGAATAAAGATGGATATTATGTAACTTGTGAAAAAGGTGAAAGAATAAGTGGTCATTGTCCATCAGTAGACGTTTTATTTGATTCAGTTGCAGAAGTAGCAGGTAAAAATTCAATAGGTATAATACTTACAGGCATGGGTTCTGATGGAGCAAATGGACTTTTAAAAATGAGAGAAAGTGGTTCATTTACTATTGGACAAGATGAAAGCTCTTGCATAGTATATGGAATGCCGATGGTGGCTTTTGATAGGGGTTCTGTTGTATTACAATTGCCACTTAATGAAATTTCAAACTATTTGATGAGACATCTTAATATTTAAAAATGGAAAGATTAATTTTTTGTAAATAAAAAATTAATCTTTTATTAAATTATATGGATAAAAAACCCTAGAAACTCCAAATATAATAAGAGAGATTTATATTTAGGAGGAAAATGATAATATGAAATTTTTTAAAGGCGATATGAAGGCTAAAGTTTTAAGATATGTATTTGTTTTAACCTTGACTATAATAGCTGTTTTAGCAATTAAACATGACCATATATATAATAATTTAGGGAAAGATGCTTCAATTAATCTAAATAGAAATAAAGAAGCAGTAAGTGTTATGAATAATCAATCATTACCAAATGATACTACTAGTAGTAAACAAACTTTATCAGTAAGTACAATAGGAAGTAAAACAATAGTGAAAAATGATGAATATCTAGAAAGTACTATAAATATGCCTATAATAACAAATTCAAATAAGATTGTTGAAAGGTCTACAAATGATAAAATAAAAAATGATATCTTTGAATTTTATAATAAATCATATACAGAAGCAAAGCAATATCTTAAGGATAATCCGGATGAAGAAAATAAGTTTGTTGCAAATGTAGATTTTGAACTTAAAAAGAATACCGACTCTGCTCTTAGTATAAAAGTAAGATATTATACTTACAGTGGTGGTGCACATGGATTTTATCAAGATATAGCATACAATGTGGATATGAGAACGGGAAAATTTTTAGAACTAATGGACTTATTTAAAGATAACACTAAATATAAGGAAGTTATAGATGGAGAAATTAAAAGGCAAATAACTGAGTTGGAAAAAAAGGATAAAGAAAATATAGGAATATACAACTTTAAAGGTATAAAAGAGAATCAAAACTTTTATTTGCAGGATGAGAATTTAGTTATGTATTTTGATTTATATGATATAACTCCATATGCAGCAGGAATACCTGAATTTTCAATAAATAAAAAATTAATAAGCTACATGTTAAAACCAGAATATGTAGATTTATTTAATTTGAAATAGAAATTTAAATTAAATCTTATGCTATAATATCTAGCATAGAGATTTATTAAAATTGGGGGTATAAAAATGCTACTTTTAAAAAAAGACGACATAAAAAAAGTATTTACAATGAGAGATGCAATTGAGGCTGATAAGGAAGCTTTTAGAATTTATTGTGAAGGAAAAAGTGTAAATCCTTTGAGAACCAATATACCAGTTCCAAGTCAAGATGCTAGTATGTTATTTATGCCAGGATATGTAGAAGAACTGGGATGTGGGGGAATAAAAATTGTATCTGTATTTCCTAAAAATGCTCAAAAAGGTAAACCAGTAATTCCAGCTACAGTATTACTATTAGATGGTGAAACTGGAGAAGTGAGTGCGGCTTTAGATGGAACTTATGTAACTCAGATTCGTACTGGAGCAGCATCTGGAGCAGCTATAGATGTATTGGCTAAAAAAGACTCTAAGATTGGGGCTTTGATTGGTCTAGGAGGACAAGGAGAACCACAACTTGAAGCCATGATAGAAGCTAGAGATTTGGATGAAGTAAGAGTGTTTAGTAGAAACAAGGAAAGTAGAGAAAAATTTGCAGAAGAAATGAACTTAAAATTAAGCAAATATAACACTAAAATAATTGCGGTTGAATCATCTGATGCAGCTATAGAAAATGCAGATGTAATAGTTCTAGCTACCCCATCAAAACAACCTGTGCTTAATGGGAACTTAGTAAAGAAAGGGGCTTTAGTAAGTGCAGTAGGTTCATATATGCCAGATATGCAAGAGTTGTGCCCAAATTGTTTAACTAGAGCATCTAAGATATTTTTTGAATCAACAGATGCAGTTTTAGCTGAATCAGGAGATATATTAATTCCATTAGAAGAAGGTAAAATAAGTAAGGATGATTTTAGTGGCGATTTAGGTAATGTTATAAATGGGACTATCCCTGGGAGAGAAAATGATGATGAAATAATTGTGTTTAAAACTGTCGGAATAGGTGTACAAGATGTCGTAACAGCAAAAAGAATACACGATAAAGCAAAAGAAAACGGTATTGGAATGGACTGGCAGTGGTAAAAATTTCAAAATAAATCTATAATTAGACAAAATTATGTTATAATATTGATAAATAAATTTTTTTATTATCTTAGTTGAGGGAGGATATTTGTATGAAAATGGTAAAAAAGTTAATATTATCTTCGATTATGGCTTTAGTTTTAGTTCTAACTATAGGGTGTTCTAATGCAGAAGAAAAAGTAAAGTCAAATTTTGAAGCTAATTTAGCCGCACTAGAAATGTATAAATATGACGAAAAGGGAATTTCTGACGCATTAACAGAAGTTGAATATAAACAAATTCAAACTTATAATAGTAAGGACAAGGTTTCAATGTTAGCTCAATTGACACCTCTTTATGGTAAAGAAAATGCTGAAAAGATATACGACACAATTGTTAAGTTAATCCAAGGTGTTGAAAAGACTGTAACAGTAGATTCTTCTAGTAAGGATAAGATAACTTTAAAAGTTGTAAGTAAAGCATTAGATACTAGTAAAGTAATGTCTGAAGCAAATACTTTAGTAAAATCATATGTAACTGATGAAAAGAATTACAACAAAAAAGAAAAAGAAGTTCAAGATGATATGGCAAAAATGATTATAGACCTTTACAATAAAAAGCCAACTAAGGATGTTACAACTTTAATTACATATACTAAAAAAGATGGTAAATGGCAACCACCTAGTAATATACAAAAATTATGTGAAGGAATATATACAATTTAATTTATTTTAAAAACACAAAAACTATCTTTTAAACATATAATAAAATGTTTGGAGGATAGTTTATTTTATTCTAAACATATAAATTATATTTTATAAGCTATTTGTTTATTTTATAAATTATACTTAGTAAATAACTTATCTCACCAAATAATAAATAAATTTTTTGCTAAATAAAGTGTATTTAATATAATTTGTTTTAGTATCTATTGTATAATCAAATTTATTTGATATGTTTGCTAATATTGACTATATAAAACTAACAATACAATTATGATATATCTTGATAAAACATGGTGAATAATTGTGTGTTATATAGTCGAAAATATGATATATTAATATTATATTATACGTTAAAAGTTTATTTATGTATTTTAAAAAAGTTTTTATAAAATGAGAGGGGTGTTTTTATGGTATCAAGGCAAGAATTAAAAAGAGTGTCCAAAGCTCAATTGTCTGGAAACTGGGGTACATGTGCAATTGCTATGGCAGTATATATTGCAGTGATAGTACTAATATCAATTGTAGGATTGCCTTTTGAACCTTTAACTACTATTGTAGTGGCTATAATAGGTTTTTGTGTTACAGCAGGATTTACGTGTATGTTCTTGAAGATTACTAAAGATGAAAAAGTAAAAATAGGAAATATCTTTGTAAATGGAAGAATTTATTTAAGAAGTTTTGGACTTTATGTATTAGAATCAATTGCTGTTTATATTTATTCTTTTATAATCACAATTATAGGCGCATTTTTATCATTTGGGGTTTTACTTACTAGTGGAGCAGTTGAATATCTATCAAGTGATAGTGTTGGGATAGGAACTATTATTTCTACTGGAATAACTTTAGTTCTTATAATACTTGTTCTTATGCTACCAGTTTATATATTGCTATTATATGTTTCTCAAGCTGCTTTCTTAATTTGTGAGGATAAAGATAATTTGGGCGTATTTAAGGCAATGGGTGCCAGTTTAGATATGATGAAAGGAAACGTACTTAAATTATTTGTACTAAACCTTAGCTTTATAGGATGGTATATACTATCAATAGTTACTCTTGGAATAGGTTTATTATGGCTAATTCCATATGTAGGAGTTACTAACTGTAATTTTTATAGACAATTATTAAAAGAAAATCCAGATGTAGAGGATGTATTATTAGATAAAGAAAAATCTTATTCTATGTATTAAGATAGTTTTACAGTTAAATAAAATGTAGTTTTAACTTGAACATTAAAGTATAGCATTGGCAAAACTGTCTTTTGTAAGAATGATTTTCTTAAAAGGCAGTTTTTGTTGTTAAAAAATAAATGGTTGACATAGTATAGACTATTATGATAGTTTTTAATTATAGTAATGACTATTGCGATAACCATATTTGAGGAGCGATTTTATATGGAAATAAAATTATTTGATTCAGAACTTAAGGTAATGGAAGTTCTATGGGAGATAGGAGAAAGTAAGGCCGGGGAGCTAGTAAAAATCTTAAAAGAAGAAACAGGATGGAATAGAAATACTACGTATACAGTTATAAAAAAATTAGTAGCAAAAGGCGCTATAGAGAGAATTGAACCAAATTTTGTTTGTAAGGCTTTAATAAGTAAAGAAGAAGTGCAAAAACAGGAAACAGAAACACTAATTAATAAAATGTTTGGAGGGTCTTCAGAGAAATTTCTTTCAGCTTTTATCAATAAAGAAAATCTTTCAAGTGATGATATTACAAAACTTAAGCAGATTGTCGAAAAATTAAAGTGAGGTAAGATTTATGTTCATTAAACTGTTAGAAATGAGTTTTACTTCTGGAGTTTTACTTTTAATTATTATTTTCATAAGAGCATGTTTATTTAAAAAATTACCTAAGAAGGTGTTTGTATTATTATGGTTGATTGTCTTGTTTAAGCTTCTTATACCAGTAAGTTTAAACTCTGGTTTTAGTATTTATAGTATAATTGAATCTACTTTTAATGTTGAATTAGGAGCTACATCAACTGAAGATTACACTCTTAAGGAAGTCAGTAACTCTATAGGTAAAAATACTTCTAACAATAAAGTACTATCTGATATTGAAAATCTTACAATATTGGAGATGTTAGGTATTTTGTCTTTTGTGGTTACTATTATACTTAGTATATTTTTATGCTCTAAGTATATTAAAATAATTAATCTTTTTAAAACTTCAATACATATAAAAAACCATGATTTTATTAAAAAATGGATATGTGAGAATAGATGTTTTAGAAAATTTATGGTTTGTGTATCTGAATTTACTAAGACACCGCTTACATCTGGCATTTTAAAACCACGTATTATTTTACCAAAGCAAATGGACTATGGTAATAATCAGACTTTAAACTTTGTTTTGACTCATGAGATGGTTCATATTAATAGGCTTGACAATATGCTGAAGTTGTTTATGCTTTTGGCTCTTGTTATTCATTGGTTTAATCCTTTAGTTTGGGTGATGTTTTTTTTATTAAATAAAGATATAGAATTTAGTTGCGATGAAAAAGTGATGAATATGATTGGGGAAGAATACAGAGCTGATTATGCAACTGCATTGATAAGTTTAGCAGAAGAGAATAATCCATTTTCAATGGCTATTTACAATGGATTTGGAAAAACAAAGATAGAAGATAGAATAATTAATGTTATGAAGTTTAAAAAGTCAACTTATGTTACTTTTTTAGTTTCAACTGTATTAGTTTGTAGCACAAGTCTTGTTTTCGCAACAGGGAATAAAGAAATTAATGAAGTTGAATCTTTTGATTTAACAAAAAGTGAGCAAAGTAATAAAAGTGAAATTTCATTAAGTAATAAATCATCTAGTTTATATTCTCCAAATGTAGATTCAGGCATTTCTGTTAGTATGTCAAAGACATCTAGCAACAAAGAAGATGAATCTAAAAGTAATGAAGATGAATCCATGAATAAAGTGAGTAAATCTAAAAGTAATGAAGATGAATCTGTGAGTGAATCAACTGAATTTAAAAGTAATAAATATATGTCTGTGAATAAATCAAGTAATTACAATGATATATCTTATACTAATTCAAAAAATTATTCAATTCAGAAGAATGGTTATGATGAGAATGGTTTAGTTATATCAAGACAAGGAAATTTGTTGTCAGTTAGCAAAGTACAATATAGAACTTCTGTAAAAGAACCATAAATCCTAGCAATATAAGAGATTTAGAATTAAAATACTATCTCAAAATAAAATTAATTATTTTGAGATAGTATTTTTTATTAAAAAAATTACAGAAATACTTGACATAAAAGCGACTATCGTGATAGTCTGAAGGTGTAGTTAACAACTATTGCAATAGTCACTATCAACTACTATACCCAAATAAATCTCTAAGAAAGGAAGATTGGTTATGAAAATAAAAAAATCCCTTATAGGTACAATGATGGCAGCTGCTATAGTATTAGGAGGAACAGGTTCAGTATTTGCTAATGGAAACAGTGATGTATCTAATATTACACTAGAAAAGTTTGATTCTTTAATCAAAGCAGGAATAACTGACCCTGCTGACTTAGAAAAGTATGGAGTAGAGTATTATACTTATGAAGAGTATGCTAAAAATATTGAAGAGTTAAAAGCATATGCTAAAGACCCTAATGAAGTTAAAGATATGTCTGCAAAGGACCTTGAAAAAACAATTAAGATAATGGAACAAAATTTAGAGAAGATAAAAAATGAAGGATTAAAGATTATGAAGCCTATCAGAATAGACAACGGAAATGGGCTTATAAGTTTCTGTGGTAGATAATTTACTCAGCTTGTAATATTAACATTACTTTTTTATTAAAAAAAGTGTAAAAATACTTGACACGAAAGTGACTATTGTGATAGTCTAAAGATGTAGTTAATAACTATTGCAATAGTCACTATAAACTACTATACCCAAATAAATCTCTAAGAAAGGAAGATTAATTATGAAAATAAAAAAATCCCTTATAGGTACAATGATGGCAGCAGCCGTAGTATTAGGAGGAACAGGTTCAGTATTTGCTAATGGAAATAGTGATGTATCTAATATTACACTAGAGAAGTTTGATTCTCTAATCAAATCAGGAATAACTGACCCTGCTGCCTTAGAAAAGTATGGAGTAGAGTATTATACTTATGATGAATATGCTAAACATATTGAAGAAATGAAAGCATATGCTAAAGACCCTAATGCAACTAAAGATGTAAGTCAAGAAGACCTTGAAAAAACAATTAAGATAATGGAACAAGAGTTAGAGAAGATAAAAACTGAAGGATTAAAAATTATGAAGCCTATCATTATAGAAAATGAAGATGGGTCTCAACTTGCAATTTCTTCAAGTTATGTAGCAACTAATTAGTGTTAAATATAATCTCAAAGAATATCTTAAAACCCTAAATAAGCATGATTAAATACATTAGGCTACTGTTATGATATAAACAATGCAGTTGATGATTATTTAAATACTCATCAACTGTGCTACCCAAATGAAGTTTAAGTTTGTTAAAGAGAAGTAAAAAAGTATTAAAAAGCTTAGACAAGTGTAATTGAATATATTGAGTGAGATTAGAATGAGACTCAAGTAAGTAATAAGAGAGCTAAAGTCTAAGTGAGAAAAGAAGTAAGAATTAGAGGAAAAACAGAATAAAAATAAATCAAGTCAAAGTAAAAGTATTAAACCCAATTTATAATGTTAACATTTTTTAATGTATGTTAAGAAATGTTAACATTATTTTTTTTTATCTAAATTAATAATTAAAACATTCTGAAAATTCTAACGAAAATTAAATGTTATCTATTAGATTCATTAAAAGTTAAAGAAAATAAGCAATTTAGCATTTTTAAGAGGGGTTTTAAAAAATTTAAACTTCTTGGCATAGCAATTGCTTAATATATAAAGTAATAATATGATTACAAATTTTTGAGGATTAATTTTATCATTGTTTACTAATCAACATCTAGAATATGTTGATTAGCTATCAAAAGAGTATTATTTCTAAGGGGGGAGAATCATGAAACAATTGCTTACAGGAAATGAGGCAGTAGCGCGTGGAGCTTATGAAGCTGGTATATCCTATGCAGCTGCTTATCCAGGAACACCAAGTACTGAAATACTAGAAAATATAGCACTATATAAAGATGACATAATTGCAGAATGGGCACCAAATGAAAAAGTGGCAGTAGAGTCTGCAATAGGAGCATCTATTGCAGGTGGGAGAGCACTTGCAGCTATGAAACATGTTGGAGTAAATGTCGCAGCAGACCCAATATTTACATATGCATATATGGGAGTAAATGGTGCAATGATTATTGTATCTGGTGATGACCCAGGAATGCATTCATCACAAAATGAACAAGATAACAGACATTATGCTAAATTTGCCAAAATAGCTATGGTAGAACCAAGTAATAGTCAAGAATGTAAAGATATGTTAAAGGCAGCTGTTGAAATAAGTGAAAAATATGATACTACAGTTTTATTTAGAATGGTTACAAGAGTATGCCATAGTAAAGGTCTAGTTGAGTTAGGAGAAAAAGAGGAAACAATTGTAAAGAAATATGAAAGGAATCTTTCTAAATTTGATGCTATACCAGCTACTTCAAGAGCACTTAGAGTTAAGCTTGAAGATAGATTAAAAAAACTTGAGGAATTTTCCAATGAAACGGATTTAAACTTTATAGAATGGAATGATAAAAAAATTGGTGTAATAACCTCAGGTGCTTCTTATGAGTATGCTAAAGATGTGTTTGGGGATACTGTATCATACTTAAAATTAGGATTTACATACCCTCTTCCAACTAAGAAGATTAGGGAGTTTACAGAACAAGTAGGTACTGTCTATGTAATTGAAGAATTAGAACCTTATATAGAAGAACATTTAAAAGAGAATAACATATCTTGTATTGGTAAGGAGAAGATACCTAATATAGGCGAGTTAAATCCAGATATAATAGCGCAATCAATCTTGGGAGAAAAAAGAGAATTAATAGAATATAGTAAAGAAAAGATAGTAGGTAGACCACCAACATTATGTGCAGGATGTCCACACAGAGGATTTTTCTATGAGTTAGGAAAAGTTAAAAATGTACTTATAAGTGGAGATATAGGATGTTATGGACTTGGAGGAGCAGAGCCTTTAAATGCTAAAGACACCTGTATATGTATGGGAGGAGGCCCAGGGGTAGCTCATGGGGCGCAAAAAATATTTACTAAAAATAATATTAATATGAGAACTATAAGTACAATAGGAGATTCAACATTCTTCCATACAGGAATAAATGGGCTTATAGATATAATCTACAATAAAAGTAATACTGTAACATGTATTCTTGATAACAGAATTACTGGTATGACAGGGCATCAAGAGAATCCTGGAACTGGATTTTCATTACAAGGTGATGTTACTGAAATGATGGATATTGAGACTATAGTAAAAGCTTTAGGATGTAAGAATGTAAAAGTTGTAAATCCTAATAAGTTGGATGAAGTTAAGGGAGCATTAGATTGGGCTTTATCAATTGAGGAACCTTCAGTAATAATTACAAGATGGCCATGTGCACTAAAAAAATTTACTGAAGATGATAAAAAGAGATTTGACCTTATACCATCAGTTTGTAGTGTGGATGATGAGAAGTGTATTGGATGTAAGAAATGCCTTACAACAGGATGTCCTGCTTTGAGATTTGATAAATCTAAAAAGAAATCAAGTATAAATCAAGCTCAATGTGTAGGTTGTACAGTGTGTGCACAAGTGTGTCCAGTGAATGCTATAAAAAAGGTTGGTGAAAAATAATGAAAGAGGTTAAAAATGTATTGTTATCAGGTGTAGGAGGTCAAGGTACTGTTTTAGCAAGTAAAATACTTTCTGCTGGTCTTATTGATGCTGGATATGATGTTAAGATGTCAGAAGTTCATGGAATGGCTCAAAGAGGAGGTAGTGTGACAACTCAAGTTAGATATGGTGAAAAAGTACATTCTCCTATACTTGGAAAAGGAGATGTTGATGTATTAGTTTCATTTGAGACTATGGAAGCTTTGAGATATCTTGATTTTCTAAAACCTGATGGTAAATTAGTAGTGAATGATTATGAAATGCCTTCTGCACCAATTTTAACAGGTAGAGTGGATTATCCTGAAAATATAATAGATGATATTAAAGAAAAAGTGGATGTAACAGTGATAAAGGCAGTTGATATTGCAAGAGGTCTTGGAAACGAAAAAGTTATGAATGTGGTTCTTTTAGGAGCATTGATTAAAGCTCTAAAGGTAGAGGATGATATAGATTGGGAAAAAATAGTGTCACAACAGGTTAAGCCTAAATTTATAGAAATTAATATAAAAGCTTTAAAGGAAGGGATGAATGTTTAAAAATAAAGTGATAAATATGTAAATGTTATAGAAAAAATAACTGTAAATGAATGTATAGAAGGTTATAAAAGGAGGTGATTAAAAAACAAAATAAAGTGTTAGAGTAAGAAAATAATTACAAAACAAATTATAAGATAATTGAAAATAAGACTAGTTGAAAAATAGATAAAGGGTTAGGGTAGGAAATCAATCACAAAATAAATTATAAGATGATTGTGAATAAGACTAGTTGAAAAATAGATAGATAAAGGGTTAGGGTAAAAAATAAATAAAAAATATAAAAATAAATAATCAAATATTAAGATTGTAAGACAATCATTTTAAAATAGAATTTTATAAATTTAAATATGGAAAATGAGTATCTAATAGGCAATAGTTAATAAATAATTACAAATAAATTGTAAATTAAATAAATCTTTGACAGGAAGGAGAACTATTTATATATTAAATAGTATTTATAATATGAAAAAAGGCGATTTTATATGGAGTGGAATTCTTATTTGTATTATTGCTATATTAGCGATACCAAGTAGTAGAGAAGTGTTTATGGCAGCAACAGGTGCACATCCATATATTGGAGGTTTTTTCAAGTTTGCTGTACTAGCTACAATGGGAGATTTACTTGGTGCTAGAATTTTGCATAAAGACTGGAAAATACCAGTAGGAGTCTTTTACAGAGCAATAGTCTGGGGAATAATAGGTCTAGTTACCACATATGCTATGTCAATCTACTCAGCAGGTGTAGGTCAAGCGCAAGTGGATGGTATGCTTCCTTTTGAGGGAATAGCTTTTGCAAATGCTTTATTTAAGAGCGCAACTATGAACATACTAATGTCACCAACTGTATTTTTATTCCATAAGGTTATGGACTGTTTTATAGACAAAAAATATGAAGTTGAAAAGGGGATTAAGGTAACACTTAAAGATGTGGTAAATATAGTAGATTGGAACGCTTACCTTGGTTTTAGTGTTTTAAAAACTATACCATTTTTCTGGATACCATGTCATACAATTGTATTCTTATTCCCTGCTGAATATAGAGTAATTGCTTCTGCATTTGCATCTATAGCTTTAGGCCTAATATTAGCTTTAGCCAATAAATCTAAGGTTGCAAGTTAAGTTTATTGATGAATCAAAATTATCATTTAACTAGGAATAATTTTAAAAATAATATTATTTATATTTATAATAACTAAGCAATATTTTCATTATGAAGTAACATTTTATTAAATTTAAAAATAAAGATAAGCTTTTAAAGAAAATTAAATTTGCGAGTACTGTTTTTAAGAAGCTTAAAATCCCCCATTTAAAGTTTTAAGATTCTAAAACAATATGTTATAACTACAAAAATGGCTGTTAGGACTAGGATACTTATAAGTAAAAATACTTATAGTATAGATTAGTTCATAACAGCCATTTTTTATTTTGAATTAATAATCTAAAATAAATTCTAAATCAAGTTTTAAATTAAAGGATTTAGAGAAGCTATTCTAGTTGTCGCCACATAGACTCTAGATATTTCATACCATGTTTTAAAATCTACTACTCCACTTTGAGGTAAACCAAAAATTCCTTGGAATGTTTTAACAGCATTTTCCGTGTCTGTTCCATATATACCATCTTCTCTTACTTTTGGGATAGCTGGGTAAGAGTTAGATATAGCATTTAACTGATTTTGTATAGTTCTAACATATTGTCCAGTGGAGCCAACTTGTAATGTAGTACCAGGGAATGATACAGGAACACCACTTACTATAGGTGCTTTTTCAAATACTATCTCATCTCCATAATAAAATCTTAGTATACTTTCATAGTCGTATCCTTGGTCACCTAAATCTTTACTTCCCCACTGAGTCATTTGGTTAGGACATTGGGATTTTTGACCATCACAATATTGTGCTAATAGTGGCTGTCTTGCTGTAGGAGGTCTTTTTATAAATGTGTTAAATATAGCATCTACAACTATATTAATTGGTTCAAACAAGTTTCTGTTGTTTATAAATTTATGGTCATATGCAGTTGATGAAGTTATTGTAAAATTATATCCTTTATTTCGATACCATTCAGTAAATACCCTATTTAAAGTAAATGATATTATAGCTATTACATTTGCATAGATTGTCTGTTGTGGCCAAGTTGAGTATATTTCAGATGAAGCTATATTTTTAATGTATTCTTTAAATTGAATCCAATAGTTTGGTGCTGATGAATCTTCTGGAAGACCATCATGAACTACTATGAATTCGGGTACTACAGGGTTATCCAATACAACAAAACCAGTAGGAGGTGGCAATGGTTTTGAGTCACTTTCTGGAATTTTAGGAGGATAAGTACCATATAGAGTATGTTCTCCTATATCAAAAATCAATTCACTTTGTCTTGAGAAAGAACGTTTACTTCTTGTTCTAGGAAACATGGGAACTCCCTGTCTCGCTTCAATTGTAGCTAATAATTGTGTTCCTTCTATGACAACTGTTTCATATCCATCGGCTATGGCTTCTACTATATACTGGCTGTAAGGTCTAACATCAGATGGCTGTAGAGAGTAATCTACATCTGGTGCTGGTAATACTAATCCAGTCACTTGACCAGATTCATTACTCGTTAGGTTTTGGTATAAAGTTGATGAGCTTTGGCTACCATTAGACATTGAATATATGTTTACTGTTGCATTTTGAATAGGTCTATTGTTAGTAGCATCGATTATACTTACTGTTAAGAAACCATCTTGCATCAAATCACCCTTTCTTTAAATGAATTTAGTTCCCTTATATTTCAAGATATGAATATAGCTTGAGATTTGTTAAATAATATAGATATAAATTTAAATTTTTTTAAATATTTTAGTATATTTGAATTTGAATAATTTAATGTCTATTTTAGAGTGTATTTAAAACAAAATAAGCTAAAAATAAATAGGTATTATAAAACAGAAATGAATTAAAAATTTTGAGCAGAAGTGAATTAAAAATTTCGAAAGGAAAATAGTCTATGAAGCTGGATTTATTTTTATTAGCAATAGTTCCTATATTGATAGGTTTATTTTGGATAAGGTCTAAAGATAGATATTGCAGAGAGCCTCTAATTCATCTAATTAAATTTTTTCTAATAGGTGCTTTTTTAAGTATTATAATTATACTTTTAGAGAATTTACTGATGAAATTTAATGTATTTGAAGGATATTCAGAACTAATATATGTATCATTTGTAGTTGCAGGGCTTGTAGAAGAAGGCATAAAAGCTCTGATACTAATTCCAGCACTAATTAAAGAAAAACATTTTACCGAAAAGTTAGATGGTATTATTTATTCTGTATTTTTAGCTTTAGGATTTGCAACAATTGAGAATATAGTCTATATTTTTTCTGAGAGTGGCAATTTAGCACTTCAAGTTGGCATTAATAGAGCAATTATATCTATTCCAGCTCATGTAATGTTTGCTATTACTATGGGGTACTATATCTCTAAGTATAAGTTTGAAGGAAATAAAAATAAGAGACGTGAGTACTTATTTATGGCTGTATTGCTTCCAATTTTATTACATGGAGTTTTTGATTTTATATTGATGATAGAATATAGATGGGCTATTATATTACTTATAGTTTATGTGATAATTTTATGGAAAGTAAATCTTGATAAACTTGAGAAATATATGAATAACTCCAAAAAGGTGTTTTTTGGTAATCTTAAGAAAAAGAAAAGAAAATAACATTCAAGTAAAAGACATAAACAGTTAAAAGTAATAAATGACAAACAAGCAAAGCAGATTGAAGGGGGATTATAAATTTGGCAAATTTACCAAAAGAATTTTTAGAAGATATTAGAGAGATACTACAAGATGAATATGATGATTTTATAAAAAGTTATGATGAAGACAAGACTACTGGTCTTAGAATAAATACATTAAAAATTAGTAAAAAGAAACTGTTGGAATTGAATTTATTTGATTTATCTCAGATACCATGGGCAGAAGAGGGTTTTTATTATGATGATAAAATCAATAGACCTGGTAGAAATCCACTGCATGAGGCTGGAGCATATTATTTGCAAGAGCCTTCTGCCATGAGTGTGATACCAAAAGCAGATATTAAAGAGGGAGATAAAGTACTGGATATGTGTGCTGCTCCTGGTGGAAAATCTACATATATACTGTCTAAATTAAATAATACAGGTCTATTGGTATCTAATGAAATTAATGCTAGTAGAATTAAGGCTTTAGGTGAAAATCTAGAGCGATTTGGAGTGAAAAATTGTATTATAACAAATACCGATTCTAAAAGCTTAAGAAAGACATTTAATGGGTATTTTGATAAGGTGGTTATAGATGCACCTTGCTCTGGTCAGGGTATGTTTAGAAAGGACGAGGTAGCCATATCAGATTGGAGTTATGCAAAGGTATTAGAATGTCAATCTATTCAAAAAGAAATTATAAGAGATGGATATAAAATGTTAAAGAAAGATGGTATTTTAATTTATTCAACATGTACTTTTTCAAGAGAAGAAAATGAGCATGTTATAAAGGAGTTTATTAGCGAGTATCCACATGCAGAACTTATTGAAATGGAAAGATTATGGCCTCATAAAATAAAGGGAGAAGGTCATTTTGTTGCTAAGATAAAAAAATTAGAAGATGAAGAGTGTAATGTAAAAGAATTAAAAATAAAAAATTTAGATAAAGAAATAAAGGATTATAGGGAGTTTGAAAAGAAATTTTTAAAGGTTGATTTTTATAGCAATAAAAAAAATAAATTTTATTTAAGAGGAGAAAACTTGTACTTACTTCCAGAAGTATATCCAGATACGAAAAAACTAAAAGTATTGAGATACGGTTTGCATTTAGGGGTTTTAAAGAAGAATAGATTTGAGCCTTCTCATGCACTATCTCATTATTTAAAGGTTGAAGATGTAAAAAATGTTGAAAACTTTAGTGTACAGAGTGATTCAATTCTTAAATATTTAAAAGGGGATGTTGTAAATTCTAATGAAAGTAGAGGGTGGATTTTGGTATCAGTTGAAGGCATACCTCTAGGCTGGGGAAAAGAATCTGCTGGTGTAATTAAGAATCATTATCCTAAAGGTCTTAGAAAATTATTTTAAACTAGTAGAAAAAAGAAGTATAATATTTATATTGTAAGTTTATGGTAGATTATTTTGCTGTAGATTGACTTAATATTTAACACAGAGGAGACGATTTTAGTGGGTGAAGCAGTTAAAAAAGAAATTGTAGAATGGATAAAAGTGATTGTCATAGCTCTTGTTTTGGCATTTGCAATAACTCGTTTTATAGTGCCAACAATAGTTAAGGGCGAATCAATGTATCCTACACTAGTTGAACGTGATTACCTAATAGTTAATAGAATCGCGTACAAGGTAGGAGAGCCAAAATACAAAGATATAATAGTATTCAAAACCGACTTAACAGAAGAAAATGGAAAGAAAAAAGACTTAGTAAAAAGAGTCATCGGGGTTCCTGGTGACCATGTAAAAATACAAGACTCCAAGGTATATGTAAATGATAAATTGTTAAATGAGACTTCCTATATACATAATAATCGTACTGATGGAGATATTGATATCGTAGTTCCAGAAGGAAAATTATTTGCTATGGGAGACAATAGAGAAAAAAGTTTAGATAGTAGATACGATGAGGTTGGATTGGTCGACGAGCATACCGTTTTAGGAAAAGTTCTAGTCAGATTGTATCCATTTTCTAAGATAGGAACTATTGACTAAACATATAAAATTTGGAGCAATCGCTGATTAACTGAAATCACCAGACCATGCACAATAGTTGTCTGTATAAAAAAGACAACACCTTATTTAGTAGACTTATCTAAAAGATAATGTTAAAAACGCATTATTAATAAAGATAATATAACTATAAAGGAGAATTTGTGAATGAATGAAACTATTAAAGAAGAGATTGTAGAGTGGATAAAAATAATTATTACTGCACTTTTTTTTGCATTTATTATAACTCGTTTTATAAAACCTACACTAGTAAATGGAGAATCAATGTACCCAACACTTAAGTCACATGACTATTTGGTAGCAAATAGGATGACATATAAATTATCAGAACCAAAATGTGGAGATATAATGATATTTAAGACTGACTTATTACAAGACAATGGAAGAAAAAAAGAACTTGTAAAAAGGGTTATAGGCGTACCTGGTGACCATCTAAAGATTATGGATTCAAAGGTTTATATAAATGGAAAGTTATTAAATGAAGTTTCATATATACATGATAATTATACTGAAGGCGATATTGATATGGTGATTCCTGAGGGAAAAGTATTTGCGATGGGAGATAATAGGGAAGTAAGTTTGGATAGTAGATATAAAGAAGTTGGATTAGTAGATGAACAAAATATTAAAGGAAAAGTTATTTTAAGAGTATTTCCTTTTACAGATATAGGTATTTTTGAGTAGGTGATTTGTATGGCAGTTGGTGTAGCATCCTTATTGTTTAATCTTGAGGAGGCTTTAGATATTTGTGAAAAGATAGAGCAAATAACTCATTTAGAGATTGGGCTTGACAATATATGTGAATGTAGTGAGTTATGTAAATATAAAGATAGAATTTATAAGCTAGGATTATCTGTAGGGGTACACTTACCTATGGAGTTAAATACTTGTGAAAATATAGAGTATATACGAGATTCATGGATAAATTTTATTGAGAAAATGGAATTTGAGCTCAAAGGATTTGATATAAGGTATTTTAATCTTCACTTGGGATATGTTATGACAAATAGACTTAAAAGGAATAGGAACAAGTATTTAGACAATAGTGTAGATTTTTTAGATAAGGTAAATACAAACTCATATATATGTATAGAGAATACTTATTCAAAAAGTGGGGATTTTTCAAATATTGGAAATATATCCTATGATTTTGAATATATATTTAATAGGATTAAAAATTCTAAGATTTGTTTTTGTTACGATACTGGACACTGTTTAATTGATGAGGATGATTATATAAAGAACTTGAAGGATAAAATAAAGTTGATACACTTAAGTGATAATGATGGTATCAATGATACACATGTAGGTATAGGAAAAGGAATTTTATCTGAAGAGGGGATTAAAGAGGTCTTAAAATTAGATGCAGAATATTTAGTTTTAGAAATAAATTACGAAGACATTGAAGATACTATAAGTAAATTAAATCGTATTGTAGGAGAGGGTTAAATACCTCTCTTTAACTTGTTGATATGCCTCGTTGATTAAAATTTGTATTCATCAAAAGGAAGGAGATGTTGAAGTGAAAAAAATAAACTTAAAAATAGAAGGAAAAAATAAAGAATATTCATTAGAAGAAAACTCTTTAGGAATTAGATTAGGGGATATAGCAAAGGAATTTTGCGATGAGCATAAGGGTTATATAACACTTGCAGTTGTAGACAATAAATTAAAAGAGCTAAATTGCAAAGTGAAAAATGATTGTGAGATAAATTTTTTAGATACTACTAATGAAGATGGTGAGAGAGTTTACTTTAGAGTCATGTCCTTTGTATTTGTGATGGCTTGTAGAGAAATATTTTGGGATAGTAGGGTTACAATAGAACATTCACTATCTGGTGGGCTATACTGTGAAGTTCACATAGATAGAAAACTTAAAGAAGTGGATGTTGAAAACATAAAAAACAAGATGCAAGAGATAGTAAACAACGATTATACAATAGAAAAAGTTGAAGTGACAAGAGATGAGGCTATTTCTATATTTGAAAATAATGAAATGCATGAAAAGGCAGAGCTTTTAAAATATAAAGAGTATGATAGTGCTAAAGTATATAAGTGTAGAAACTATATAGACCATTTTTATGGGTATATGCTACCATCAACTGGTTATATAAAATCATTTGATATTGAGCTTTACAATGGAGGCGTTATAATTTTAGGTCCTAGTGAAGAAGATAAGACTAAACCTATGAAATTTATACCTCAGCCTAAGTTATCAAGTATATATTATGAAGCAGAAGAATGGTCAAGGCTTATGGGAATTGACAAGGTAGTATCACTTAATAAGATAATAGAAAATAATGAATATGGAGACATAATAAGGACATTTGAAGCATTACATGAAAAAAAATTATCTCAAATAGCAGATATGATAAAAGAGAATAATAAGAGAGTAATCTTAATAGCAGCTCCGTCTTCGTCTGGAAAAACAAGTTTTGCTCATAGATTATCTATACATCTCAGAGTGAATAATTTAAATCCTATTTCTATTTCTTTAGATGACTATTTTATAGATAGAAAACATACTCCTTTAGATGAATATGGAAACTATGATTTTGAATCAATTTATGCTATAGATTTAGAAAAATTTAACTTAGACTTAAAGAGACTTTTAGCAGGTGAAGAAATTGATGCTATAAGATACAACTTCAAAGAAGGAGAGAGAGAATATACAGGTAAAAAAATAAAGATAGACTCAAACCAACCAATTATATTAGAAGGTATACATGGGCTAAATCCTATTTTAACATCATCTATACCAGATGAAGATAAATTTAAGATATACATAAGTGCCCTTACTCAAATAAACTTGGATGACCATAATAGAATTCCTACTGCTGATTTGAGAATGATAAGAAGAATTGTTAGAGATTATAATTTTAGAGGATATAGTGCTGATAATACTATCTTACAATGGGCATCAGTTAGAAGAGGCGAAAAGAAGAATATATTCCCATATCAAGATGAAGCAGATGCTATATTTAATTCTGCTTGTGTATATGAATTAGCAGTTTTAAAGCGATTTGCTAAACCTTTATTGGAAGAAATAAAAGAAGATAACCCTGCTCACATTGAAGCAACTAGGTTACTAAAGTTTTTACAATATTTTGTAGAGCTAGATGATACTTCTGATATACCAGGAACTTCAATTCTTAGGGAATTTATTGGAGGAAGTAAAATAGTCGATTAGTAGTGATACAATACCATAGAGTGATTATTAATTTGAGATATAGTAGTTATTCTTGGATTTGTTAGTAATAGATGGCAGTTAAAAAAACTGCCATTTTATTTTGCTATAATAGTTATAGATTTTAGGATATTTATTAGGATATATCTGAAGACATAAAGTTTGAACTATCAAACTATTAAGTGTTTTAAATTGATTGAAAAATGAATAAATTCTTGTAGAAAATAGCTTTAAAGTATAATTTTCTTTAACACTGTTTTATTATAGTATAAATCTGTGCTAAAATAGAATATATATATCATAATATAAGAGGTGCCTATGAATACGTTAGATGAGACATTATTAAAAGAAATTATAAGTTCTAATAAGAAATATACTAATTACGGACAAGTCGCTAGTTACATACCAGAATTAAAAAATGCTAGAAGAAATGATTTAGGAATTTGCATTATAGATAGTGAAAACAATCTTTACAGTGCGGGAAATTGTAGCACAAAGTTTACTATACAGAGTATTTCAAAACCAATTGTGCTTGCTATGGCACTTATGGACAATGATTGGGAAGACGTTTTTTCAAACGTTGGAATGGAGCCAAGTGGAGACCCGTTTAATTCTATAATGAAACTTGAAATTAATGACACAAAAAAACCCTGTAATCCAATGATAAATGCAGGGGCTATAGTAACTACTTCTCTTATAAATGGGAGTTGTTTGGAAGAAAAAGAAGAAAGAATGCTTAGTTTCTTTAGGAAATTAGCAAAAAATGATAATATAGGAATAAACTATGATGTCTATAAGTCTGAAAAAATGACTGGAGATAGAAACAGAGCAATGGCTTACTTACTGAAAAGTGATGGGTTTATCAGAGGTAATGTAGAAGATGTTTTAGACCTTTATTTTAAACAATGCTCAATTGAAGTAGATTCCATAGATTTGGCTAGAATTGGTATAAATCTTGCTAATTATGGAGTAGACATAGAAAATGGTGAGCATCTGATGAGTGAAATGGTTTCTAGAATTGTCAAAACATTTATGATGACTTGTGGAATGTATGATGCTTCTGGGGAATTTGCTATTAAAGTTGGCATTCCTGCAAAATCTGGAGTTGGAGGTGGTATAATGGCTTCTGTGCCAGGGCGTATGGGTATTGGTGTTTATGGACCTGCACTTGACAAAAAAGGTAACAGCGTCGCAGGAGTTAAAGTTTTAGAGGAGTTGTCAAATAAACTCAAATTAAATATTTTTTAAAATTTTAAGAAAGGATTTTTTTGACAACAACATATAATTTAATATATAATTAAATTGTAAAGAAATATGAATTAAATAAATTTTTTAGGAGGGGTCAATGAAAGAGGTATTGGTATTACGAGATTTGGAGTGCATAAAGGCTATTGCACATCCACGTAGAATAGATATTCTAAAAGCATTTGACAAATCGCCATTGTCAGCAAAACAATTATCTCAATTATTGGAAGAACCTCATGCAAAAATAAACTACCATATAAAAATGTTATACAAAGTTGGTATTTTAGAATTAGTTGAGGAAAAAATAAAGTCGGGGATTGTGGAAAAATACTATTATCCAAGCGCAAAAAATGTGGTTATAGGGAATAGGATACTTAATTTTTCTTTAGACAATGGGGAAGAAAAAGAAGAATTGTACATATCAAAATTTGAAAACATGAGTGAAGTTTTTTATAAGGCAGCAGAAGAAGATGTTTTAGAAAATGAAAATATAGTTGATTATCATGATATTTCTCTTACTCATGATGAATTAGTTGAACTCAGTGATGCTATGAAATCAAAGATAGATGAAATTTTAAATAAAAGACAACACAACGTTGAAGGTTCTAAGTATGATATAGCAATGGTTGTAATTCCTACACTTGAGGAAGAATGTCCTAGTTAGAGCCATTAATTATGGATTAATTAAAAACATAAGGTTAGAGATTGAACATCAGAATTTACTTAATAATCAAAAAATAGTTTTTGGTATGAGTAAAACCATGGTTTTTAGTCTCTATTTTTTTGTCTGCTTATATAAAGGATTGTAATAGTTATATAATTGGGTTGTAATAGATATATAAATAAGTTGTTATAGATTTATAAGTGGATTGTAAGGTATGTATATAGATATATAATATATAAGGATTGACTAAGTAATTTATAAATAATATGTAAGATTATAATATTTGAAATTTCTCAAAATGGGTATAATTAAATTGTAAATATTAAAATTTGAAGTTAATATACATGAAATTAATTATAGTTGTATTAAATTATAGTTATATTAAAATAAAAACTTATTCGTCAGAAATTTATAATTAAAATTTAGCACAAATATAGGTACAATTAAAAGGAGATTAAATATGATTAAATTAGGAACACATCTTTCAATAGCAAAAGGATTTGCTAAGGCAGCAGAGACAGCTGTATACATTGGTGCAAATACATTTCAATTTTTTAGTAGAAATCCAAGAGGAGGAAATGCTAAAGTGTTTGATGAAAAAGATATAGCTAAGTTTCAAGAGATTAGAAAGGCAAATAATTTCGCACCATTACTTGCACATGCTCCATATACTATGAATTTAGGTGGTGCAAAGGATGATGTATACGAATTTGCTACAAGAGTGATAGATGAAGATATAAAAAGGATGGACTCGCTAGGAATTGAATACATGTGCTTTCATCCAGGAAGTCATGTAGGTGGTGGAGTAGACTTTGGTATAGATAGGATAGTAAAAGGATTGAACAATGCTATTAAGGGCGATGAAAATATAACCATACTTCTTGAAACTATGTCGGGAAAAGGAACTGAAATAGGGTTTAAGTTTGAGCAATTAAAAAGCATAATAGACGAAATTGAACACAAAGAAAAAATAGGTGTATGTCTTGATACCTGTCATATTTTTTCTGCTGGATATGATATAGTGAACGATTTAGATGGAGTCTTAGAAGAGTTTGATAAGGTTATAGGTATAAATAAGTTAAAAACTATTCATCTAAATGATAGTATGATGCCATTTGGAGATAAAAAAGATAGACATGCTCCTATAGGGGAAGGAAAGATAGGATTAAAAGCATTGATTGATTTTATGGAACATCCTAATCTGAAAGACCTACCATTTTTCTTAGAGACTCCTTTTGATGATGAAGGTCATAAGAGAGAGCTTAAGATGATAAAAGAGATACTATCTAGTAAATAAAATCTTATTTACTGTGTACAATTTTAATAGAGTGTAAATATATTGCAAAGATTCTCATAATTTGTTGTATAATTAAAGGTGACACATTTATATTATATAAAAATTAATTAAAAGTTAGGTGGGGAAAGATATGAGAAATTTAGGCAATACCAATATGAAAATCAAGAGGGTTGGCTTTGGGGGAATTCCAATACAAAGAATTACTCAAAAGGATACTAACTTAGTCATAAATGAGTTAGAAAAACAAGGGATAAACTTTATTGACAGTGCAAGAGGGTATACAATAAGTGAGGAAGCAATTGGAATTGCTATTGAGGGGAAAAGAGATAAATTTTTCCTAGCTACTAAAAGCATGTCTAGAGATTATGACTCAATGAAGAGAGATGTTGAGATAAGTTTAAATAATTTCAAAACTGATTTTATAGATTTGTATCAATTCCATAATGTTAAGGAAGAGGAGTATGACAATATTTTTAAAGACAAGATGGCTTATAATGCTCTTTTAGAGGCAAAAGAACAAGGAAAGATAAAGCACATTGGTATAACTAGCCATAATTTAAAGACTATAGAAAAAGCAATAGAAGGTGGAAAATTTGATACTATACAATTTCCTTATAATATAGTTGAAGGACAAGCGGATGAAGTATTTAAAAAAGCACATGAAAAAGGTATTGGTATAATAGTAATGAAACCTTTAGCTGGAGGAGCTTTAGATAATGCTACATTAGCTATTAAGTACATATTATCTAAAGACTATATAGATGTGGTTATACCAGGAATGGAAAGTGTTGAGCAGGTTAGACAGAATGTTGCTGTGCTTGAAAATCTTGTGTTAGACGAAAAAGACAATAAAGAAATTGAGGAAATAAGAAATTCTTTAGGTAAAAAATTCTGTAGAAGATGTGAATACTGTATGCCTTGTGCTGTTGGGATAAACATACCATTGAGCTTTTTATGTGAAGGATATTACACTAGATATGGACTAGAAGAGTGGGCTAAAGAAAAATATGAGGTTATGGATGTTAAACCTACTGAGTGTATTGACTGTGGTCTTTGTGAGAGTCGATGTCCATATGAACTTCCTATAAGAGAAATGTTGAAGACTGTTGTCGAAAAATTAGGATAGATTTTATTTATTGAAATCGGTGTAGTAAGTTTACTCCGATTTCTTTTTATATGGATATGATTTATTTATGTGAATATATTTTATTTAGATGTATACATCTTTATATACAAACATTAAATTTATATGAATGCAGTAATTTTATAAGTATTAAATTTACGTAGTTACAAGTATCATATAAATTTAAAATTTGTGTGAGTATAGCTATAGCACAAATATTATTTTAATAATTTTAAATAGTACAGCATTACTATAGTATTAACTAGTATATAAAATATTTATTTCTCAAAAATATTATAAGATATATCATATTCAGATACTGGATAAAGCTCAATTTCAACCCTAGGGTTATCCTTATCTATAAAGTCAAATAAAAGTACTGGCTTAAGTTGTTTATCATTTTTTATTATTCCACTTTTTTCAATACCATCACAAATACTCTTTGGATAATTATGTAAGTCCCCCATTCTCTTGTTTGGGAAGTATAATTTCAAAACGGTTATTAGATTTTCTTCAACAGTTTCTCCTTGATATTGTTGATTTATAAAACCTGCAATCATGTTCTCATATGCAAGATACTTAGAATACTTTCCCTTTGAAGGCATCCATGCTTGACCATTTATATTATGAAGTTTAAAATTAGATTTACTAATGGGTCTACCTGGAATTGTTAATTTAATCAAATTGTTCACCATCCTTATACAGTATTTATTATAATCTGTGGATGATTTAAAAGCAAATTCTTATTTCTAATGCTTTTATAAGTGATAAATTTATAGATGATAATTTAATTACAAGGTTAAGTTTGAATGATATAAGTATTGGAGTAAAGTAGAGAAATCATATTAGTAAGATGATTACTAAAAAAATAGTAAAAAAAGTTTAAACTAAGTTGTTATTGTAGAATAATAAGAAATATATTATATAAAACAAGTTATATTAAAGTATAAATGGATATTATTATAAAGAGATGAGACTTATATTATACTTTAGCTCATTTTATAATATAGTAATAATAATTGTAGTTTTATAACCTAAATTAAATAGGTTAAATAGAATGAGTAGAATTAAATAGATTAAAAAGGAATAATTTTATGGATAATAAGGAATTAAAAGAATTTTGTAATCTTATAGGATTAAAGTGTGTAGGAATAGCTGGTATAGATAAGTATGATAATCTAAAAAAGATACTTCAAGATAGACAGGAAAAAGATTATTTGACTGGTATGGAAGAACCAATAATTGAAAATAGAATTAATCCAAGAAATATAATGGAGGATGCTAATTCTATAATAGTATGTGCATTTCCATATCATATAAACAGAGAAGAAAAAAATGAAAATTCAAATTTATCAAAATATTGCTATGGTAGGGACTATCATATTGTAGTAAAGGACTTTTTACAACAAATTTGTGATTATATATCTAACACAGTAGAAGATTTTAAATACAAGATATTTGCTGATAATGGGCCATTAGTTGACAGATATTTAGCTTATTTATCAGGTATAGGATATTTTGGAATAAACAATAACATCATAACTGATGAGTATGGTTCTTATATATTTATAGGATATATAGTAAATAATTATAAATTTGAGGAAGATAAACCACTAGAAAAAAGTTGTTTTAAATGTGGTAAGTGTGTAAAATATTGTCCGGGAAATGCTATATTAGGAAATTATGATATGAATCCCAAGAAATGTTTATCGTATATAACTCAAAAAAAAGGAGATTTGTCAGAGGAAGAAAAATCTGTTTTAAAGAGTAGTAAAAAGGTATTTGGGTGTGATATCTGTCAAGAAGTATGTCCACATAATGTTGGAATACCAACAACTCATATTTTGGAATTTAAAGAAAATATAATAGATTATTTGGATTATGATGAGGTACAGAATATTTCAAATAAAGAATTCAAAAGAAGATATGGAGATAGAGCCTTTAGTTGGAGGGGCAGAAATATAATAAAGAGAAATATGGAAATAATTTTAGATAAGTATAATGACTAATAATAAGAGTCTATTTCATATACTTTAATGTGAACTTACTTTAACACTTATTGTATCAAAGTCATATTATATCATTAACGTTAAATATGGGGAGGTGGGGGAATATTGAAATATAATAATACATCTGAAATAAATCCACTAGATTGTATATTAGGGCAAGAAAGAGCAGTAGAAGCTATGGAATTAGGTCTAAGAATAAATAATCTAGCCTATAACATATACCTAGCTGGTGAATCTGGAACAGGAAAAAGTACTTATGCCTTAAAGGTTTTGAATGAATATGCATCCCAAAAAAATACACATAAAGATTGGTGCTATATATATAATTTTGAAAACCCTAGAGAGCCTATTATAGTTGAGTTAGAAAAAGGGTTTGGAAGAGAACTTAAGAAAGATATGGAGAAGTTAATTGAAAGCCTTTTAGAGGATTTTAAAAATGCGTTTGAAAGTGAAAGTTTTGAAATAGAAAAAAATAAACTTTTGGACGAATATGAAATAGAAAAAGATATGTTACTAAAGCAAATTAAGAAATATGGAGAAGAAAAAGGATTTAAATTAAAACAGAGTAAAATGGGAATAGTCTTTATACCTTTGAAAGAAGAGGAAGATGAAAGTGATATATCTGATGAAGAGTTTTATAAGGCAAAAAGAGAACTAGAAAACATGGCTATACAAGTTGTATATAAAATTAAAGATTTAGAAGAAATAGCTGAAAAAGCTGTGTTAGAGCTTGAAGAAGAGATAGCTAAACTTGTAGTAGAACCTCACATCAAGACATTGTGTGAAAAATATGAAGATTATGATAAAATTCAAGTTTATTTGGAAAGTATAAAGAAAGATATAATAGAATATATGTACTTATTCTATTTAGATGAAGATGAATTAAAAGATAAGTATGATAAAGAGCATTTTATTAAATATAAAATTAACCTATTTGTAGATAATGGAGGCTCAAAAAATAAAGAATCAGCACCTGTTATAGTAGAGATAAATCCAAGTCCTGCAAATCTATTTGGAAAGGCAGAATACGATTATGCAAATGGCAATATAAAAACTGATTTTACAAAGCTATTATCAGGAGCATTTCATAGGGCTAATGGAGGTTATTTAGTACTTTATGCAGACCAGCTGTTAAAATATACAATGTCTTGGGAAATTCTTAAAAAGACTTTGCAAACAAAAAAAGTAATATTGGAAACACAGACAGCAATTAAGCCAGAGAATATGCCATTAAATGTCAAGTTAATATTGATTGGAAGCCACTATATATATGACATTTTATATAGATATGATGAAGATTTTGAAAAATATTTTAAAGTATTTGTGGATTTTGATAGTGAAATGGATAAGAATGAAAATAATGAAGAGGGAATTGCTAGATTTATAGCATCTCAATGTAACAAGAATAATTTAAGACATTTTACTAAGGAAGCTGTTGGTGAAGTTGTCAAATTTAGCACTAGATTGTCTGGTGACTTAGGAAAATTATCAACTAAGTTTAATAAAATAATGGAAGTCGTGATAGAAGGAAGTGCATATGCAGAGTTTAGAAATTCAAAATATACAGAGAAGTGTGATGTTAAGAAAGCAATAAGTGAAAAGAGAAAAAGAATTAATAGGGTAGAGACACATATGGATGAATCAATTGAAAATGGATTTACCTTAATAGAGACAGAGGGAAAACAGGTTGGAGTTATAAATGGTCTATCAGTATTAAGTACAGGAGAGTACTCTTTTGGTAGGGCTTCAAGGATTACAGCAACCACTAGTCCAGGAAGTAAAGGTATAGTAAATATAGAAAGAGAAGTAAATATGAGTGGCTCTATACATAACAAAGGAGTGCTTATATTAGGTGGTTACCTTTCTGAGAACTTTGCACAGGATTTAATAATGTCACTAAATGCGTATATCTGTTTTGAACAAAATTATGGTGGAATAGATGGAGATAGTGCATCTTCTGCGGAGTTATATGTATTATTATCATCTCTTAGTGGAGTACCAATTAAGCAGAATATTGCTGTTACAGGCTCTATAAATCAAAAGGGAGATATACAAGTAGTTGGTGGAATAAGTGAAAAAATAGAAGGATTTTATTCTATATGTAAGACTAAAGGATTAAATGGTGAGCAAGGTGTCATAATTCCTAAGAAGAATCAGAGAAACCTTGTTTTATCAGATGAAGTTAATGATGCTATAGTAGATGGAAAATTCAAGATATATACAGTTGAAAGAGTAGAAGAAGCTATAGAGATATTGACAGATGTTAAATTTGAAGAAATAAAAAAATTAGTAAAAGAAAAATTGGCATCCTTCAGTAAGATACAAACTGTATCAAAAGAATAAGTTTATTATAGAATTTAATGGGTATTTATGTATAATAAAAAGCAAGAACTTTAATAGGTTTTTGCTTTTTTTGTGAAATATATGTAGATTGAATTTTTATTTTGTATATTTTATATATTGATGTTTATTTTTTGTTGATATGATTAAACTATGTATGAATGACGTCTTAGAAATTAGTATTTTAAAGGGGGATAATTATGAAAAATGTAAATCTAAAAGAGATAAATGAAAAAGAGATAAAAGAAAATAAAGACATAAAAGGGAAAAAAGATATAAATAAAGTTGAACCTAAAAAAGAAATGAATAAAGTAATTAATAAAAAAGATAAGGTAATTGATGAGAAAGATATAACAAATTTTAGTGATATTGAAGAAGATAAAAAGACTGAAACAGGCAAAAAATCAAAGAGTACTAATTCAAGTAAGAAAACACAAAAATCAAATAAAGAAACTAGAAGTAAATCTAAAAATAAGAATAAGTCAGTAAATGATAAAGATGTAAATAAGATTTTAGACGAATTAGAAAAACTATATCCAGATGCTACATGTGAGTTAAATTATGGGACAGCCTTTGAACTTTTGATAGCGACTATTTTATCAGCTCAATGTACTGATGTAAGGGTAAATAAAGTTACATCAGAGTTATTTAAAAAGTACAATACAGCAAGAGAGTTTGCTGATTTGAGTATTGAAGAAATTAGTAAAGAGATAAAAAGTTGTGGTCTTTACAAAAGTAAATCTCAAAAAATAAAAGATACATCTGAACAACTATGTGAATTATATGATGGTGAGGTACCAGATAGTTTAGAAAAACTTGTGAAATTACCTGGCGTTGGAAGAAAAACAGCAGGAGTTGTACTTAGTAATGCATTTAATCAACCAGCAATAGCAGTAGATACTCATGTATTTAGAGTTACCAATAGAATTGGAATAGTTGATGAGCCAAATCCTCAAAAAACAGAATTTGCACTTATGGAAGCTATACCAAAAGAAAGATGGTCACACTCACATCATGTGTTAATTTTTCATGGAAGAAGAATGTGTAAAGCTAGAAAACCAGAATGTGGAGATTGCCCAATAAAAGAAGATTGTAATTATTATAAAGAAATTAATGAAATGAAATAACTTTTATCAAAGTAAGTTGTACAAGAGGGATTTTCTGATATAATAATACTTATGAAAATGTTAGATAGAAAACTATTATATATAACTAAGTAAAAATTGTTATTAACATTATTATATATAATAGTATAATATTATTGTTATTCTGTTTATAAAATAAAATTTAATAAATTAAGAGCAATACTTAGGGAGGATAAAAATGTCATTGAATATAGTATTAGTAGAACCAGAAATACCTCAAAATACAGGAAATATAATAAGAACTTGTGCAGCAACAGGTTCAACTTTACATTTAGTAAAACCATTAGGTTTTTCATTAGATGATAAACACCTAAAAAGATGTGGGCTTGACTATTGGGATATAGCTGATATACAATATTACGATAGCTTTGAAGAATTACAAGAAAAGTATCCAAACAGCAAATACTTTTTTTCTACAACAAAGGCTAAACAGTCACATTCAGATGTGAAATATGAAGAAAATTGTTTTATAGTATTTGGTAAAGAAACAAAGGGATTACCAGAACCTTTGTTGAAAGCAAATATGGATACTTGTATCAGAGTACCTATGTTAGATGTTGAAAAAGCTAGGTCACTAAATTTATCAAACTCAGTTGCTATAGTAGTGTATGAAGCTTTGAGACAAATAGGATACCCTAATATGAGGTAGTTTAACAAGCCTAAATGAGAAAGGAGCATACTTAATGAAAAATCTAAAGATAATCTGTGACAGTTTATCGGACGTGCCAAAAGATTTGTTAGATAAATATGATATAGATATTGTCTCGTTAACAGTTATATTAGAGGAAAAAGAATATAAGGATAGAATCGATATATCTGGAGATGAATTTTATAAAAAGCTTAGAGAAGAAAATGTATATCCAAAAACTTCTCAGGCTACTTATGCCCAATTTAAGGAAGTGTTTGAGAAGTATACTAGTGAAAATAGAGAGATACTTTATATAGCAGGTTCTGCCACAGCTACAGGGACGTATCAAAGTGCTGTAATGGCAAAGAATGATGTAGAAGGTAAAATATATACATACGACTCTAACTTGCTTTGTATGGGAACTGGTTTACTTGTAATAAAAGCAGGAGAACTTGCAAGTGAAGGAAAGTCTATTGATGAAATATTGCCTGTTTTAGATGATTTAAAAGAGAAAGCTTTTGTTATATTCTCAGTAGATACACTAGAATATTTACAAAAGGGAGGAAGAATATCATCTACTAAAGCAGCAATAGGAAGCATATTAAATATAAAACCTATTTTAGAGATAAAAGATGGACTAGTATCTCAAATATCTCAAGTAAGAGGAAAGAAGAATGTAATTTCTAAGATGATGGATTTGATAAAATCAAATTGTGGGGATGATTTATCAGACCAAATTGTGTATATAGGATATAGTGATGATTTTAAGGAAAAAGAACAATTATCTAAGGTTATGGAAGAGGAATTAAGACCTAAGGAAATTAAATTTTTCCAAATTGGTGTGTGTATAGGTGCACATGCTGGACCTGGTGTCACTGGTATCATATGTCTAAAAAATAAATGATATTTTTATTTAATGGTTATTTATTTTTTATTAGATTAAGATAAAATATTAAATATTGATATGCTAAATTGGATTTGTTTAGAGAAAATTAAGCATTGATATATTAGATTTAGTTTTTAGGGAAGTGTGTAAATAGATAAGAATCTATTGCACACTTTTTTATAGTAAGATTTATTGTAAATAGTTTAAAATATGAATGTAAATTATATAAAAAATTTGTAAATAGGATATAAAAATATCATGAAGGTATGAAGGAGTGAAATTTGATGCGTTTAAAAAGAGTATTGATATTGATATTAACCATAGCAATGACAGCTGGAATGTTGGTTGGATGTAGCAATAATCCTAGTAATAATTCTAGCTCTAACAAAGATAATAAAAGTAATATAACTGACAAAAATAATTCTAAAAAATCTATATCTATGATATTAGATATTGAAGGAACAAACAATGAAGTTATGAATAATGCTGCTTTATTGGCATTAAACAATGCTAAAAAGAAACTTAATATAGATACAAATAAAGTGGAATCAGACGATTCATCAACTTTTTCTAATAGTATAGATATTTTATGTAATGACAATCAAGATTTAATTATAGCTGTAGGAACTAGGTTTGCAAAACCATTGGAGAAGATAGCTAAGAAATATCCAAAGCAACAATTTGCAATTGTAGACTATGAATATGACAAGCAACCTTCTAATATAACTTCAATTTCTTATGAAGATAACAAATCTGGATATTTAGCTGGATTAATTGCTGGAAAGATGACTGAAAGTGATAAGGTTGGTTTTATTGGTGGAACAAAGGGCTCTAGTAGAGATAAATTTGAAGCAGGTTTTAAAGAAGGTATTAAATCTTCTAATAGCAGTATAAAAAATGTTTCGGTTGAGTATGCAGATGTTTTTAAAGATAGTAAATCAGCTGAATCTATAGCCAAAAAAATGATGGATAATGGAGTAGATGTTATTTTCTCTACTACTGAAGATGATTCAAAAGCTGCAATAAATGCAGTTAGAGCCAAAAATAAAAAAGTTATAGCTACTAATAAAGACCAACATGATTTGGCTCCAGAAAATGTTATAAGCTCTATTGTAAAAGATTTTGAAAATCCAACTTATAATCTGATACAAAGTTTTGTAAAGGGAAATTATAAAGGTGGAGAAGTTATAGAAAATACAGTTAAGTCTGGAAGTACTGGACTTGCTCCAAATAGCTCTCAAAATGTTCCTCCAGATGTGTTAGAATATGTTAATAAGAACAATAAATAATCTATAGAGACTTCATGTTCTATATCAGGGAGTGAATTTTGTGAAAATAAAAAGGCTATTGATGCTCTGCTTTGTTGTAGTGTTTACAATTTTTATATTAGCTATATGTAACTTTGATTTTGGATTTGATAAAGTAAATAAAGGTAATTCTAATATAAATAGTGCTAAATCCAAACAGAGTGAGTCTAAAAGTGTGTCAACCTCATCAAATAAAGATAAAGTAAATAAAGATAAATCAAATAACAAAAGTAATAACGAAGAAGATATAAAAGAGGATGATTCTTATGTGAGAAAGACTGTTGGTGTATTATTAGACACTGAAAACTTAAATAACGAATCATATAATAATAATGTACTATCAGCTCTAAAAAGAGCTGATAAAGATTTTGATATTAGAATAAAACTTGAAAAACCAAAGACTTCTAAGAATTTTAAAGAAAGTATAGAAAAACTACATAAATCTGAGCCAGATTTGATAATAGCAGTCGGAGCTAGATTTGCAGAGCTAATTAAAGAAGATGCTACCAAATATCCAAAACAACAGTTTGCAATAGTTGATTATGCCTATAAAGTTCAACCTGCTAATGTAGTTTCAGTATCATTTCAAGATAATTCTACTGGATATTTGGCAGGTCTTATTGCAGGTAAAATGACTGATACTGGTAAAGTAGGTTTTATAGGAGGAATTGAAGGGTCTAGTAGAGATAAGTATGAATCTGGATTTAGGAAAGGTGTCAAAACTTCAAATAAAAATGCTGAGTTATTAGTTAAATATTCAAATGTATTTGAAAATCCTGAATCAGCTAGAACTATTGCAAAAGAAATGAGAGATTCTGATAGAGACGTAGTATTCTCAGCGACAGAAGATGATAGTAAAAGAGCTATTCAGGTAGCAAGAGAAAATGGTGGTAAGGTTATAGCTATTAATAAAGACCAATACGATATGGCACCAAACAATGTAATAAGTTCAATTGTAAAAGATGTGGAACAACCAGTCTATGAATTAATAAAGAATGTTATAAAAGATGGTTTTCATGGAAGTAAAGTAATGGAATTTAAAATAAAAGATGGAGAAATAGGATTGACTCCAAAGAGTAGTAGAAATATACCACCAGATGTTTTAGAGTACATAAAAAAAGAGTATAACAAAGTTAAAGATACATATTAATTATTGTTTTAAGAGTTTCTAAAAATACACTTTTTAGGTGTAAATTAATTATAGAAAAGTCTAATAATAGGTGTGTTAGCAGAAAAATTCTGCTACACACTTTATTTATTTCAAATAAAAA
The DNA here is from genome assembly GCA_012955965.1 of Clostridioides difficile. Classification (GTDB taxonomy): domain Bacteria; phylum Bacillota; class Clostridia; order Peptostreptococcales; family Peptostreptococcaceae; genus Clostridioides; species Clostridioides difficile_G. Next base: position 70,908 of record JABBZI010000005.1, read on the forward strand.
ATTTATCAAAAAAAAGAAAAAGGAGTAAAAAATGGAATTTACAAGAGAGCCATTTATACTAGATGACGATTTGTGTCTAGCTTTGGTGGACAAAAGAATTAGTTATCTAATGGAAAATGAATTAAAATTAAGAAATATAGAGATAATAAAAACAATAGAATGTAAAGAATTATATGAAAGCATAAAATATCACCCAGATATATGTATTTGTAATTTAGGAAAAGGAGATATAATTGTTGCGCCGAATGTATATAATCAATACAAAGAGTTATTAAGTAGATATAAATTTAATATAATTAAGGGAGAAGCTAATTTATTAAATAGATACCCTTATGATATACCTTACAATATTGCTATAGTTGGTGACTATGCTATCCATAACTTTAAGTACACTGACAAAGTAATATTAGATTATATTGAAAATAATAAACTTAAAAAGATAAATATAGAGCAGGGCTATTCTAAATGCTCAATCTGTATAGTAGATAAAACATCTATAATAACATCAGATAAAGGTATTTGGAAAAGCATGAAGAATACAGAAATAGAGTGTTTATTAATAGAAAAAGGTCATATAAATTTATTTGAGATGAATTATGGATTTATAGGTGGATGTACAGGGTTAATTTCTAAGGATAAACTAGCTTTTTGTGGAGATGTTAAAAAACATCCTGACTATGAACGTATAAAAAGTTTTGTAGAAAGTAAAAACAAGGAGATAGTTACACTTAGCTGTGAGAATTTACTAGATATAGGTTCTATAGTTCCTCTCATGACAAGAAAGGAGCGATAACTTTGGTTGAGAAGGATAATATTTCTTCTATGAAATTTTTGAGGAATAATAATGTAAACGATAGATTAATATATACGAATGACATTGTAGAAGTAGTAATAGATTCTGCAAAGCAAGAAGTATTAAATAAAAAAATACTTAATGGTACTAAAACTGAACAAAGAGCTCTAAATATTGATGAGATATCAACAGAAATAACTAGTATGATAATAAGTATAATGAAAGAGAAACTTTTAAAAGAATACATTCTAAAATGCTATGGGCGTACATATCCTGAAGATAAAAATAATATATACATATATTCACTAAACATATTTGCTAAAAAAGAGATTTTTATGAGAGAAACAGTATTTACAAGGGTGAGAAACTATATAGAGGAAAATGATTTTATAAATGTTGAAGGTTTTATTAGATTTAGAATGCGAGAATTTATGAAATATATTTCTGCTATAGGTGATATTGCAGTTGAGGAGTATTTAATAAAGAAAGACCAAGATGAATTTATAAGAGTCTTAAAATACTTTATAGATACTCAAGAAGAAAAGATTGATTTGCTAAAAGTTCATATAATGGAAGATAATACATTTATTTTATATGATAAAAATGGAAACAAAATAGACAGCATAGATGATGAAGAAATCATAAATATGGTAATAAGAGAGAATTTAAACTATGAGGACTTTTTAATAAGTACCTTATTAACTTTATGTCCTAAAAAAATAGAAATATTAGATTTATTAAATAATAATTGCTCAAAAGAAATTATAGATACTGTAGAGGCAATTTTTGAAAATAAAGTTAGTATAATTATGGAGAGTTAGAAACTAAAGGTATAAAACTAAAAAAATTCTTTTTAAATCGACACAAAAGACTTATAATTGTATATAAAGCTATAATATCGCTAGGCTATTAACTGTAAAAAATATCTACTGATTAAGTGTAATATAGCTGAAAAATATACAATTGATAAGGAGAAATTTTATAATGGATAATTTAATTAGGATACTGATATTAGCTGTTATTGGTGGATTTATAGGTTATGTTACAAATGTAGTTGCTATAAGACTAATATTTAGACCAATAGAGCCTATTAAAATACCTATTTTAAATATAGAAATAGTAGGACTTATACCAAAGAGAAGAGCAGAAATAGCAGCCAATGTAGGAGAAATAATTCAGGAAGAATTTCTTTCTATGGACGAAATACTTGCAAATATCATTACTGACGAAGATAAGGAAGAAGTTGTAAGATACATAAAAGCAAGGGTAAAAATTATAATACATGAGAAAGTCTCATTTATACCAAGTGGCATAAAAAACATGATACAAGACTATCTAGGAGAGATAATTGAGTCTGAAGTTAAACAAAGTATAGATGAATTGAGTAAAAATATAATAAATAAAGCAAATGAACGTATAGATATACAAAAAATGGTCGAAGATAAGATTAATGAACTAGATTTATATGAATTAGAAGATATAATAATAAAAATAGCTAAAAAAGAATTAAAGCATATAGAGTTTTTAGGTCTTGTTTTAGGTTTTTTAATAGGTATAGTTCAAGGATTAGTTACTATATTTATTTAAATATACAACAATTAGCTATTGTATTTAAGTATACAAAAACTAAAAATTAACTTAAATAATAATTAATTTTAATATTTATCTAGTCATATCTATCATGCATGTAGATATATTTTAAAAATTTAAAATTGGTGAAAATATTATAATATAACTATAAATCAAAAGATTAAACTAATATAAAAATATTAGAATATTGATTTACAGTTGATTAAGATGAAAAATAATGGGTAATTATTATATTACATTAATGTTGATTGATGTATAAGTATCTGTTATAATGAAAATATATTAAAAATTATAGCGTTGAAGAGGAAGAGTAGATTAGAAACCATTCTCAGAGAATTTGGGTCTATGGCTGAGAGCCCATGTAACAGGTCTATTTGAAAACTACCTTGGAGCTGAGTTTATTAGCAGTATTTGTATTTATACTATATGTGAAAGTGCTCGGGTGACGACCTTATAGTCATCAAGAGGGTTGTATATACTTGTATACACCAACTTGGGTGGAACCGCGAATTAATATCGTCCCAAACATATTTGGGGCGATTTTTTATTACAAAAAATCTAAAAATTATTTCAATAAGGAGGAAAAAACAATGATTAAAGTTGCTTTAAAAGATGGCTCAATAAAAGAATTTGAAAGTGCTATTTCTGTTATGGATGTAGCAAAATCCATTAGTGAAGGATTAGCTAGAAATGTGGTAGCAGCATCTGTGAACGGAGAGGTTGTAGGTATGGACCACATTATAGATACTGATTGTGACTTAAATTTATTTAAGTTTGAAGATAAAGAAGGTAAGGAAGTTTTTAGACATACATCAGCACATATATTAGCTCAAGCTATAAAGAGACTTTACCCAGAAGCAAAACTTGCTATAGGGCCAAGTATAGAAAATGGATTCTACTATGATATAGATTTAGACCATAGATTAGTTCCAGAAGATTTAGAAAAAATAGAAGCTGAAATGAAAAAAATAGCTAAAGAAGATTTAAAAATAGAAAGATTTGAACTTCCTAGAAATGAAGCTTTGGAGCTTATGAAAGAACAAGGAGAAGACTATAAGGTAGAACTTATATCTGATTTACCTGAAAGTGAAATAATATCTTTCTACAAGCAAGGTGATTTTACTGATTTATGTAGAGGACCACATTTACCATCTACTAAAAAAGTTAAAGCTGTTAAATTACAAAGTGTTGCAGGTGCATACTGGCGTGGCGACGAAAAAAATAAGATGCTTCAAAGAATCTATGGAACTTCTTTTGAGAAAAACAAAGATTTAGAAGAGTACTTACATTTATTAGAAGAAGCTAAAAAGAGAGACCATAGAAAATTAGGTAAAGAATTAGGATTATTTATGATACCTGAAGAAGGTCCTGGATTCCCTATGTTCTTACCAAAAGGTATGGAACTTAAAAATGAATTATTAAAATTCTGGAGAGAAATACACAGAAAAGCTGGATATATTGAAATAGAATCTCCAATTATATTAAATAGAAAATTATGGGAGACTTCAGGCCACTGGTATCATTACAAAGAAAATATGTATACAGTTAAAATAGATGATGAAGATTATGCTATAAAACCTATGAACTGTCCTGGAGGATTAATTTACTATAATTCTCAACTACACTCATATAGAGATTTCCCAATGAGAGTTGCAGAGCTTGGTAGAGTTCATAGACATGAGTTATCTGGTGCATTACAAGGGTTAATGAGAGTTAGAGCATTTACTCAAGATGATTCACATATATTCATGTTACCAGAACAAATAAAGGATGAAATAAAAGGAGTAGCTAACCTAATAGATGGTATCTACAAAACTTTTGGATTTGAATATAACTTAGAGTTATCTACAAGACCAGAAGATTCTATGGGAAGCGAAGAAGAGTGGGAAGCAGCAGAAAATGGATTAAGAGAAGCTTTAGAAGAATTAGGTTTACCATATACTATAAATGAAGGCGATGGTGCATTCTATGGTCCTAAGATAGACTTCCATCTAAAAGACTGTTTAGGAAGAACTTGGCAATGTGGTACTATCCAATTAGATATGCAACTTCCAAGACAATTTGATAATACTTATATAGGACAAGATGGTGAAAAACATAGACCAGTTATGATTCATAGAGTTGCTTTTGGTAGTATAGAAAGATTTATAGGTATATTAATAGAACATTATGCTGGTAAATTCCCAGTTTGGTTATCTCCAACTCAAGTTAAGATACTTCCTATATCTGATAAATTTATGGACTATGCAAATGAAGTTAAGAAAGAGTTATTTGATAAGGGTATAAGAGTTGAATTAGATGACAGAGCTGAAAAAATTGGATTTAAGATAAGAGAAGCTCAGCTTGAAAAAGTTCCATACATGTTAATAGTAGGTGAAAAAGAAGTTGAGGAGAATAATGTTTCTGTTAGATCAAGAGATAAAGGCGAAATAGGTAGCATTAAACTAGATGAATTTATAGCTAGTATTTCAAAAGAAATTGAATCAAGAGAAAGTATTATTCAAAACTAATATTTAAGATATTAAATAGATAATATATTAAATAGATAAGATAAGTTAAATCGATATGTTAATAGGTAGAAATTAAACTTATAAAAAGATAAGTATAATTAGAGGTACAGTTAATCATATTTTTATGATAGTGTACCTCTAATTTTTTTGTAGGTTATAATAATGTATTTATATGTCTGTTGATTTAAGGGTGTATAAAATATGCTTAAATAATATATTCATATGTCTGCTAATTTAGATATGTATAAAAGATGTTTAAATTAATATATTTACATGTGTATATTAATTTAAATACATATAAAAGATGTATAATTGTAAATAAAGATAGACTATATAAAATTAAATAAAGTTAGTTAAAGTTAGTTTATGCAAATAAATTTGAGATGCCTATAGTTAACTTTGGAGGTGTGATATGAATACAGATATTTTGTTTTTTAATCAAATAAATGAAGATAGTTTTAATTTAGTTGGTGGAAAGGGGTTTAATCTTGGCAAAATGACTAAGAAAAACCTACCTGTACCAGAAGGATTCTGTATAACAACAGATGCCTTTTACAAGTTCATAGAACCATTAAAAGATAACGATTTATTTAAACAATTAGATAATGTGGATATTGATGACTTAGAAAAGGTTCAGGAGTTGACAAGTAGTATAAGGAATTTAATCATAGGAAAGTCACTTTCAGATAGTATAAAACAAAATATAAAAGAGGCTATAGAAAGCATTGGAGAAGATGATTTCTATGCTGTGCGTTCTAGTGCAACAACAGAAGATTTGCCCGATATGTCTTTTGCAGGTCAACAAGATACATATTTAAATGTACATGGATTTGAAAACTTAATTGAAAATGTAAAATATTGTTGGGCATCACTTTATACTCAAAGAGCAGTCGTATATAGAAAGAGAAATAATTTGAATGAAGATAATGTATTAATTTCTGTAGTGGTTCAGAAAATGGTAAATTCACAAAAGTCAGGAATAATGTTTACTGCTGACCCTATTAACAATAACTATAATCATTTAACTATTGATGCAGGCTTTGGACTTGGGGAAGCTTTGGTAGGGGGATTAATAACTCCTGACTTATACAAAGTAAATAAAAAGGAAGACAAAGTTATAGCAAAAGAAATAAATACGAAGAAGCTAGCCATATACAGAAAAAATGATGGTGGTACAGAGCAAATTTTACTCGATAAAAATAGACAGAAAGAACAAGTACTTTCAGAACAAGAGATTTATAAGATAGCACAATTAGGACATGAAATAGAGAAATACTATCAGACTCCACAAGATATAGAATGGGCAATTGATGAGAGTGGAAAAATATATATTTTGCAAAGTAGAATGATAACATCGCTATATCCAAGAGTAGAAAATAGTAATATAAATGAGGAATCTCAGGTATATATATCAGCAAGTCATATTCAAGTAATGACAAAACCAATTAAACCCTTAGGTCTTGATATATTCAAGAGAGTAATGCCTTTTGATAGAGTCGAAGAAGGTAGTAACTTCAAGATAATGAGCCAAGCTGGTGGCAGGCTTTATGCCAATTGTACAGAAATACTTAGATTACCAATAAGAAATAAGATAATCAAAGATTTAATTCCAAATGTAGACTATCTTGTAGCAAGTGCACTTGGAGAATATATTGAAAAATATCCTTTAAAGAAAAAACTGCCTTCTAAAACTACAGTAAAAATGGCAAGGGATTTAATAATACCTATCTTAAAAATATCAAATAAAAATTATGCCTCTAATAAAAAGCCAGAAGCACTTGCAAGTTTAGTGGAGTTGAAAGAAAAACTTATTAATGATGTGTGTAGAAATATAAATGAGAGCGATGATTTATGTGAAAAAATTGTAATCGTGGAAGAGTTATTATCTGCTTTCATATTTAAATTAGCAAAGCAACTTATCCCAAATGTAGCTCCAGGAATTTTAAGTGATAGAAAACTTAGAAATATGCTTGAAGAATTAGATTTATTGTACTTAGAAGATAGTTTTGTAAGTGGATTAGAGGGAAATATCACTACTGAGATGGGATTAAGAGTGGGTGATTTAGCTGATTTAATAAGAAATAACCAAAAAGAGATTGATATATTAAATAGCAATCCTAAAGATGCTCATTTGTTGCTTTTAGAAAATGGAAGTGATGAATTAAAGCATGAGTTAAGTGATTTTTTAAGACAATTTGGTATGAGAGGGATTGGAGAAATAGATATAACAAATCCACGTTATCAAGAAGATTTTACTCCAATAAGTATGTCTATATTAAATAATATAAATACATTGGAAAAAAATGAACATAGAGAAAAGTATCAGAAATTGATTGAAAAATCGAGTGAAAGTGAACGATTAATTTTGGAAGTTTATGAGAAGGCAGGTAAAGATGATTTAGTAAAAAAAGTTAAGAATCATCTAAATAATATAAAGACCTTCTTGCCTTTACGTGAATATGGAAAATACATTATAGTTGGAGTATTTAATGAAGTAAGAAAAGTAATTGATGAAGTAGGGGACAAATTAGAAAAAGATAATTTGCTTGATAATAGATATGATATATTTTATCTAAACCTTGATGAAATATACCAAGTATTAACTGAAAAAGTGAATTTTAAAGAAAATATACAGTACAGAAAATTAGAGTATGATAAATATGAAAAACTGAATCCACCAAGGGTAATTACAAATGAAGGAGAGATATTCTCTGGTAGCTATTCAAAAGAGGGGATACCAGAAGGCGCATTTATTGGTATGCCAGTATCAGCAGGTATCTATGAAGGATACGCAAGAGTTATATTGAATCCTAATGAGGATAGTTTAAAAAAGGATGAGATTTTGGTGACTAAATTTACAGACCCTGGCTGGACTCCTCTTTTTGTAAATGCAAAGGGGTTAGTACTTGAGGTTGGAGGACTCATGACTCATGGTGCGATAGTATCTCGTGAGTATGGTATACCTGCTTTGGTGGGAGTAGAAGATGCTACAAGTATGATTAAAACAGGTGACTATTTAAGAATAGATGCCTATAAAGGATATGTCGAGATTATATGTAAATAGATTAGATTTGCTAAAGTATTATAGGTGAGATGTGTACTATTGAAAATAAATAAAAAACATAGCATTATGATATATAAAAACACTTCTATAGGCATTTAATTTATCAATAAACAATAAATCTACCATAGAAGTGTTTTGATTTTAATAATAAATGTATTTTTGTCATAATAACAGAAGTATCTTGGTTCTGATAAACATTTTACCTAATTCTTGTTTTTTAGAATAGTCAAATTTCCACTTGTAGCACTTATATAGAAATTTGTAGCCCCATTTTTATAAGTGTATAAATCATCGTGACGATTCAATTCGAAGTCACTATTTAAAGAACCAGAAATCTTATCAAAACTTAAAGAGAATCCTGGATTATCAGGAATAGACAAATCAATATTGGCAGAAGTAGTCTCACAGTTTAGAGAAGACAACATTTTGTTAGATATAATTTTTGCATCACCTGAAGTTGATTCTGTTTTAACATCAGAAAGAGTTCCAGATACATCCATTCGCCCAGAAACTGTACTACAGATAAGACTTTTATTATTTATATCTTTTAAATTTATATCACCACTAGTTGTATCTAAATTTAAACTATCAATTTTGCCAGAAAGTTGTATTCCACCAGATGTTGATGTAAATGTAGCATCTTTACTATCTAATTTTGTTACATCAATATCACCACTAGTTGTATCTAAGTTTAATTTATTAATATTACCGGAAAGCTCTATTACGCCCGAAACTGTGCTAGCTTCCATTATATTACCTTTTATGTAAGTACTATATATATCTGCTGAAGTAGTAGACAAATTTATTTTATCATAAAGCTTATTAGGCAAATATAGTTCAAGTATTGTTGGTTTTGGAAGATTAATCCCAATAAAGAATTTTTTTGCTGAATTATCATCTATAGAAAGAGAATTTCCATCAACCTTTATTTTTGCAAGTTTTTTCTTTGAAAAATTAGAAGGAGTCTTTTGAATTAATTTGATTTTATTAGAATCGCTTTTCTTAATTCTAACTTCACCTGAAATCCAGTCAACATTAATATCATTTATGTTATCTGAAAAACTTTCACTTTTGGCTACTATATACTTATCATAGTTATATTTGGAATGTAAATTATTAAAAGAAAGATTAAAAGAATGTGAAAATATATTTCCTATAAGAAGAAGGATAAATACTATAGAAAGTGATATTGCAACAATACTACATACTAAAATCTTTGTTTTTATGAGTTTTTTATTCATGTTTATCGTCCTCCTTTGATTCACTTAATTGTATTATTCCTTTAATAATCTCAACACCAGCAGAACCTATTATAAATAGTATCCACGAAAAAGACCAAATTTGAAATAGCATACTTGTAATTAGATATATAGCAACTATTACAATCCAGTATGCACTTATGAATGACTTGTAAGCTGGATTTATATCATCATAATTTGTTTTAAATTCTTTGAATTCTTTTGTTGAAGTATCATTATATAGAGCATAGTTTGGTTTGGTCATTTGATTATAAACTAGTAGTCCTACTCCAATTGCTATTAATATAAGCATTAAAAGAATTCCTAGAGTTGGTTCTATACCAAAGCTCACAATTGAGACTACAAATAAGAATGGGCTTATTATAAAAAGAGCAATTGCTATTGATGCTCTTAAGGCTCTTTTCTTTTTTTCCTCAATTAATTCAGAAGGTATAAAATATGGTTCTTTAACACTTTCAATTAATTCAGATAAATCACCAATTCCTGAGATTACCGAATTATATGCTTCTTGTTCTGTTTTACCATCTTGTATTTGGTCGTTGTATTTTTCTTTTAGATTTTCAAATAATTCATCTTTAAGTTCTTTAACTTTTTTGGTTTCATTAATTCCTGTAAAGCTATTATCAATATAAGTACGTATTTTATCTAACATATTTTCACCTCCTAAATTAATATGTCTATTAATGCTTTTGTGTTATCCCATTCTTCACGGCTTTTTATATATTTTTCTCTGCCTATTTTTGTTATAGAATAATATTTTCTTCTAGCTCCAGTAGCTTCATCTCCCCAATAAGAGGTTATTGCACCAGATTGTTCAAGTCTACGAAATGCTGTATATAGAGTAGCTTCTTTTAACTCATACAATCCATCGGTCTTTTCAAGTATAGATTTATTAATCTCATAACCATAACTGTCTTTTTCAAGTAAATGTTTTAAGATAATTGTTTCTGTATGACCTCTTATCATGTCAGATGCGATTGTCATGAGCATCACCTCCGATTAAATATATAATACTTTGATATACCTCGCCTGTCAAGGTATATCATGAGAAATTTTTTCACAGTGTTATTATAAGATTATAAGAATTCATATGAAAATAATGTAAAAATTTTATGAATAATATGTTTTATATTTAGTTTTAGATAAATTTATATAGTTATTACCTTAAAAAATGATAAAAAAATTAATTAAATTTAGCAAAATAAGTGATATAATTAAAAAAGAAAAGAAATATGGATTTATTTGGAATAATTTTGACAATCTATTTACTACACGTGTAGAGTCGTATATAATTAAATTATACGTAAAATATAAAAAACAATTTATCAATACGTTAGGAGAAAGTATTATGATAAAGTCAGGCTTATTTTGGAATATTTTCATTATGGTATCCTTTATAATAGAATGGTTTCTTTGTAAGAAAATGCTAGATTATACAAGTGAGCAAAAAATTTCTAATAGAAAAATAAATCTCTATATAGGTGGCATTATTATTTTTGCTAATATAATTTATTTTTTTGATGTGTCTCCAAATATAAGAGTAATTATATCTGTGATGATTACTGTTGTATTTTACAAAACCTCATATGATGTGAGGTTTGTGAAGTCTATATTAATATCCTTAATCTACTGGATGTTATTAATTGCTACAGATGCTTTAAGTATATCTTTAACAGTTTGGCTTAATTCTATGGATGATATGAGTAAGATGGCAACAGGAGATATATACAGAATTGAGTCGATTGTATCTGGAAAGATGCTTTTGATTTTGGCTTTATTTTTATATAGAACACTAAAGATAAAATTGAATATAGAAATAAATAAAAAGACATTCTCTTATATAGTCATTCCAATAGTAGCGAATATAGCATCTTTTTTTATTATTTTTAAATACATATTTAATTCAAAGTCTGGTAGTGGAATGCGTAATAGTCAATTTGTTATGATTTCTATTGTACTGCTTATATCAAGTATTATTTTAATCTTAATTGCTAAGAAGTTACAGCAATATAATACTTTAATGGTAGAAAATAATATGATTAAAAACGTTTTAAAATGTGAAAGTGAGTATTATGAAGATATAGAAAAGAAATATCTAAAGACTAGATTATTAAGTCATGACATGAAAAATCATCTATTGTGTATAAATGCCATGATTAAAAAAGGAATTGATGTTACTTCATATTTAGATAATCTACAGGGTGAAATTAATGGTAATAACTTATTTTTTAATACTGGTAATTTCATATTAGATAGTATCTTAAATGAAAAGAAAGAAATTTGTGAGAAAAATAATATAGAACTAAAAACAGGAATAAATTTTAGCTATTGTGAAACTATTGAATTAGTAGATGTATGTCATATATTTTCTAATATTTTAGATAATGCTATTGAAGCATGTAATAAAATAGACAATGGAAATAGAGCAATTTGTATTAAAGGTGATGTCATGCAAAATTTTTATCTAATAAGAGTGGAAAATACTAAGGTAAATGAGATTATTACTAAAAATGGAGACATTATGACAGATAAAATAGGTCCTTTTCATGGTTTTGGAATAAAGAGTATAAAAAACTCTGTAAATAAGTATGGTGGTAACGTTGTAATTGAATATGATGATAAAAAATTTGTAGTTAAAATTGCTATACCACTTAAAAATGTAAAAAAAATAGTTAATCATGTAATTTAATATATATAGATAAAGTCTATAATTCTGTGTACATATTGAAATTATTTATTACTTATTAAGATTTTTCAAAGTTGGGATATTATACATATTATAAATGGGGCATATTAATAAGCTTAAGATAGTAAGCTTTTTATTGTGATAAATAAAAAAAGAAGTTGCATCAAAAATAGAAAAATTCTTTAAAGATGTAACTTCTATGTTATATGTATGAGAGGCTATATCGCCATTTCTGGGATTAAGCTTCTCATAGCTTCTATAGTTGTTTGAATAAGTTTATCAAGTTCCCAGCCAAGCATTTCTGCACCACTTCTTATAACATCTCGAGAACAGCCAGCAGCAAATGACTTGTCTTTAAATTTCTTTTTAACAGATTTTAATTCTAAATCAGAAACACTCTTTGAAGGACGCATTATTGCAGCAGCACCAATTAAACCAGTAAGTTCATCTACAGCAAACAATACCTTTTCCATAAATTGTTCTGGCTTGACATCTGAGCCAGTTAGTCCATACCCGTGACTTACAGTAGAATCGATTATCGATTTATCTAAATCAAGCTCTGTCATTAATTCTCTTTGCTTAACACAATGCTCATCAGGATACATTTCAAAATCTAAGTCATGTAAAAGTCCAACTACTTCCCAAAATTCTACTCTCTCAGGGTCATATTCTTTTGCATAGTATCTCATAACTCCAGATACGACTTGAGCGTGTCTTATATGAAATTCTTCCTTATTGTATTTTTTTAGTATTTCCCATGCTTGTTCTATATTTGGCATGTAACTCATTTTTATCACTCCTCTAGCTGAATATTTTGAATTTTTATAAAGTTTATTTTCCATTGATTATATCAATCAATTTCCAATACGTCAACACACTGATACACAATTTTGCATGTAAATTCAGAAATTAGTGAAAATTAAATTTTTATACTTAATTTTATGTTTAAAATCTTTATATTTAGATTCTGTGTATCTAAAGTTGTGTATCTAAAGTTTTTCATTCTTCAATGTTATCTTTGATATAAATGCTATAAGTAATGTAATAAATCCGACTCCTATTATAATAACATACACTTTATCTGATAATAAATCGAAAAGCCTGCCATATATAACCTGACCAAGGGGCATTGCGATTGATGTTCCTGCAAAAAGAATAGCCATAACTTTTCCTAGCAGTTCGTTTGGAGTTTTTAATTGTATGATTGTTATAACATATACTGAGATAAGAGTTGTTGTAAAAAATATTAGCATAGAGGATACAATAAAGATTAAAAATGGAACTGGGAATCCTGTATTTAATATAAATGGGTACACTGAAAATGCCATTGGTATAAATATAAGTGCACATATGATGAAACAAATATGTAAATTAGTTATTTTCAGATGCTTTGAGAAAATACCAATACTCACAGCAGCTATTAATGAACTAAAAGATATTGCTCCTTCTGCTATACCATATAGAAAGTTATTAGCTTCCATAGTTATTTTTACTATATAGGGGATACCTACAATTAGCATAGAAGTTAAAACTAGATTTATTGACATTGCTAAAAAAAGTATTTTTAATGTAAACCTATTTTCCTTACATATATGGATGATACCATCTTTTATATCAATAAATATGGTTTTTATAATATTGTAAGTTTGTTCCTGTTTAACAAAAGGAATCTGTATAAATATCTCCATAATCGCGGATAAAAAGAAACTTATACAACTGATAACGACAATTGCATTAATACCAATGATACCATACAAAACACCTCCTAATACAGGTCCTGCTATATTTGTAAGAGAGGCAACTCCAGCTACGATACCATTTGCATTTATTAAATGTTCATTATCTACTAAAATGGGTGTACTTGACTGAACTGTTGGTTGATACATTGTGCTTATGACTGAAAGTATGGTCATAATAATTCCTACAAGTAGTATTGAACCATTATCATTAAATAAGAAGACTGATAAGATTAGTACAGCGACACTACTTGAAAAATCAAAAATAACTATTAAGTTTCTTCTGTTGAATATATCTGCAATAGCTCCACCAATAGGGGAGAATACTATAATTGGGATTGAAGATACTGCAAGTATTGTAGCAAATATTTCTGCTTTACCAGTCATATCAAGTATGTAGAGGGATAAAGCAAACTTGAGGATTGATGCACCAAATAATGAAATTATTTGACCTAAGACCATTAAGTTGAAATTTTTATTAAAAGTATTTAATGATTTTACCATATATACACCTACCTATCTAAGATTATCAAAATATTTATAATAATCGCTATGATAGCAATGACTATAAGGAAATTTTTTCTTGTTTTAATTCCTAATATTATTATGAATGCAGAAAATATTATGGATAAGATAGAGTAGAATGGCATAAGTTCGCTGCTAGGGTCTATTAGTTTTGTGTGGATATTTAGTTTGTCATTTATTTTGTAAATAATATCATTTATTTTTTGTATTAGTTCAATCATATTACCCCTCCTAGTTATAAAGAAATGTTTAGAAAATTTATTTTAAATTATTACTCAAGTATGTGTTCTACAAGATTGTCTACCATAAAATCAAACACCTCAATGTAGTCATATCCAATATCTTCTTTTAGCAATAGACTTGACAGTAGGGCATTGCAAACACCAAAGGCTTTTTCTTTATCTATTTTTAACTTGAGATTATATCTTTCAATTAAGTTGTAAAAACTCTGTACATTATTATATTCAAGTTCTGAAAGCATCTCTTTAGGTATCTTATTTAATAAAGAGATATAATCAGCATTATTTGGTGAATATAAGAATGGATTTTTATCATATAATCGATACAACATCTTTAAGGCTTTTGCGAAACCCTCTTTTTGAGGCATGTCACTTAAAATTTCATCTACTGATAATATAAGTTTGTTTTGAATCCCATTTAGTACTTCAAAAAACAACTTTTCTTTTGAATCAAAGAACGTATAGAAAGAACCTTTTGCAATTCCTGATTTTGAACAAAGTTCATCAATGTTAGTTTTTTTGTATCCATACTTAGACCAGTTAATTTCACATTCTGAAATTAGTCTTTTTCTAATATTATTTTTTTCTATTTCTGTAAAGCTTTTAGCCATATTTATCAATCCTTTCTAAAAACATATATATCTATGACTTAAATAATATTTTAAGTCATAGATATATAGTATTATTCATTTGTAAATCTGTCAAGCATTTTAAATAATACGATTTTAATTAATATAGAAAAACGTTAACTTGAAAAATTTTTTTAAGGTAAACGTTTATGAAAAAAAGAAATGTTTACATAACGAATAAATGGCTATAATTTAAATACACAAAGTTATATCAGAGAGAGGAATAAAAATATGTTTAATGAACTTAGAGCAAAAGAAAATGTATATAAAAATTTAATAAATGGAAAATGGGTGGAATCTAATTCAAGAAAGCCAATAGAAATTTACTCACCAATAGATAATTCTCTTGTTGGTAAAGTACAATCTATGACAAAACATGAAGTAGATGAAGCCATTGAAAATACAAAAGAGAGTATAAAGGTATGGGCTGAAATGCCTGTATACAAGAGAGCTAATATATTCCATAAGGCTGCTGATTTATTGTTAGAAAATATGGATGAAATAGCAAATATATTGGTACTTGAAATAGCAAAAGATATAAAGTCTGCAAGAGCAGAGGTTGAAAGAACTGCTGACTTTTTAAGATACACAGCTGATGTAGGAAAAAATATGGAAGGTGAAGCTATTAGTGGCGATAACTTCCCTGGTGGGACAAGAAATAAAATGTCTTATGTTTCAAGGGTTCCATTAGGTACTGTTTTAGCGATATCTCCTTTTAATTATCCTGTGAATTTATCAATGTCAAAGATTGCACCAGCACTTATTGGTGGAAATGCAGTTGTATTAAAGCCTGCCACACAAGGAGCTATTAGTGCACTTCATGTAGTAGAAATTATGAGAAAAGCTGGGATACCAGATGGAGTACTTAATACTATTACAGGTAGGGGTAGCGAGATAGGGGATTATGTTGTAACTCATAAAGGAATTAATTTTATTAACTTTACTGGTAGCACTGAAGTTGGTCAACATATATCTAAAATATCTAAAATGGTACCATTATTATTGGAACTTGGTGGAAAAGATGCGGCTATAGTATTAGAAGATGCAGACTTGGATTTTGCAGCTAAGAATATAGTGTCTGGAGCTTATTCATACTCAGGTCAAAGATGTACAGCAGTGAAGAGAATCTTAGTACAAGAGAGTGTAGCTGATAAATTAGTGGAAAAGATAAAACCATTAGTGGAGGAGTTAACAATTGGAAACCCAATGGATGAAGTAGTTATAACACCTCTTATAGATAATAAAGCGACTGATTTTGTTCAAAGTTTAGTTGACGATGCACTACATAAAGGAGCAAAGTTAATAACAGGTAATGTCAGAAAAAATAATTTATTCTATCCAACATTATTAGATAATGTAAATGTAGATATGAAGATTGCTTGGGAGGAGCCTTTTGGTCCAGTACTTCCAATTATAAGAGTTAAAGACATAAATCAAGCAATTGAAATTGCTAATCAGTCAGAGTATGGGCTTCAATCATCAGTGTTTACAAGTGATATTGATAGAGCATTTTATGTTGCTGATAAGCTTGAAGTTGGAACTGTTCAAATAAATAACAAGACTGAAAGAGGACCAGACCACTTCCCATTCTTGGGTGTAAAGGCATCTGGTATGGGAACTCAAGGTGTTAAGTATTCAATTGAGGCTATGACTAGACCTAAGGCAGTAGTGGTAAATGTTAAAGAGTTATAAGTAAATGACTAGGAATAAATAAAATGATTATAGAAAGTAACTAAAATAGTCAGAAATATAATAAAGTGGAGAATTTAATTCTCCACTTTATTTTTTAAACTTTCATTTTTTATGTAATATATCTCTTAGAATAAATAACTTTGTACTGATTAGTTAGAGGATTTTTGAAATAATTGCTTTTCAAAATCTTCTATTGGTAAAGGTCTAGAAAAGATATAGCCCTGTAACATATCACATTTTATTTCTTGTAAAAAGTCTTTTTGAAAACTAGTTTCTATTCCTTCAGCTACAGTAGTCATTTTTAGTTTCTTAGCTAATTCAATTATAGAGATAATTATATCTCTTTC
This sequence comes from Clostridioides difficile, assembly GCA_012955965.1. GTDB lineage: Bacteria > Bacillota > Clostridia > Peptostreptococcales > Peptostreptococcaceae > Clostridioides > Clostridioides difficile_G. Next base: position 87,978 of record JABBZI010000005.1, read on the forward strand.
ACGCTCAGAATCTAGGCGTTCTGATTTAAAGAATGCACCATCTAATTTTATAGTATCAACATAAATATCCTTAAGCATATTAATTGAGGAATAACCACTTCCAAAATCATCAATAGAGCATTTAAAGCCACATTTATGGATTTCATTTATTATTTCACTAAATACCTTAACATCTTCAAATACAATTGTTTCTGTAATCTCAATTTCTATAAGATTAGGTGGAATATCATATTTTTGGGCTATTTCTTTATATGAATTAATAAAGTTTTTGAATGAAAAATGATAGCGAGACATATTTACTGAAATATTTATAGTATTTAATCCACAATCAATCCATCTTCTTAAGGTTTTGCAGACTTCTTCAAAAACGTATAAATCTAACTGTACAATAAAGCCATTCTTTTCAAATAATGGAATGAATTCATTAGGAGGGATTATTTTCCCAACAGGAAGAATCCATCTAACTAGAGCTTCTGCACCACATATCGTTTGATTAGATAGTTCCAATTTTGGTTGTAAATAAACTTGAAATTCTCTCTTTTCAAGTGCTTCATACATTCTATTTTCTATACTTTTCTCTAGTATGAGTTTTTCCTTATCTGTTTTGCTATAAAAATTACAAATACATAAACCATGATTTTCTATATTTTTAGTTGCTTTACAAGCTACATTTGCTCTATCTTGGATATTTGTTATATCTAAAGAAGTATCATGAATTACATAGGCACCAGCAGTAAAGTAAAGCATGTATTTATAATCAGCATTATCATTGAATTTATTGATATATTTAACTATTGAGTTTAGTCTAGAAGTTATGTCTTCTTGATTATTTTTAAAAAGAAGAATGAAATTATCAGCAAATATTCTAGTTACAAGCTCACCTTCATGCAAGTGCTCGTTTATGCAATTATAGATATATTTTAAAAGTTTATCTCCAGCTATATTTCCTGCTGAATCATTTATTAATTTAAATTTTTGCATGTTTAGCCATATAAGAGTATATGTATCAGATGGTGACTGTTCAATAACTTCTTTTACTGTTATGTTAAATTTAGTACGGTTCATACCTCCAGTAATTGGGTCAATAAAAGCTAATTCCTTTAATTCCTTATTATTTTTTTCAATAATCTCATTTTGTTTTACTAATTTTGTGACATCTGAATAGATTAAAAGATATATAGGTTTATCATCTTCCCAATCTATACATTCAGCCACAACTTGCATGTGAACGATGTCTCCATTGATAGTTTGTGGAGAAATAGAAAAACAAACGTATTTTCCATTTCTAAAATCACTATAGTGTTTATACACTTCACTAAGATAGCTTTCTGAATCTATATCTTTTAATAGGAAATTTACATTATCTTTAAAAATATCAAAATATTTTTGGTTAGCATCAAGAAGTTGGAAACCAAAATCAGTAACCTTAAACTTAGCAATGAGACCAGGAAAATTTTTGTAAGTTGCAGTTTGTTCTATTTTAATCATCATTTGTTCAGTAATATCAATCATAACGGAATATGAAATAGGGCATCCATCAATAATTTCTCCTGTTAAAAATCCAAATAACTTTATCCATAATTTTTTTCCATTACGATGCTTCATACGACAAACATAGTCATATTTTTTTGCTCCATTAGAGAATTTCTTTTCCACATAATCTACAAGTGAATTCCAATCTTCTGGATTATCTTTGTAAAAAAGGTCACATTGATTATGAAATAGAGTTTCATATTCCTCTTTTGTATAACCAAACATTTCATAATAGCGGTCATTAGCCCAAACAACAGTAAAGTGTTCATCTAATCTGTGTCTACTAACGCTTACATCTAACGCATTCATTAATAAACTATATTCAATATTTGCAAAATCTTCATGTTTTGACATTATTAGGACTCCTTTATAGCATATATTTCATAGAATATCTAAATTACCTAACTTAAATTGGATTTATTTTTAAGCATATTTTATACATTAAAGAATTCAATTTTGATATTAAAGTTTCAATATCAGATATACCATATCATTTAATTAATTCATAACTGGTAGAAAGGGTATAAGTGTATCCATTAATGCTACTTAAGTGTCACTTAGTTTTGATAATTCGTTATTGATATTAAGTACTATTTTTTATATCTCTATACAACTTGTTTTATAATTTCTAATTTATGGCATTTTTTCTAAATAAATATTTTTTCAATGGAATATATATGATTGATGAATATAAGTATTTTTAAGGTTAGCAATATATTACTTTCGATTATAAAGTAATAAGTTAGAGTGTTTGTTGGTGAAAATGTAATCAGTATACTATCAAACAGTATATATTCTAAAGTAAACCAAATAAACTTTAAAAACAGACTGAATTCCATTTGATTTTGAGTTATTATATAAATGTGTTCTTTTATTTTATCTATAGGGTAACATAAGATAAAATCTAAATTAGGTAGACTTAACATATCCAAACTTTTTTGTTGTACATAATTGTATTATGTCAGTAATATGCTATTTTACTTAATTATAACATCACAAAACTTAGACCATATGTATGAATGGTCTATACTAATTATAGATTATGAATAAAAAATAAGCAACTCTTTTAATTTATTAAATAAAAATAAATATAGATTATGAAAGGTAATAATTTTAATTTATTAAAGAGGGAAAATATGAAAAAAAAACCACAATATTTAATTGTATTTGAAGATATAATTAAACAAATTTATACAGGTAGAATTACTGTTGGTGACAAGCTTGATTCTATTAATAAGATGTCCAAAGAGTATATGGTATCAAAAAATACTATAAAAACAGTAATAAAAATGCTATTAGAAAAGGGTTTTATAGAAACCAAAGCTGGGTCTAGAGCAACTGTAATATACAATGCAAGTACACAACAATCAATTGAATCTGAATTATCATATGAGAAAATCTTGCAAATGTCAGATATATATCAGATTTTCAGTTTGATATTTCCTTCTATTGCTATTAATAATGTTAAGCAATTTACATCTAAAGATTTTCAAGAATTAAATGATATTATCAATCATATGGAAGAGAATAGTTCTGACACTTTTATAATTAGAAAACAGAGGATAAAATATATAAACAAACTAATAAGCAAAACAAATAATTCTCTGATTCAATATTTCTGCGATATTATTCAATATGATGTTATGATTTCACCAATGGATTATAGTGTCAATAATTTGGAGAACTGTTATGTTACTTTTTTTAGTAGTAAGTATATAGAGCAGGTAAGACAAAGTTATTTATATGGTATAAATGGAGATTTTATTGAACTCAAGAAGTTATTGACTTGCATGTATGAAAGTTGTAGAAAATTAACACTTAACACGATAAAAAAATATGTTTCAAAAGATAAGTGTTCAAACAACCTTAATTATGTATCATTAGAAAAAAGTTATTTGTATGACTTTATTGTTTCAGATATAATTTGTAAGATTCTTGAAGGAAATCTTAAAATAGGAGACTGTCTACCATCAATCACTTCGGTAATTAATAAGTATAATGTATCTCTTCCAACAGTTAGAAGTGCGTATAATGAGCTAAATGAATGTGGTGTTGCTAGAACAATTAATGGCAAGGGAACGTATATAACACTTTTCTCTGAGTATGCAGATGATTATATAAAGACAGAAAAAGGGGCTAAAAGATTGACACTGCTTTTAGAAGCTATGGAGTTTATTACAATTACCTTTGAAGATGTAGTGTTTTTATTAGGTAGTAGAATGGATTATGTAGATATAGAGAATATAGAAGCTCATTTAAGAGATTTACAAAATAGTTATAAAGAGTGTAAGGTATATCCAGACTTTGTTTTACTTTGTAAGATAATAGACTGTACACAAATTTATATAGTGAAAGAAACTTTCAGGCATCTAAAACAACATACTATATTTGGAATTTATCTAGAGAGATTCTTTCATAGAGAATATAATGAGGTCTTGAAAACACGCTTTGATGTATGTTTTGAGATGATTACATATCTAAAAAAGGGTGATATTAAAAATTTTGCATCAACTTTTTCTAATGTTTTTGAAGATTCTTTTCAAAAATTGAAAAATGCTATATTTATATTAAGCCAATGATGATGGAATAGAATAAAACTTTATTAATTTATCATATTAACCATATTAATTCCCTACATAGCAACTTGAAAGTTTGAGTAAGACATTTTTATACCAAGTACATAGGTAACGGTTTGTATTGGCTTAATTGGGTAGAGAGAAACAAAAACATTTTAAGGAGGGATATTAGCAATGAAAGAATATAAGATTGTAGAAGCTAAGAAGTCTCAAGCAGAAACAATAATGAATGACATGGCAAAGCAAGGTTGGGAAGTAGTTAGTGTAACATATTGGTATTCTTGGAAAATCTCTCTTGTGATTACTTTTTCTAAGGAAGTGTAATCATCGACACACAGGTTTAACAGAATCAATATATTTAAGTAAGGGATATTTTCTAAAGGTAATATTTGAAAATATCCCTTAGAGAGTTTTTTGTTTATATGTATATTTTTATGTAATAATTCGATTCCAAACGAGTAATTATAAGAAATATATTTCATTTTTAGATAAATATTTTAATATGAAAAAATATTCTAAGAAATTTTTACGACATTTTATCCTAATAGAATGATTGTTTTTTGTGTATTATATTATCTTAAATTATACAAGATTGTTTAAAAATATTGATTTACTTGAATATTTATCCAGTTATGCATTTTGATTGACCAGTTACACGAAATATATTGAATATTAAGAAAATTAGTAATATTATATGTATAAATAAAAAAATATATAGGAGGTATTTTATATGAGTCTTTTTGTTGGTGGATGGTCAAAATTTAGAACTGTCGAGGAAGAAGATTTAAAAGTATTTAATGAAGCTGTAGGAATGTTAAAAGGTGTTGATTATGAAGCACTTATTGTTGCTACTCAAGTTGTTGCAGGAACAAATTTTAAATTTATTTGTAATGCTACTTCAGTCACAAATCCTCCACATGATTATTTAGCAGAAATAGTAGTTTTCAAACCTCTTCCTTGTGATGAGCATGATGCAACAATTACAAGTATTAATGTAATTAAGTAATATTAATAGGAGCTAGAATATGAGATTAAATATAACGAAACAAAACACTCTAGAGGTTGAAAATAGCAAAAAAGAAGATGTCTATTTTGTAATAGTTGATAATGTTTTCTTTGAACGTCATGGCGATGTATTTAATAGTATCACAGACAATAATTTAAATAATTATAATGTAGAAATATTACCAACTAATAATATTTTCTTAGAACTAAAAATAACATCTACTAAAGATTTAGAACCTGTTTTTATTGTAGTTGAAGATAGACAGTACAATCATGGAAGTGTAATGTTTAAGCCAGTAGTGTTGTAATGTCTAAATTTCTTATAGAAGTATAACTATAATAAAAAGAAAAAAGTATATAAATATGATAACTATGAAAAGATAGTGTTTAAAAATATAACAAAAAAATACAACCAAATAAATGAATTAATTAAAATAGCTGTGTTGACAAAAACTATATTCTGCAACACAGTTATTTTACTAAATAAGATAGAAATTTATCAATTACAAAAGTAAAATAAAACCTTTTATTTAAATCAAAATTTATAATTTAGGGGGCAAATAAATGCTAGAAAATCAAAATCAACTTTTGGATGAAATAACACTCTTATTAGATGAAGGAAAGGTAGCAATAAATAAGGCACAAGGTCAAAATTTAATACTAGTTCTTGGAGGTACAGGTTGTGGAAAAAGTACTGCAATCAATTACCTTGCAGGATGTGTAATGAAGGAAGTAGAAGATGAAGATACTGGTACATCATATGTTGAATGTTTAGACCCTGTGGCAGAGATTGGTTCAGGAGCTGTCTCACAAACTCTATATCCTAATATTGTAGATATGAGAAAACCAGTAGAAGGAATGAATGCAAAATTATGTGACACAGCAGGATTTAGTGATAATAGGGGAGTAGCCCATGATATTAGTGCAGCAGTTTCATTAGGTGAGGTATTTAAAAATTCTGCATCTATATGTGCAGTAATTGTACTAATACCAGAAGCAGACATATTAGACTCTAGACTTACAAAAGTGCTGGATTTATTCCAACAGTTAAATATGTGTCTTCATAAAGATAACTTTAAAGGAAGTATAACTTTTTTCATTTCAAAAAGCTTCTTAGGAAGAACAGAAAAACAATTATATAATATCATCAGAAAAAAATATGAACAGTTGTGTGAATCCTCAGAAAGTAATATAGATGAAAAGGCTTGGTTATTTGAAGAATTGCTAAAAGATAATGGAAAGAATATTCATCTTTGTAAGCCACTTATCCCCGATGAGAGGGAAACTTTATTAAAAAAAGCACTAGAGTTAGATGAAGTTAAAGATAAGACATCAGCATTCCAGTATCCAATTAGTGCAGATGCAAGGCTAGTTTTAGATACATTAATAAAAGAAATACAAAGCAATATAGTATCTAGTTTAGAAGATTATGTTAAGGCATATACAGAAGACTTTATCAATGTTATTGAAAGAATAACAATGATTCAAGAAATATCAACATATGATAGAGTCGTGGGTGGATTTAAAAATTGGTTGGAAAGTACATCAAGTCTTACTATAGATAAATTTATTAATGTATTATCTAAAGAGAGTGGATTATTCTTGAAAGATAATTGCATGAAATTACAAAATAAGATAAAGGGAAATTTAGATATAATTGATGCCTTAAGTAAATATACAGAAAATGGAACTGGAGAAATTCTATTACCTTCTGTACATATGGAATCTATTATAGAAAAAGTAAGCAAAAAAATAATGGAACAAAACTTCTCTATAATAAGAAAGAACTTAGAAAAAGTCTTAGTTTCTTATGAAGTACAAAAACAAGTATTTACATTAAAAAATAGAGAAAAATTAATGGAAGTTGCAAATAAAAAGGACTATATGTATAGTGTAAATGATTTTGAAGAGATTTTGATGAATGTTACAACTGTACAGAGTGAAGGATTAGGAGACAGTATAACAAGATTAAATTCATATGGAGAAAAAGGAAACGAAATAATTAGAGAATTTGTAAGTAAATATATCTTAAATCCATTTATAGTAAAAACAATTGATATAAATGATAAGAAGGGTATTGAAATAAGAGCATTAATTCCAAACTTAGTAATTAGTAGTGTATTGCAATATTTCAAAAATAGAAAAGTAGATGATAATACTACTACATTTATGTTCTTTGCTAAAGAGACTATTTATATGGACGATAACCTTGGAATGGAATTTGCATCGGAGAAAAATATTATCATTTCTTGTAATAATCTTGATGTAAGCAGTAATGTAAAGATTAATGTAAGTGGAAAGAGTGGAAACCTTGTAGATAATTCTATGTATGGAAGAAATGGTGAGGATGGTAGAGATGCAGGTAATATCTATCTATATATTAAAAAAGATATTATAAATTATCGTTTAACACTAATAGCAAATGGAGGAAATGGCTCTAAAGGAACAGATGGGAAACGTGGAGATGATGGAGCAAGTGGGGCTAATGGAGCAGATGCAGGATATACAAGTTATTTTGCTGCACAAATATTTAAAGGATATTTTGCAGAAGGCACAAAAGGGAAAAAAGGTGGTAAAGGTGAAGCTGGTGGAAATGCTGGAAGGGGTGGAAATGCTGGTAAGAAAGGTAATATTTACTTCATTACAGACTCAGAAGAACAAAAAAATAGGATAATTAATCACTGTGATATAACAGTGAGAGATGGAGAAGCAGGTCCAAATGGTATACCAGGTTCAGGTGGATATGGAGGAAAAGGTGGTTATCACGGATATAATACACTTTCATTTTCTGCAAGTGGTATAGATAAGACTCTGTATTATACAGGATATTTTACAAGTTGGGATTATAAGACAGAGAAAGTGTTTTATTATCGTGTAGAGCTTTATGGTGGAAACTGGAGTGAAGGAAAAACAGGACCATCAAGAGAGTATGCTGAATATGGAGATAGAGGAGACAATGGAGGATTTAATGCACCAAATGCTAAGATATCAACAGCCGTTTCAAAAGTAGAAGAAAGTCTAATTAAAGAAAAATATCAAAGCTATTGTTCTGAAATATAGAAAGGGATGGATATATGGCAAATAAACTTTATAGTGGAATCGTAAACCTTTTGAAAGAGGGAAGGGACGAGCTTGAAAAATATAACTTACAAGAAAAATCAATTTTATTATTCTTAGGTGCTTCAGGTGTTGGAAAGAGTACTTGTATCAATTATTTAAAAGGTTGTGAAATGGAAGAAAAAACAGATGCAGAAACTGGACAAGTATATATCACTGCAAAAGATTCAGCTGTTGAAATTGGAAATGGTGTGTACTCTAAGACATTATGCCCAGAAGTTGTAGATATTACAAATAGAGACTTTTCATTATGTGATTGTCCAGGATTTTTTGACAACCGTGGACCAGAGTATATGATTGCAGGAGCAATGCTTGTAAGAGAAACTATCTTTACATCTTCAAAGGTGAAAGGAATGGTAGTTATTTTAGATTACCAATCTCTACTGGACTCTAGACATACACTATTAATAGAAACGGCTAAAAATCTAAAAGATATGTTTAATGATTATACAAAGTATAAAGAAAATTTTTTCTTCCTTATTAATAAAATACCTAAGTCACTCAGTGATAAAGTAACTGAAGAGAAAATAAGAACTATATTGAAGAAAGTAAAAGAAGACCTAGACAGTCAAGAGAAAGATTATGATGGTTACAAGGAACTAGTATATCTATTAAATGTAATCTTATCAGACAATATATCTATCAAACTGTGTAATCCATTGGATAAAAAGCCAGAAGTATTATTAGATAAAATGAAAAATCTCCCTGGAAATTTTGAAAAGACAGATATGGGATTGATGCTTACTGCTTCTTGTAAAATAGAAATACAAAAAGCTGTTGATGTAACATATAATGAGATAGAAAAACTTCTACCTCCTTATATACAAAGTGTAAAGAAAGGTATAGAAGACTCTATTTCCATTTTACCTTCTATAAAAAGTCTAAAAGATACAGAATCACAGTTGGAGAGTATGTATACAAATCTATGTAGTAAAGTAGCTAATATTAGAGAACTTATGGAGTTTGTACAAGAACTTTCATATGGTGACGGATTACAAAAAGTTAATCTATTAGAAGAAGTACGCCTTCTTTTAGAGCTAAATAGTTATTGTAGTGAAACTCATATTGTTGGCTTAAGTGAGCTGTTAAAATCATTACTAAAGAATACATTAGAAGATACATTAAGAGATATTAAATACTGGATAGTAGAAGAAGAGAATAAGAAAGAAGAGGCCAAAAAGCTTGAAGATGCAGAATATAGAAGAGATAAGATTAGAAGTTGCACATATATAAAATCATATGATAAAGAAAATATACTTTCCATGTATATACCTATACCTAAGGTGAATTTATCAGATTTAACTGAAATAATATCTGGTTATCAACTTAATATTTTATCATCTATATATATGTATGGAGATTGTGAGATAAAAGTCGATTGTAATATGGAAAAAGAAGTTTTTTCAGGTAAAAATATTGTATTATTAGCAAAAAAATTATGTATACCAGAAGGAACTCATTCAATTAATGTATCTGGTAAAGATGCAGAACCATTGATTGGAGAAGACACTATCTATAATGGAATGAATGGAAGAAATGGTAATAATGCAGGAACTTCAGGTGACATTTTATTATCTTTTAAAGAAATAGAAAAAAGGGGAGAACTTAAACTTTATGTAGATGGTGGTCAAGGTGGAAATGGGCAAGATGGAAAAATAGGAGAGGCAGGAATAACTGGAGAAATTGGAGCAAATGCAAAAATAGGTTCTGAAAAAGAGTCGAAAGAATTTGCTAAAGAAAACAAGACAAAATATTTTGTTGTAAAAGCAGAAAAAGGAAAACAAGGTGGAACTGGAGGTATAGGTGGAGATGGTGGAAATGCTGGTCTTGGAAGTAAATCTGGGCAGATTTATCTTCTTGGAAAAGCATCTGTACTAAAATGTGCTATAAGTACAAAAGATGGGCGTCATGGTATGGCAGGAAAAGGCGGTTCTGGAGGAAAAGGTGGCTCTGGAGGTCTTGGAGGAATTAGAGGAATATATGAAGAAACAATAAGATATATAGGGATTTCTGTTCCAATAGATGATAGTGATAGAAACTACTATTATTTTGATAGATATGTATTAGGTCACGCTTCAGACTCAACAGAGGTAGCAGATGATGGAGAGAAATTAAATGCTCTTTATGAAAATCATAAAGATTGGAAAATTAATAAACGTGAAGATTCAGGTTTAGATGGAGCAGATGGAAAAGAAGGACGTTTTGGAAATACACTAAAAGAAAAGGAATTATTAAAGCAAGAATATTCTTTATCAATTGATACATTCTTCTATGAGTTCTTTGATAGATTCGGTTTTACTGGAAGTAAGGGTTATAGGAATCTTAAACTATTATGTGCAGTAGGAATCTTAGAAGCAGACATTTTAGAAATTTCGCATATTTATGAGATTTTTCATGCTGTTGAGAAAGTGGAGATGCAGTTAAATAAAGAAATACTTCAAAAGTACTTTAGATTTGAGAGTAAAAAGAAAGAGCCACTTTCTATAGATGATATGAATATAAAGAAAGGGTTTTATCAAGAGGCAAAAGAAATTTATGAATATCTTATAAATAAATTGATGCAGTCTGATAAAATAGAATCTTTTATAGCAGAAAAACAGGATTTTAGTGAATGGAGTATGATTTTATTTGCACTTGAGCAAAAGACTGCATTCTATGTGCAAATGATAGAGGAAAATGAAATTGGAGGAAATCGTGTTACAGATATTCGTGCTTTAACAAATTACCTAGATAAGACTTTAAAAGAATTGGAACAAGGGCAGAAAGATAAATTGAAGGAAGGATATTTCAACACATATAAAGAAGGTATACTGACTCAAATTGAATCTGGAAATCAGCAAATAGAAGTTTTAAGAAATGAACTTGAGAATAAAATGATTTCTGTTTCTGCAAAAATGAATCTATTGATTCAAGAGATTTTAAAGATAAAAGAAGATGAAAAAGAAGATATAGAGAAACTAAAAGAGAAACAGAAAAAACTTGAGGAACAGATGAAAACACAGTTAATTCTTTCAGGGATACAGAGTGCGTTGAGCTTATTAACAGCATTTAGTGGCATTGGTCAAGCTTGTTTAGGGGCATTTGATAGTGCAAAATCTTTGAGTGAAAATCTTTCAGCTAAAGAAGAAGAATATAACTGGACTAACAGAATGGTTGAGTTCTCAGATTTTAAATTAAGTTCTGAGGGTATTAGTGTTGTTCTTGGAGCTCAATTGAATGATGATAGAAAGAATGTTTTAGAAAATATGACACATAACTTAGCGGGTGTTGATGAAGGAAAAAGAGAGAAGTTTAATCAGATTAAAGATATTATAGTTAAGTCTGTAGATAATCCTGCATATGCAGAAAGAGATAGTGATATTCAAGCAGCAAAAAATGGATTAAGTGAAGATGAATATAAAGAAATCTACACAAAAATCGAGAAGAAACAAATAGGCATGCTAGAAGCAAATTATAGCAATAAACAACAAAAAGATAAATTAGCAGCACTAGAAAAGAGTAAACAAGCTGTTGAAAGACAACAAAAGACAGCTGCTATTAAAAATGCCTTAAGTATTGGTAGTTCTGCTTGTTCTCTTGTCAATACAGCAATTAGTGGTGTTAATAATTGTCTTAATGTAAAATCTAATTTTGAAAGTAAGATAGAGGTTGTAAAAGATGCAATTAAGGATAAAGAAAATAATATTAAAAAATTGGATGAATTAAATACTCAGATGGTAGAGTTTAAAGATAAAACTTTTAAAGAATCTATTGCGCCATTTGTAGAAAAATTTGATAGTACAGTTAAAAATCAAGATATTTTCCAAAATGAGATAAGTAAGTTAAAAATGAAGGAAGTTTTAACTGAGTTAATTACAAAATTTGAAGGTCTAAAAATGGAAAACTCAGCAGAGATTTCTGGAATATTTAAAAAGGTACAAGATATGATGGAAACTCAGATTATCATTACTGATAAAATTGATAAGAAAAAAGATAACCTTGCAATGGGAGAATTAATTTATCAAATGTCGGATAGTGGTAATCAAATGAATGAATATCAGAAAAAACTTATTCATCAGATTGAATTGAATCAGGTTAGATATTTGTGTCAGCTAGAGGCAGCTGCTTTTCAATTATGGACATTCCCATTTGGAAGTAATATAGTAAATATCTTAAATAGATGCCATGTAGGGATTACAGAAGATGAAAATGAGGTTGTAAATCAAGCTAAAGAGCAGAATAGACAGATTAAAGATTTTCTAGACCAAGATACTTATCAATGGCAAAAAACAGATAATCATATTCTAAAAGTACCATTGGTAGGAAGTTTAGGTGAGAAGACTAAAGTAGGATTTGAAAATACATATTCTTTATATAATTGTAGTGAAGAAGAAGTGAAGAAGCTTTTGACTGGGGAGGAAATTAACTTTGAGATTCCAGTAAATCAACACTTTGATGCTATGAAATATGTAACTATTTATGCTAATATACCTAATCTTAGACGAAATATTTTAGATGATAGTGCAAAGGTAAATGTACATATGCGTTTATACGATAGCGGATATTTTTCACTGTATGATGATAGAAAAGACGTCTATTATCAATATGTATTTCCACAAAACTATATCGATATCACACATGGTCTTGATGTTAAGTACAATGATTCAGATTCAATAAACTCAATATGGTCTTCAGTAGAAGATAAAGGAATAGAAAAGTTTAAAAATGCAGGATTAAATTCTGGTAGAAGTCCATACTCTATGGCTAAGGTTTCTTTGAAGTCTCATTTTAATAAGAAACTTTCTTATGATTTATTGACGAATGAACAGAAGAAGAAACTAGAATCATATTTTAATGAATCTAGTAAATACGCATGGAGTGAGAGTATAGATATATTGAAGAGTCTAGGGTATGTTGATTTAAAAGGAGTTTTAGCAAAAAATTGGTCTGAAATCAAGAAAGACATAGATAATGATGGAGAGATTATGAAGCATTTTTCAATACTACAGGCTGATTTATTGGAAAGAATTATTTATGAGCAGACTAGTATATTGAAATCAAATATACCTGACTTGACGATTGAATTTGTAGGGTGTGGTATTTATGTAGAGTCCGAATTTAATTATCTAAAGCAAAATGAGTTAAGATGTTATGAGCAAAGATTAGTTAAAAATACAGTTGAGGAATAGGCTTTAAATAGGTATGAAAAATTCTAAAAAAGCACTTTTAAATATTTTGTTTAAAAGTGCTTTTTTAATATGAATTATAAATTTTTTATATGTACATATGTTTTAAGGAGTTTTACATAATTAGGATTAATTGTAGTTATAAGAATTAGGGTCTTCTAATAAATTTGTCATACTTTTTAAACTTATTCCAACAGTAGAGGCATTGTGTAAAAAAGCAGACGTACTTGGTCTAACAAATCCACCAACACCAAGTAAAATCAGACCTAAATTAAATCCAATAATAAACTTAGAACTTAAATCGATTCTCTTCATAAGATTATTACTAATCTGTTTTAAAACAATTAAGTTATTTAAATTATCTGCTGATATGGTAATATCTGAAATCTCTCTTGCTATTTCTGCACCTTCACTCATTGCAATTCCGACATCTGATTCTGAAATAGCAGGGGAATCATTGATTCCATCTCCAATCATAATTACTTTGCGACCATTTAGTTTTTCATTTTTGACAAAGTTGGCTTTGTCCTCTGGTAAGACTTCTGAATAATATTCATCAACGCCAATTTTACTTGCTATAGATTTTGCTGTTTTCTCACTATCTCCGGTCATCATCACAATCTTTTTAATTCCGTATTCTCTCAAACTTGAAATTACATATTTTGCTTCTTCTCTTAGAGGGTCATTGATGCAAATAACTGCTGACAATTTGCCCGATATTGCCATAAATAGGTGTGAATATTCATCTGATAGATTATTGTACTTATCCTCTTCGCCATCTGGGATAGTACATTTCTCATCTTCAAATACAAAATGTTTACTACCTATTATAACTTTTTTATTATCAACTTTTGTTGAGATACCATGTGCAATAATGTACTCTACCTCTGTATGCATCTCTTTGTGACTAAGCCCTTGTTTTTCAGCTTCATAGACTACTGCATTTGCTATAGAGTGTGGGAAGTGTTCTTCTAAGCAAGCTGCAAGTCTTAACATTTCCTTCTTATTATAATCTTGGAATGTAATTATATCTGAAACAGTTGGTTGAGCTTTTGTTAGTGTACCTGTCTTATCAAATACAATAGTATCTGCACATGCAACACCTTCAAGAAATTTTCCACCCTTTACAGTAATGTTGTGATTGTTACATTCTCTCATGGCTGACAGTACAGAAATAGGGATGGAAAGTTTTAATGCACATGAGAAATCTACCATCAATATAGAGAGTGCTTTTGTAGGATTTCTAGTAATTGCATAGGTTAATATGCTTCCTAAAAAACTGTATGGAACCAATGTATCTGCTAGATGCTCAAATTTACTTTCTACAGAAGATTTTAATTTTTCGGATTCCTCAATCATGGTTACTATTTTTTGAAATCTAGTAGTGCCAGCTTTTTCTTTGACACACATAACAATATTTCCTTGTTCTATTACAGTTCCAGCATATATGTAGGAGCCTTCTCTTTTATTGACTGCAAGAGATTCACCTGTAAGTGATGCTTGATTAATCATTGCTTCTCCTGACACTATAACCCCATCGAGTGGAATCATATTTCCCATGTTTACACTGACTAAGTCGTCTTCTTTTATTTCTGAAATTGGAACTAGTATTTCAGTATCATCTTTTTTTAACCATACTTTTTCAATGTTCAATGACATACTTTGAGCTAAATCGTCTATAGATTTTTTTCTAGTCCATTCCTCTAGTAATTCGCCTATACCAAGAAGGAACATGACTGACCCAGCTGTATTGACATCTTTTCTAAAAATAGAAATACCTATGGCAGTGGCATCTAAAACAGAAATTTCTATTTTTTTATTTAGTAGAGAAGAGATACCTTTTTTAAAATATTTTATAGAGTGAAATCCTATTAGAAAAAATCTTAAGGATTTTGGGAAAAATATTTTAGATACACTTTTAACTAGTAGTTTGTTTACTAATTTGTCTCTATAATAATTATTTAATTCTCTGCTAGTATGTTCAGGGACTAGACTTTCTATTTCGCTATTATTAAAACTAAACTTAGTGATTTCTTTTATTATGTAATTTCTTTCTCCATTGTAATAAATAACCGCATCACCAGTTCTATCATAAACTTTTGCTTTAGTAATACCATTTATAGAAGTTAAATAATATAAGAGAGTATCTGATTGCTTATTGTTTAATTTACCAAGTTGTAAATCAAAGCGTATACGACCTCTTATTTCATGCTTTATATAAAAATTCAATTTACTTCCTCCTGATACTATTAATCATAATAATCGTTAAATTTATTCTGCTATGCAAGTACTATTTTTTTCTTCAGTCTCATTTTCTTTGATTTCTTCACATTTAACGCTATTAGAATTAGTATCTTCTACAGTTTTAATGGCTTCAGTCTTAGGAGCTTCTTGTTCACATTTAGAAACTTCTTGTACAGCGTTTGCCTTAGATGTTGATGATTCTTCCTGCTCATTGATTTCTTTTGCTTCTGCTAAAATATCTTCTACGTTTTCTTGAATTTTAGTAGTTGTTTCAAGTACAGAATCTTTAACTTTTAATGCTCCTGCTGTTGCACGAGTGCAAGTTTTTTTTGCACAGTCGCTTGAAAGTATTTTAACACCTAAAGTACCAAAAAGTACTCCTCCTAAAAATATCCCTGTTTTTTTCATTTTTAAAATATTCATTTTACCTTATCCTTTCGTTTAGTTAGATTTTATTTATATTTATGTATAGAGTAATAAATGTCAGGAGTAGAGTATGTCTTACAAAAACTATTTATAGAGTGTGTAAGCTTTATGTGAGCTATATCATTAAATTTATGTATTTTACAAAAGTAGTTTACACGATTGAAATAGCTCTTATGTAGCTGATGCAATTTTTCTATATTGACTTTATCTTTGCTTTATATTTTAGAAAATTCTTAATATTCATTTCAAAAACTAAAAATTAATAATAATTATTATTAATAGATTTATAAAGTCATATGACATTTATTACCATTTATGAAATTAAGTATAGCACGAGCGAGTGGTATTTTCAACAGCAAATGATAATTTATATCAATTATTTTAGCTGATTTATGAAGGAATATAGTAGGAGTGCTTAAGGTGTTGAGATTAAGAAGTTTTATATAGTAAAATTTTATAGTTAGTTATATGGGTGTTAGTATATGTTTTGGAGGTGCAATCGTCAAAAAGCTAGAGATGTATATTTCAATTCTCTAGCTTCTTATTTACTTTCTGTACATGATGCTGGGATAGCACCATGCTGGAATTTTTATTATAACCATTTTATTGATGGATGAGGAACCGCTCTACCTTCCTTAATTACAGATGTTGTAGAGAAACCAATTGCACAGGCATCAAATCCATATTCACCTGTTGGGACTCCTAAAATATCACAGAAATCTTTATTATTACTTAATCTTCCTATTACACTGACAAGTTCAAGACCTAATCCTAAAGCAGTTGATTTAAGCCACATATTTTGCATTACATGAGATAATGACTTTTGTTCTATAGCTGGTATTCCACGACGTTCTGCTACAATAATAAGGTAAGGTGATGTCCCCACCCCAAGAACTCCCTTTTTAACTTGCATCTTTAATGAAGCAACGAAGGATTGCAGAGTAATGTTGTTTTCAGCCTCCTTCTCAAGGGTTGATATTTGAGTTTTAATAACATCAGCAAGAATAGTTTTTATTTTATCCATTTGTAAACTGTTGTTTGAAATAACAAAGAAATGTCTGAAATCTGTTTGTTTTGCTACTGCAAGTATTGCATAAGGTGCAAGTCTTCCAGTTTCAATTATTTCTTCAATCAATTCTTTTGAGGGTACTTCATTTGTAAAACTTCTTACAGATCTTCGAGTTCTTAATAGCATATCTAAAACTTCATTAACATTGTTTTTGTCTAAATTGTTCATTTTTGTCCTCCATTAATCAATTCATTTACCAAAATTATTAAATTTATATCCACTTCCCAACTTTATCGATATTTGATATTTTTCTTTTATCAATATTGTTCTTAGGATATTCTATAATGTTATCCATTAAAGGCAAATTTTTAGTTTATGTTAAACATCTCCTTCAAATTAATTCAATACTTTTTATGAACACATTGTTGATTAATAATCTATATGTATATTATAATAGTTATATTGTTTTATACAATAAACAATAATATTTAAACTGTTAAGTAATGAACATTTACTAGAGAATTGTTAATTAAAATTAAAAAATTTATATAGAATGAGGAAATAATTCATGAAAAAAACAACTATCGATAGAAGAACAATACGTACTAAAAAGATGATTAGGTCTTCTTTAGCCGAGTTAATAGACGAGAAAGGATTTAACAATATATCAGTTACTGACTTAACTCAAAGGGCGGATATAAATAGAGGAACTTTTTATCTGCATTATGTCGACAAGTTTGACTTGTTAGAGAAGATTGAAGATGAAATCATACAAGAAATTGAAGAAGAGACTAAGCATCTTGATTCAGTCAATATGTTGAATATAGATGCCTCGAATGAACCTCTTCCATTTATGGTAAAGCTTTTTGAATATTTTAGAAAAAATTCGGTAATTATTAAATCTATTTTAGGTCCTAAAGGTGACCCTACTTTTGAAAGAAAGATAAAAATATTTATTGAAACCAATTTATTTGAGAAACAAAAGCGTAAAAATTTTAATATAGATGAAGCAATAATTTCAGAAGAATATTTTATACAATATATACTTTCAGCAGACTTAGGTGTAATTCAACATTGGCTTGAAAAAGACATGGAAGAATCCCCAGAGGAAATGGCACTGATACTTGCTAGAATGTCGTTACTAGGTCCATTAAGAGCAGTAGGCATTCGTAAAGAATTATAAATGAATCTTAGAGATAAGATAAATATAAGTTTTGATAATTTAAGTAGATGGTAGTTCATTTGCAGTTACTTTATTTAGAATACTTTATCTTGTTGTTTGTATATTGATAGTTAGAAGTACATGATAAATATATCAAGAAATAAAATATAGTTTACCGTGAAGAAGTTTCTATTTTCTTCTTTTGATATGAAAAAAGCCGTTAATATTGCTGGACTAACGGCTCACATTAAAGTATTAAATTTAAATTTGTCTTAGTTACATTATATTTATTAGTTGTAGATTTTTTGTTTTGTCTATGTACTCAAATACCAAGTATACCCATACCTATCAAGTACTTCAGCACCGCCATCATTTTCATCTGGTGGTGGGTGAGGTAAAAATTTTTGCACAAGTGTACCACCCTCAGCAAGTTTTACAGATATTTCTTCAATAACTTCTCGAGATGGTAACACGACACAAATCGCCATGCCAGAAATTACAACAGGTTCTTCTGTATCTACACCCATTATACAACCATCATATTTTGTGAAAGTTACATTTGCGTGTATAATAGGGTTGTTTGGGTTGTCGTTTAGTCTTACAAACCGAGTTTTTCCACCTCCAAAAGCCTTAGCATAAAAGTTAAAAGCTTCTTCACAAGTATTATTAAATGTTAAGTATGGAGTTAATATGGTTAACATCTCCTTCCGTAGTGCAAAATATAAATAATTTATAGTTACAATTACTCTACAAATTAAGAATTACTAACATTAGTATATCAGAAATACTGATAATAAAGAAGATAGTGTATGTTATTTTCTACTTTGATTCTGTTTTGATTTGTTTAGATGGTTATGAATAGGATTCTTTAAGATAATATCATCAGCTTTGATGTTCTCAATTGATGACTCATAGTTTGAAATTCACCTTGCTAAATTCACAACTCCTTTGTACCTTCTATAATTGCCTTTCTCACAGGTGTAAGTTATACTATATCATTCAACGATTTTCTAATTTATTCAGAAAAGCAAATGATAGCTATTTAAGGAGAATAGAGTAATAGTATAAATAATGGATAAATCTGTAGACTTATAATGAGCAACAAGAATATATGAGGATATACGCTTATAAAAATTGAATCGAGAAGTAGATAATGGTAAAATAAACTTAGAAAAACAATAATGCAGTTTATACGAATGGAGGTATTATAATGGATATTCAAAAATGTGAAAAAGTTTCCTTTTCCATTATCGGGAAGGAAGGTTCTACTGCCGATGGTGAAGGATTTATACAGAAACTTTGGGAAGATGCAAATTCCCACTTTGATGAAGTTGCTCATCTAGCTAAAAAGGATGATGCTGGAAATCTTTTAGGTGTATGGGGTGCAATGTCTGATTTTTCTCGTTCATTCAACCCATGGGAAAATGGATTTTCACATGGGTTGTACCTTGCTGGAGTAGAATGTTTAGATGATGCAGAGCCACCAATTGGTTGGACAAAGTGGACTGTACCTAGTTATGAATACATCTATGTTGAAAATGTGGGTAAGGATACTTTCCAAACTGTCATTTTGTATCTACATGAAAATAATATTGCTCTTGCTGGTTCAGTACATGATTTTAATTGTCCTATAACTGGTAAAGGTTATATGTTTTTCCCAATACGCAAATTGTAAGCATACTTCCATATGAAAGTAATAAATGTTTTAGTTATGGTAAGATTTATTATTATGCTATAAAAAAATCAAAAATTAACTTTGCTTAGGTGGAGTTTTTTTTGCTCGTATATACTGAATAATGTCGAGTAAGTCTGCATCTTCTAAAATACGATATTTAATCCAGCCTCCATTATCACCACAGGGATAGCGATTTGCCCAATATTCTTTAGCTTTTGGAGTCAAGGCAACTAGTATTTTTTCAACTGCTGGAACTTGTTTGTCACCTATCTGAATCATAACAGTAAATGCCCCTTTTTCAAAAAAAGCATAGCATAGATGAAAAGATTTATGGCTATATTTGTAGCCCCAACCATAGTTATTTCCAAAAGGAAATCGAAGTTCTTTTGATAAACTATATTGAGTTTCAAGATAAGTTTCTAACTTACATAAGCGTGTATACGAATCTTTACCTATGTATTCAATTATTTGAGATAAGCAAGGTGTATTGTTTTTTTCAAGCATACGTTCATACATTAGATTTCACTCCCTAAATATATAATTTGTAATTAGAATTAATATCCTTATGATAATTTATAGTATGAGTTTAAGTCCTTGTTAAGTTTGTAAGTAAGCTGAGGACTATTTTTTATATACATTTTCATAAAGTATCTTATTTTTACTTTTAGTATAACAAAGTAACTATGACAACAGTTTGTCATGTTTTGTATGTATTACATATATAATATGTATAAAATATAAAGTAGTTAATATTAATAGTAATATTAATGGATAAAAAATATTATATTTATATTTGTTGGAAAATAATGTAAAAAAATGATAAAATAGAGTTTATAATATAAAAGCAAAATTATATTATAATTATATGTATTTGTTGGATTTGTGTATTTAAATACTGTAGAATTTATGTTAATTATCGCTAAAAAAGCATAATACTACGTTGTAAGGTTTTATAGACTTCTAATTGAAAGGGGAGAATTCAAATGGATAAGAGATACTTAAAATCCAATGTGTTTGAAGCTTTTCAAGATAGACTTTCTTATATTTTCAGTGAATTTGATTATATCTATGTATCTTTTAGTGGAGGAAAAGATAGTGGTTTATTATTAAATTTAGTCTTGGATTATAAGAGAAAGCATAATATAAGTTCCAAAATTGGAGTATTTCATCAAGATTTTGAAGCTCAATACAGTATGACAACTGAATATGTTGAAAAAACTTTTGAAGAGAATATTGAAGATATTGAGCCATATTGGGTGTGTTTACCGATGGCTACAAGGACAGCTGTAGGAAATTATGAAATGTTTTGGTATCCATGGGATGATGAGAAAGAAAAGTTATGGGTAAGAAAAATGCCAGTTAAAGAATACATAATAAATCAAGAAAATAACCCATTTGTCCATTATAAGTATAAGATGAGTCAAGAAAATTTGGCAAAACAATTTGGCAGGTGGATGAGAGATAAACATAAAGGTGCGAAAGTTGTTTGTTTATTAGGAACAAGAGCATCAGAATCATTACAACGCTATTGCGCTATTGTAAATAAACAGCATGGATATAAAGGAAAGTGTTGGATAACAAATCAATTTAAAAATGTATGGACAGCATCTCCTATATATGATTGGGAGATAGAAGATGTTTGGCTGGCTAACTACAAGTTCAACTATGATTACAATAAAATTTATGATTTATTCTATAAAGCTGGGGTAGCTCCAAGAAAAATGAGAGTAGCTTCTCCTTTTAATGATTCAGCAAAGGATAGTCTAAATTTGTATAGGGTATTAGACCCAGATGTATGGATAAAATTGGTTGCTAGAGTGCAAGGAGTTAATTTTACTTCTATTTATGGAAAAACAAAAGCTATGGGATACCGAAGTATTACATTGCCAGATGGACATAGTTGGAAAAGTTTCACCAATTTTTTGCTTGGTACATTACCTGAAAATATAAGAAATAGTTATATTAAGAAATTTTCAACATCTATTGATTTTTGGCACAATACAGGAGGCGGTTTGCCAGGAAGTGTTATACATGAATTGATAATAAAAGGATATAAAATAGAATTAAATGGAGTTTCAAATCATACAAAAGATAAAAAGATTAGAGTTAAGTTTTTAGGTGATATACCTGATGATACAGACGATATAAAGTTTACCAAAGATATTCCAAGTTGGAAAAGAATGTGTTATTGTATTTTAAAAAATGACCATATGTGTAAGTTTATGGGATTTGGTCCGACAAAAGAGCAAAGAGTTAGAACAGAATATATTAAGAAAAAATATGAAAAAATTCATGAGATAGGAGTTAAGATGCTATGAAATATAAAAGTCCAGTATATAGAATCATCGCAGTGCCAATTGAAAAAATAGAATCTAACGACTATAATCCAAATACAGTAGCCCCACCAGAAATGCAGTTGTTATATAAGAGTATTAAAGAGGATGGGTATACAATGCCAATTGTTTGTTATTATAACCAGGAAAAAGATAAGTATATTATTGTAGATGGTTTTCATCGTTATAGAATAATGCTTGAAAATAAGGATATCTATGATAGAGAAAATGGGCTTCTTCCTGTTTCAATAATCGATAAATCCCTTGATGAGAGAATGGCAAGTACTATTCGACATAATCGCGCAAGGGGTTCGCATAACGTGGATTTAATGAGTACTATTATAACTGAACTTTGTGAAATTGGAAAATCTGATGAATGGATATCAAAGCATCTAGGTATGGAGATTGATGAAATTCTTAGATTAAAGCAAATAACTGGATTATCTTATTTGTTTAAGGATAAAGAGTTTAATAATTCATGGATTCCTCATGATTCTGATAATATATAAGAACATTAAAAGTATACATTAAAAATGAAGAGTTTTAAGTTTATATAAATATAGATAAAAGAATAGGGAAAATATCCTATTCTTTTTTTTAGTTATATAAGCATTAAGAATATATATGAATAGTAGGAGTTAAAGTTATGTGTGAAGCATGATTTTTATAAGACAATCAGATTAAAATATCAAAAACTTCAAAATTAAAATATGTCAACTTGACATAATAATTGTGATAGAATATAATACTTACTAAAAGTAAGTATATGATTTTGAACTAATTAAGGAGGAGAATATGGAAAAATATTTACCTGCTTGTCCAGTAGAAATAACGCTACAAATGATAGGTGATAAATGGAAGTTTTTAATATTAAGAGAATTAATAAGAGGCAAAAAGCGTTTTGGTGAATTAAGCAAATCCATTGATAATATAAGTCAGAAAATGTTGTCTCAAAATCTAAAAAGCATGGAAGAAGATGGTCTAGTGCATCGTGAGGTATACGAACAATTTCCTCCTAAAGTTGAATATTCTTTAACTGAATTAGGGATGACTTTGAGACCTATATTAGTTTCTTTGTTTGAATGGGGTAATATGTATAAAGAGTATAGTGAAAAGGAGAGTAAAGATGAATAGAGTAGTAATCACTGGGATTGGAATAGTATCCCCTATAGGAAATAATATTGAAGAATTTTGGAGTAATGTAAAAGCAGGTAATCATGGTATACAGATGATTGATAGGTTTGATACTAAAGATTTACCTGTAAAAGTAGCAGGTCAAGTAAAAGACTTTAATCCTTTATTATCATTTTCTAAGAAGGAAGTTAGACATAATGACTTGTATTGCCAATATGCAGTTGAAGCTACAAGGCAGGCTATCTCTGACTGTGGAACTGATTTTAAGGAATTGGACCCTTATCGTATAGGAGTTATAGTCGGTAGTGGTATAGGTGGAATAAATACTTTGGAAAGCGAATATGGAAAATTTGTTGATAAGGGAAGTAGACGAGTTTCACCATTTACAATACCAATGTTAATATCAAATATGGCAGCTGGAACTATTGCTATTAAATATGGATTTAAGGGAATTAACTATGCTTTAGTATCTGCTTGTGCAACATCTACTCATACAATAGGGGAAGCATTTGAGGCTATTAAATGTGGAAGATTAGATGTCTGTGTAGCTGGTGGTTCTGAAGCAGCTATAACTGAATTTACGTTAGCTGGATTCAATAATATGAAAGCATTGAGTAATAGCAACGACCCAGACAGAGCTTCAATTCCTTTTGATAAAGATAGAAATGGATTTGTCATGGGTGAGGGAGGAGCTATTTTAATATTAGAAAGTTTAGAAAATGCAAAGAAAAGAAATGCAAAGATTTATGCAGAGGTAATAGGGTATGGTGCTACAGAAGATGCGTATCATATTACTAGTCCAGACCCTACAGGAGAAGCGGCTTGTCAGGCTATTTTGATTGCATGTAATGAGGGTGGAATTAATCCAAGTGAGATTGATTATATTAATGCTCATGGTACTTCTACTCCAATTAATGATAAATACGAGACGAATGCAATAAAACTAGCATTAAAAGATTCAGCTAATGATGTGCTTATAAGTTCTACAAAGTCAATGACAGGACATTTGTTGGGAGCAGCAGGAGCATTGGAAGCAATAGTTTGTGTAAAAGCTATAGATGATAATTTTGTTCCTATGACTGTAGGTTATAAAAATTTTGACCCAGATTGCAATTTAAATTATGTTGTTAATGGTGGAATTGAAAAAGAAGTAAAATATACTATGTCTAATTCATTAGGATTTGGAGGACATAATGCTACTATTTGTATAAAGAAGTTTGAGGAATAGTAGTAGGAATAAGCAAAATTAAAATAAGACTTTCCTTTATTTTTCCAAAAATGTATTGTATTATTGATTCAGTAGTAAATACAATGAAATCACATATCAATAATCATCTAGTATGTATCATTTAGTTATATTTATTAAATATAAAGAGTAAATAATAAAGGTTATATATTTAGTGAATTAAGAGCTATATTTATTGATATTGTACAGAATTATTGGGAGAAGGAGGAAAAGTATGAAAAAGGATACGTCTCATGTTATCAAACGGGCAGAGAACTTTCAGGTAATTTTAATTGGAGAAGGACTGATGGTTGGTGCTGTGGCTGGTTTGATTGTACTTTTATATAGGATACTTTTAGGGCAGGCTGGTATCTGGCTTAGTCAAATTTTAACGTTTGTAGAAGGTTCCGCAATAAAAATAATAGCTTGGTTTGCAGTGATTGCACTACTTGCTTGGATTGTATCAAAGCTTGTGGACTTAGAGCCAATGATTTCTGGAAGTGGTATTCCTCAGCTAGAGGGAGAAATGACAGGAAAAATCAAGCAGGTATGGTGGCGTGTGTTGCCAACCAAATTTATTGGAGGATTTTTGGCACTTATGGGTGGTCTTGCATTAGGGAGAGAAGGTCCTTCTATTCAGCTTGGAGCTATGGCAGGAAAAGGTCTTTCTAGAGCACTTGATAGAGGTAAGACAGAGGAAAAATTTCTGTTAACCTGTGGGGCAAGTGCTGGATTGTCAGCAGCATTTCATGCACCATTAGCAGGAGTTATGTTTTCGCTTGAAGAAGTCCATAAGAACTTTTCAGTGTCTGTTTTAATTTCTGTGATGACAGCATCTTTGACAGCAGACTATATCTCAGCTAATTTCCTAGGGATGGAGTCTGTGTTTCAGTTTGACATTGGGAATGTATTGCCACAGAATTATTATGGATTGATAGTGATTCTAGGTGTGATTCTAGGAGTTATGGGAGCATTTTATAACTGGTTTACCTTATATGTACAGTCTTTATATAAAAAGATTCCTAAAGTTGGTACATTTGGGAAACTGTTGATTCCATTTAGTATGGCTAGTATTCTTGGACTTATGATGCCTCAAGTGCTAGGAAGTGGGCACAATTTGGTGGAGTCACTTACAAGTCACGAATATGTTTTTGGAATGGTTGTTTTGATTTTTGTCGTACGCTTTATATTTTCAGCTGTTAGTTTTGGGTCAGGTGCACCTGGGGGCATCTTTTTTCCATTGCTTGTGTTAGGTGCATTTATAGGTGGAATATTTGGAATGATAGGTGTTAAGGTTTTTGGAATGAACCCAGATTATATAAATAACTTTGTTCTTTTGGCTATGGCAGGATATTTTACAGCTATTGTACGTGCACCTTTGACTGGTATTATATTGATTTTTGAAATGACAGGTTCCGTTAGCCAAATGCTTTCACTTTCTATAATTTCGATTGTAGCATATATTGTAGCTACTCTTATGAAATCAAAACCTATTTATGAAAGTCTTTTGGAGCGATTACTTGAGAAAAATGGAGAACCTGCTCCTAGAGAGAGGGGAGAAAAGATACTAGACCAATTTTCAGTTATGTTTGGTTCTCCTGTTGCAAACAAAAAAATTCAGGATATACAATGGCCAGAGAATTGTCTTTTGGTAGCTATTCAAAGAGGTGGAGAGGAGATTATTCCTAGAGGAAAAACTATTCTTAAGCCAAGTGATATAATTGTGACCATGACAGATGAGAGAGACAGTGGTGTTGTGTATGATAGGATGGAAAGTTTGTGTAAAGAGAATACATCACATATTTTATAGATAAGTGATGATATTGGATTGAGTTAATAGTTAATAATTGAGTGATTGATAAGAGAAAATAAAAGTATGACATTTTAGATGTAAATAGTTTGGTAAAATAAATTAATGGATATATTTGTTAATGAGATTATATGGACTAATTGTATATTTATATTATGTGGAAAGTTATAATAGTGGTATGAGAAGGAGTGCAGAGAGATACTTAATAATTGAGTATCTCTTTTTAATTGCTATAACACAACATATGACTTAATTTTTGATTGATTATCTACTTATTAATAGATGAGTTGTAGAGGGGATGTTTAGAAGAAATGCTCTATCATTATTTAAAAGACATGGGCTAATAGATATCTTTATAAAATTCTAAAAGAAATGATAATACTTAAATCTCATGTTATAATTATAAATAAAAATTGGAATTAAGTAAGTAAAACTAGTGACCATTTCTGAATGATAGTTTAAGAAAATGTAGAGTTCGATAATTTTGAATTTTGGGAGGTGACTTTATGAAACTTTGTATTGCTGTATCTCCATGCAGGGCTTAACGGAATAGACTTGTATGGAGCAATATGCTATTCAAATAGCCTTGCATTTTACTGGAAATTTAAAATGTAAAGGAGAATTGATATGAAATATAAATATACAAAAATTGATTTGAATGAATGGAGTAGAGGGAAACTGTTTAAATTCTACATTGATAATATGCGTATTGTTATGAGCTTAACAGTTGACATTGATGTAACAAAATTAATTGAGTTTACAAAGAGTAACAACTTGAAGTTTTATCCCTCAATGATATGGGTTGTATCAAAAATCGTCAATGCACATGATGAATTTAAGTATAGCTGGGACAGTGATGGCAATTTGATAAAATGGGAATATATTTCCCCATCTTATGTTGACTTTCACAAGGAAGATGAAAATTTTACAAAATTAGTTACATCTTTTTCAGATGATTTATTTAAATTTCATAAAATATTTATGATTGATAAAGTGGAATGTCAAAATAATCGTGCTATTGTAGAAAATCAACCTCCAAACTTTTTTGATGTATCTTGCCTGCCTTGGGTAAAATACAAACATTTTGATGTTCATATTTTTGATGAGGGAAAATTCCTTGCCCCAGTAATAACTTGGGGAAAATATGAGATGGAGCATGGAAACTATATTATGCCACTTACCATGAATATTCATCATTCTGTTGCCGATGGTTTTCATTTATCTCGATTTTTTAACGAAGTGCAAGAATTGATAAATTCTTTAAATTGATTGTATATAAAATAGTAAATTACAGTTTATTGAACTGAAAAAAATAAATTTGGAAAAAAGGAAGATTTAAATATGTGTGATGAATTTGTAAACTTGACATCAGAAAATCTTGTCGATGAACATTTGTGCTGTATTATTCGTACAAGAAAGCTACATCAAGGTATTGAAGCAAAAAAGCAATGGATTTCTGAACGATTGAAAGAAGGGCATACTTTTAGAAAATTAAATGTCAAGGGTACTGTATTTATTGAGTATGCACCTCTTGAGACTGCATGGGTTCCGATTACTGGTGACAACTATTATTATATCTATTGCTTGTGGGTATTAGGTGATTATAAAGGAAAAGGGCATGCGAAATCGTTAATGGAGTATTGTGTGGCAGATGCTAAAGAAAATGGTAAATCTGGTGTTTGTATGCTTGGAGCTAAAAAACAAAAAGCATGGCTTTCAGACCAATCATTTGCGAAAAAGTTTGGATTCGAGGTCGTCGATACTACTGATAATGGATATGAGCTACTTGCACTTTCTTTTGATGGAACAACACCAACATTCAAGCAAAATGCAAAATCATGTGAAATCGAGAGTGAGGAACTAACTATTTATTATGATATGCAATGTCCATTTATCTATCAAAATATTGAAAGATTAAGAGAGTATTGCACAACACATGATGTTCCAGCTTCATTTATTCAAATAGACACATTACAAAAATCAAAGGAATTACCCTGTGTTTTTAATAACTTCGCATTATTTTACAAGGGGAAGTTTGAAACAGTAAATTTGATAGATGTTGCGTATTTGAAAAAAATATTAAAGAAATGATGAGAATAATATTTTATATTGGTGTGATGGCGGAAATCTTTAGATTTTCCGCCATACTTGTGTGCAGACAAGTAGCTGCTTCTAATTAATGTTTAAATTATTTTCCCAAATTTTTATTTCTTTTTTAATTTTTGTACTTAGAGTGTCACTTGAATACATCTTTTTTAATTCATTATTTAAAGATTCTTTTTGTTTATCTGAAAAATCTGGCTTTATTGAAGGGTCAACAATTTCTATTACATCTCTGATATCAAAATCAACAAAATTACACACATCTTCTAAATTATGAATTAAAAATTCTACATATTCATATGTACCAATTTTATAATCTTTTCCATTTTTCAATATAAATTCATTAACTTGATAACTCTGATTTGCTACTTTAAAGAAAGAGCCTGAAGGGTCCATTATATCGTTTATAGAGTTTTGATAGTTAACAATATTAATTTGTCTTATCAGCTTATCCTTTTCAGTAAAATCGCTATAATTTTTGTCAACAAAAGCAACTAGTCCAAATTCAAAATTTAAAATTGAATCTTTACGTCTTTTAACTGAATCTTCACCAAACTTCTTGAGACCCTCTAAATTCTTATCAATAGCTTTATCTCTAATTTCTATTAATTGCTCTATACTTAAACTGTCTAAATTTTTAGGTACTATTTCTTCATTATTTTTGGCAACTTCTTTTGATTTATAATTAGTGTTTTTGTTAGTGAAAATAAGAATAGTAGTTAATAAAATTAGAGTTATTACCAAAATAATCAAAGGTATAATTTTTTTGTTTAACATATTAAAGCTCCTTTTTTATAAATTTATCTTATATAGTGTTAGTTATAGATTTTGTTTTATAAAATGTGAATTAAATTTAAGTATTATTTATTTTAGCAAGAGTTATATATAATTATAACGTACAAGTAAGAGATTTCTAGACATTTATAGTATAATTTTTTAGTAAGCTAAGTATTTTACAGATAAGATTGACTTATATTGACATATTTAGTTATTCTAGATTTAAAAGAAGAGAGGTGGCTATATGAATTTGATTTTGAATGATATTCTTAGGACTGTTATATTAAGTGATTTATGTATAGTTATCCTATTGAGTTTTAGAATGACTATATTTAAAAGATTTAGCAAAAGATTTAATTATTATATTTGGTTGATTGTGATTATTAAGTTATTACTACCATTTACATACTATACTTTTACATTTAATAGACAGGAATACCAATATACTATTAATAAAATATATTTAGAAAATCTTAATACTATCTTTACTTCGAAATACAGTATTTTGTTATTTACTTGGCTTGCCAGTATAATAATATATTTAGTTTATATTAGTTGTAAATACATTAAGATTAAAATTTTGATAAATGATTTATCTTATGATGTGGAGGATAAAGAGATAAAAAGTCTTTATGAGAATTTATTAAAGGAGCTTAGTATAAATAAAAAGATACAACTTAAATATTCCTATGAAGTTGAAACTCCAGTGTTTTTTAATTCAAGTGTCATTTTACCACCATATGATTATACATTAAAAGAGCTAGATTGGATATTTAGGCATGAGCTTATGCATTTTAAGAGTAAAGACCTTTATATTAAGTATTTGGTGCTATTTTTAAAATGTGTTTATTGGTTTAATCCTTTTATATATATAATGGAGAAGTTTATAGATTTGGATTGCGAATTTTATTGTGATGAAAGGGTTTTAAAGAACCGTACTGTAGAGGAAAGACAGGATTATGCGCTTACTATAATAAGTGCGATGAGGAAAGGTTCAAGTTATTCAAATAATTTTGTAGCTGGTTTACATAAGGAGTCAGATATTAGAAAAAGAGTGTCTAATATATTTAATGAAAGATGTAGAAATGGTGTTTTGATGGTGGTAATTTTATGTTTGTTATCTTCTATTACATATTTTAGATTTGATTATATCAAAACCTATAAATTGTTCTTTAGAAGCTCCAATGCCCGTAAATACAGGTAAAGAGAAATCTTTTACTATAAATATAGATTAAAAGATTTTTCTCTGATACTCAAATAAATATAGAAGTATAAAATAGGTGGGAATTTGTGGTTAATTCATTTATAAATGATATTTTTATGACAGTTTTGTAAGTAGTTTTTGCATAGTTATTTTATTAGTTCTTAAAATAACTGTATTTAAAGATTTTAATAAACGAGGGTAGTAGAAACAGAGCGATTAACTTAATATAAGATAAAAAAGACACTTCTTTAATAGGTGTCTTTTTTAATAATATAAATTAGTATTAACTACATGTAAATACAATTGTATAATGTCGAAGGAAATATATTGACACTTATTATAAGTATACTTATAATAAGTTGTATAAATAATTACAAAGGAGGTATATTATGGAATTCAGTTTTATAACTAAGGTAAATGGTACAAAAGAAAAAGTGTGGGAATATTATTCAGACATTCAAAAATGGTATATTTGGGAGAGTGATTTGAAAAATATTACTTTGAATGATGGATTTAAAACAGGTTCACAAGGTATAATGGAATTAGATGGAATGCCACCAATGGAATATATACTTACATCTGTGGAAGAATTTAAGGAATTTTGGGATAAAACAGATACTCCATTAGGAAGCATATTCTTTGGACATGAGATTTTTGAAAATAGTGATGGGACTGTAAATATTAAACATACTGTAAGACTAGAAAGTGATGTTATAAATAAAGAGAAAGTAAACTTTTTAAAAGATGTATTTTCAGATGTTCCAGATTCTATTTTACTTTTAAAGGAAAAGGTGGAATTGTAATGATAGAATTTCCTTCCAAACATAAAAATAATTCGGAAGGTTCAACGGGTTTATTATTTATGCGTACTTATAATAAGTGGCATGAGGAAATAAAAAAGCAACTTAAGATTTTGAATTTGACTCACCCACAGTTTGTTGTATTAACTACTTTGGGATATTTGACGCAGTCTAAATCAGAAGTAACTCAAGTAATGATTGCAAAATTTGCTGGAATGGATGTAATGTCTACTTCACAAATTATTAATTTATTAGAAAAACATGAACTTATTTCAAGAAAGGAACACTCAAAAGATACTCGAGCTAAATCAGTAAATTTAACTACAAAAGGACAAGATATAATAAAAAAAGCGATTCCAATAGTGGAGAAAATTGACAATCAGTTTTTTGGTACATTAAATAATGAAGAAGAAGTATTTATTAATTTATTACATAAATTAAGTAATTTTGATTGTAAGGAGTAAAGTATTTTATTTTTATCTGTAACAATATAAATTATGTTTTTAGATATTTTTTTATTATAGTATTTTAATGGATACATTTATTATAATAAATTATTGTTGATAAGGGTGTTAATTAGAGTAATAGAATAGATATATTAAGTATTTAAAATAATTAGTTTATAAGGAGAAAGATTGATTTATGAGAAAGCAATTGGAAGATATGACTTTAGAGGAATTATGGGAGTTGTTCCCAATAGTTTTGACTGACCATAAGGAATGTTGGAAAGATTGGTTTAAAGAAGAAGAATGTAGATTAACTAAGGTATTACCTATGCAAAATATTGTTAGAATAAGTCATATTGGAAGTACTTCTGTGAGTACAATCTATGCCAAGCCAATTGTTGATATACTTATTGAGATAATGAATAATTGTAGTATGAAAGAGATTAAAAAGTTAATTGAATCAATTGGATATGTTTGTATGTCCGAGAGTAGCAGCAGAGTTTCACTTAATAAAGGATATACAATAGATGGTTTTGAAGAACGAGTTTTTCATTTGCATATAAGGTATGCAGGTGATAATGATGAGTTGTTTTTTAGAGATTATTTAATTGATAATCCAAGCATCGCTAAGGAGTATGAAGAAATTAAGTTAAAACTATGGAAGAAGTATGAGCACAATCGTGATGTTTATACAGATAGCAAGTCAGATTTTATTAAAGAATTTACTGAAAAAGCAAAAGTATTGTATTCTAATAGGTATAGTTAGAAATATATTTATATATTTTTATTAGGTTACTTATTGGTTTTTAATACGAGTAAGTTATATAAAGATAGAAAAGTTAAGTTTATTAAATTGTATGAAGTTACATAAAAAGGGATATTAGATTGATTATATTATATGAATTGAAATAAAAAAAGGCAGTAGTATTGATTGCCTTTTTTTATTTTTGAGAAGTATAGAGGAAAAACAGAACTTTTTTACTTCATACCTTTGTATTAATATAATATTTATAGATTGACTTTTAGACAAATGTCTAATAAAATAAATTTAAAGGTGTGTGATTATATTGAAAAAAATACCAAAGTCTGAATTGTTAGTTATGAATTTTATCTGGGATAAAGATATGGATAAGATACCTGCAAGAGAAGTAGCTCATTTTATGGAAGATTATCATGAATGGACAAAAGGGACTACAGGAAAAGTTCTTTCTCGATTGAGCGACAAAGGGTTTTTAGAGTTTGAAAAAGATGGTAGAAATACTGTGTATACTGTTAAGATTAAGCGTGAAGAGTATTTGAAGTTTGAAACAAAAGATTTCTTTGAATTTATGCATAAGAATTCTATTCATAGCTTTATTTCATCACTAGGTTGTGAAACTGAGATATCAGATGACGATATAAAAGAACTTGAAAAATGGATAAAAAAAAGAAAGTAGGAGAAGTATCTTATGGAACTTTTTATCGAGATTTTAAAATTAAATATTTATATAAGTGTACCAATTCTTTTGTTTATTTTACTTACTAAAAAAGTAAATAGATATGGTTATAAGTTTTATCATTTAATATGTATATTAATAGTATTTAGAATGTTATTTATATCTAAAATAAATTTAAATATATTGGCTATCAACAGTAACATAATTAAGAGTTATAAACACAGTATTGATAGTTATATATCATATGGTTATAGTATTAATCTAGATGTATTTATGTATATTTGGATACTAGGTATTATATTAATATCTTTTTATTATTTAAAAGACAATTTAAAATTTTATAGCTATGTGGAAAATTTGCAAGAAGAAGTTTTAGATGCAGATATTATTAATGTTTTAGATGAACAAGTAAAAAAATTAAATATGAATAGAAGATTTAAAGTATATAGAGTTAAAGGAATTTATTCTCCTGCCATTATAGGATTAAGAGATTATAAAATAATAATTCCAGAAAAAGAATACAGTAGTAAAGAATTAAACTTTATATTTAGACATGAATTAGTTCATTATAAAAGAAAAGATAATTTGTTTAAAGTTATGGTTAGCTTTGTATGTACAATATACTGGTTTAATCCAATTTTTTATCTATTAAAAAAACAATTTAATGAATTATGTGAATTATCTTGTGATGAAATTGTAATTGATGAATATACTTCAAGTGAAATCGAAGAATATGCATATCTAATATTAGATACAATAAAGTATAAAAAAACATTAAAATATTCAACATGTGTATCTCAGTTTCGAAATGAAAAAAATATTATTTTAAAAAAGAGGTTGAATAATATCTTTAGTAAAGATAAAAAGAAAATTAAATTAGGTTTTAAGTTTTTATTAACTTTTATAATAGTTGGGTCTATGTTTTCTATCAATGCTAATTCTGAACAAAATGGAGATATATTGGGAAATACTGCTGGTAAGATTAGCTATAATAAAAATGGAGAGGCATATGGTATATCTATAACAGATTCAAAGGGAGCTTTAGTTGAGCCAGAACTTATACAAGCAGTAGGAGTAGGAAAGAAAGTAGGGTATGTAAGAAAAAGAGATTTGTACGATTGTGATAATCAACCAAAAACACCAGAAGAAGCCGTTTTATATACAAGAAAAAGAAGTTTTAATATATTTAAAAAAAGTATACCTCTTTATGATAAAGAAGGTGTGAAAACTATAGGAAGATTTAAAGTTGATTAAAGGAAAAAAGGAGATGTCTTAAAGAAAAAGTTTTAACATCTCCTTTTTTGTATAAAAAGTAAAAGATGAGTTCATAAGAATCTATTTTTTATGTATATTAGAAATTTATAGGATATTTGCCTATAATAGTTTTTGAATATTTATTATAAATATCTATACTCTTATATATTTCATTAAACTTTGCTATTTAAGAATTAGTATTTTTTAACTAATATTTCATTAGTATTGATTTTTAGACTTATATAATATATTAATTCAATTTGCTCATAATGAGATGTTTTGAATGTTATTAATTAAAAAATCTATTATTATCATAGTATCTAACTCTTTTTTTCTTAAATTATAACAATTATTGATAAAATATTTCTGACATAAGATTTTACTTAAATTCAACATCAGTATATCCTGTTAGAGTAATAGCAATTTGAGTTGCTTCAGTGCCTTTTTTATGCTTAAATCCAGTATCTGTCTTAGTAAAATAATTAGGATAAACAAGTAAATCATATATTAAGAAGTTTTTATCTGTAGCTGTTAGGGAAATCTTGCTATTATCATACTTATTTTTTGAAGTAAATTGAATTCCTGCATTAGCAGCGTTAATATTTATTACATCTGTACAATTATTTGGCAAATTATAACTAAAATCACCATTACGAACTTTGACATTCATAACACGTTTTACATCTGGTACATAAAGCTTAACGAAGTCTGTTTTACCCATTAATGAAACTTTTCCGGATATACGAACAATCCATTTACCATTCTCTTTTGTAATATGAACATCATAGTATTCACCATCATAGCTAGCTGTTATTTCGTTGGAAGAGGAAGGAAGTATCTCCACACCACCATTATAAATATCAAAAGACATATCGAGATTTTTTATATTGTTTGGCAAATTACCACTACTAGAAATGTCGAGATTCTTTGTATTGTCTGTTGATTTATTGTTGTTTTCCTGTGTTCCTGAATTCGAGTTGTTATTAGTAGAGTTAGAATTTATATTTTTGTTGTTATCAACTGGAATTTGTGGTACTGTATATGCTCCAATAGCCGTTGCTCCAACTGTAAATAAAACAGTTATTATAAGCGTAAAAAAGACTACTAAACTTGATTTTTTTCTAAAGTTCATAATCGCACCCAACCTTTCTTTTAGTAATTTCTTACTTTCACTCAGAGTAACAGAAGCAAGGGACTCTTTATATTTTCCAACAGTTGCTATAGAGTTTAGTAGAGTCTTTCCATAGTCTTGCACATTACTCGAATCTAGTTTTTTGATAATTGCTTCATCACATGCAAACTCACATGATTTATTAATTTCTTTTCCCATAAAATATACAAGAGGATTGAACCAGTGTAAGCAAACTGTAATTTGTACTAGCCATTTATAGAACATATCTAATCGACGATAATGTGTAAGTTCATGTAGAACAATAT
Source organism: Clostridioides difficile (assembly GCA_012955965.1). Taxonomy (GTDB): domain Bacteria; phylum Bacillota; class Clostridia; order Peptostreptococcales; family Peptostreptococcaceae; genus Clostridioides; species Clostridioides difficile_G. The sequence goes on from JABBZI010000005.1 coordinate 123,849, forward strand.
ACTGAAAATCTTTTTCTGTAATATCAACCTTTGGTAGTACAATACATGGTCGGAAAAATCCAATTAGTAATGGAGAAGAAATAAGGGGATTGATGCAAAGCTCTATAGCTCTTTTTATTTTTATTTGACCTCCAATAATTGCAAGTCTGTCTAATAGTTCTGTGTCTGAAATAGGAACTTGTCCAGCCTTTATGTATCGCACGAAGCTTTGATAAATTGTTACTTTTCTTACGAATAGGATAAGAGCAATTATCAACCAAATTATCCAAATATTATTTGCTAGTAAGGTAATTATGTCCTGTATTGCTTGGTTACTAGTAGATAGTTTTGTTTTATTTATATTTCTTTGATTGTTTTGCTCATTGTTTATAGTTTGGGTATTTTTGTCATCATTCAAAATAGATTGATTTTGTTGTGTGGGTAGATATTTTTCAGTATGATATGTAGTATTGTCGAATGTCTGAAAAATAGTTCCCATCAAGTTTGTTTCTGGTGTAAATGGTAATAGTAGTCTCATAATGACAATTAGCCAGATATAATACTGCCATTGCCTACTTATCTTGTCTTTAAAAATTTGCTTGAGTAAAAAAAGAATTAGAATAAGCAGTGAACCAGAAAGGGACATTGATAAGAATACCTTTAAGATATTGTTCATTTATCTTTCCCCCCTTCCAAGAGTTCCTTTAATTCATCATATTCTTCATCAGTTAGCAAGTCACTTTGAATTAAATTAGAGACAAGACCTTTTACATTTCCTTCATAGATTTTATCAAGTAGTTTTTTTGTTTGGCTTGTCTGATATTCTGATTCTGATATAAGGGGAGTGTATTCATTTCGGCGTCCTAATTTTTTTGCTTTTAGATACCCTTTATCCATAAGTCGAGCTAAGAGTGTTATTAGTGTGTTTTTTTGCCATGTTTTACCTATTGATGTTAACTCATCTAAAAGAAATGCAAAAAGTACTGGTTCATCATGTGACCAAATAATTTTCATAATTTCAAGCTCAGCATCTGATAATTGTTGAATCACCTAAATCTACCTCCTTTTGTATGACATTATGTCATTTTATTTTAGTATAAGTCGATGTCATACATTTGTCAATAAACTTATTTAACTTGGAAGGTGTAATTATAAAAATATAGAACCAATAACTAATAAATATTGCTATTGATTCTATATATGTGTCAGTTTTTTATGTGATTTGTATATTAGTTTTTTGCTAACAAACTAAAATAATCTAATATAAAGAAATAAAGAAAATTCATTATCTGTATAAGAAATATTCAATTCGCCATTATACTTATCGACAATTCCTCTAATATTCTCAATCCCATACCCATGAGAAGTAATATCTTTTTTATCTGAAACAAATAATTCATGTTTTTTATTGATAGGATTTACTTTGTTATTGGTCAACAAATAGCTAAAATACTCCTTTTCACAACGAGCTTTTAACACTACTTTTCTATTTGGCAAATCCGATATTTTCAAAGATGCTTCTATAGCATTATCCAAAGAATTTGAAAAAATAGTACATAAATCTATAGGCTCTATACCCAAGTGATTGTCTATATCTATATTAAAATGGACGTCAACTCCATTTTCTTCTAACTTTGCATAGCGAAGATTTAAAATTGAATTAAGAGCTTGATTTTTACAAAACTGCTTGCCATTAAGAGTACCAAGACCTATTTTCAACTGATTAAAGTATTCTTTAGCACCGTCAATATCTTCGACCTCTAAATATGATTCAATCATTTGAAAGTGGTTGTTCATATCATGACGTATTTTACGTATTTGAATCTGTTGATTTTCTAGTAAGTTGTAGTATTTTTCTTTTATGTGATTTGCTTGATTTTCTATCTTCATCTTTACGTTTTCAATTAGTGGTTGTAAAAGAAGTATTACGCCAATATTCGCTATAATTGCTGATAAAATAATTATATAAGTACCATAAGAATCACCTAAGACAATATTGTTTTTATGACCCATAGGAATTAAATTAGTTGGTGGTAGAATGATAGCAATTAATATCGATAAAAATGAAGCTATACAGACCATGTCGATAAAAATCCATATCTTATTTGACAGGTACTGTTTTATATTGACCAATCTATTTTTTAAGAACATATGTATTAAAAACCAAAACAATAGTTTAATCAGAGCAGAAACTGTCTTGACAATTGAAAGTATTAAAAGATACTCACTTGAACAGATAAGTTCCCTATATAGAGGATTGTTTATAAAAAGAAAATTGATACCAACTATGATAGGGTAGAGTATCATGATAATTGATACTATGGGAATCAATCTACTTTTACTACAGATTATAAGCATTAGCAAATATCCAAGTAATGTAAATAGAATATTTACAGGGTCAGAAGCCCATATTATCATTTGACTAATAATAGAGTAGCCTAAAATCAATATGACTTTAAAAATCCAATGATTTCTAAAGTCTATAAAATAAGAAGTCAATTTATAAAGAAAAAAGGCTATGTAAATATTAATTAAGACTATGATAAAAGTTGTGCCATTATTAATTAAAGAATAAGTGTTCATCTAAGATACCTTTCTAAAAAATCGTATTCTAATATGTATTTTAAAACTAGGATTTTAATATATTATCCTGAATTTAAATTCTTAATATATATCTAAAAATAAAGATTCTAATTCATTCTTGAGCTTAAATTTTTAATATATCTTTAAAAATAAAGATTCTAATTCATTCTTGAATTTAAATTTTTAATATCCTTCTTAAAATTAAGTTTCCAACATATACCTTGTAAATTTTCCTATAACTTCCTGATATTTTTGACGGCTTATAGGAATTTTTTCATTATGAACTTTAGCATAAGTTTGATTTATACTATCTACATGGTTTAGATTAACAATATACCTTTGATGTGTTCGTACAAAGTTAGATGGAAGAGTAGTTTCCATATCATTTAACTTTCCATAATATTCTAAAGTTCTATCAGGGGTCACTATAGTTAATTTTCTTAGCTCACTTTTAAAGTAGATAATATCTTTCATATTGATTTTACAAAGGTTAGTTCCAATTTGAACTGTAATAAAGTTTTCTTTCCATTGTTCTAGTTTTTTTAATGCTTCTTTTAGTACCTCACATATTTTTTCACTTTTATAAGGTTTTAATATATAGTTCAAAGCACCCACATCATATCCATGAAACACATAATCGGAAAAACCTGTGACAAAGATGATTATAGTATCTTCTGAGTATTTTCGTATAGTCTTTGCTATATCAACACCATTGCTTTCTCCAAGCTCAATATCTAAAAAAATAATATCCATATAATAGCTTTCGTGTTCTAGGTTGTATATTAGGCTTTCACCATTTGAATATTCTTTTATATGACATGGGTAACCCCATAAATCCATCTCTCTTGTAATGATTTTATTTAACATGTTTCTCTGTTGTTTTTCATCATCACAAATACAAATCGAAATCAATGTCTAATCTCCTTTCAAGTTTTATATTTATATAATTAAGTATATAATATATTTTGCTACCTAGATATATAAAATGAGATAACAAATATATCCAGGTAGCAAGTTAAAGTTTTCTATATCAGTATAGATGTAGATTTAAGATTATTTTATTAAACTTATTTTGAGATTCCAATGACTTTTATTATTTTGAAATCCCAATAATATCTTTGAATTTCTTATAGGTTAACAGGTAAACAAGGTACATATAGATACCACAAAGCCCTATAAGACCTAAATTTATCAAAAGAGCATAGACTTCGCTGTTGACAATTCTACCATCATTGTTAATCATAATCATAAAATTAAATAGATAGATTACAAAACTTCCTACAATAAGAGGGTATGAGAAGACTTTCTTTAATTGATTTCTGATGCAGAATTTTATATAGTCGTTATTAGCTCCTAATCGACTTAAGTCCATAAAAACTTGCTTATGATTTATAGCTATAGTGACACCTCTTGTATATGCAATGATTCCAACTGCTGCAAAACAAATGATTGCCACATATATGAATAACATCAAGAATACTGCCATATTTTTTATCATATCTTGGCTTTGTAAAATTTTAAAGTTAGGATAGTATTTCCAATTAAGGTACAGTTGATTATTGTCTGGTTCTAGTTTTAGAGGACCTTCTCCACTTGTATATTTTTCATCCATAAAATACTTTTCTCCAGCGGATTCATAACGTTTCTTTACATACTCATCATAACCAGTTAACATTCCCATCTCTTTGGATGTTCTTTTTATAATCTCTGCTTTTAAATCACTAGCAAAAGCATAAGTATCTTTAGAATTATCGACATTAAATAGTACAGAATTATTGTGATTTTTTATAGATAAATCTTTAGAAAATGCTTTATAATCACTTTCATTAAGAACATAGACATTCATACTTCTATTTTGAAAAAAAGAACCATTAAAAGTTAGATTTCCAGCATGTTTAAAAGGCATTTCTTTTTCTGTTACTGGGCTTGATATAAATTTGGTATAATCATAATTTTGATTTTCATTTTCTTTATTTACAACAGCGAGATATTCACCATTTTTTATATTTATTGGCTTACCAATTAATTTAGAAAAATCTTTGGAATTAAAGAACATGTCATATGAACTTTTCTTTAGGTACACATTGTCAATAGTTCCATTTTTATGACGTGTTGATTCTATACCATCAACAATCAATTCAATAGAAGGAATTTCCATATAGTTGTGAATATCTATATTATGTTTATCTGCTAATTGTTCAATGTCTTTTTTTGATACCTGTTTATCTCTTTGATTGTAGGTAAAAGTGTAATCTATAGGGTTGTTTTTAAGATTATCATAAATTCCTGTAACCATGTTAGGCACATAGAATATAGCAAATAATGCTCCTGCAATTAAAAATGAAATAACACACATATTTTTTACTGTCTGTCTTCCCATAAATCTCATCATACTAGTTGATATGATGTTTTTGTAGTATTTCTCAGGATTCTTTCCTCTTTTTACATGTACAACTATATATGTCATAATCATATAAATTCCAACAACAGAGAATAGATAGGTAATGCTCCATACAGATGGTAATACATAATTTAATTTATCTATAACTATTGAAGGTACAATATAACCTAAAATAATACCTAGTATAATAAAAACCATACCTAATATACCATACCATTCCTTTACATCATGTACTGGTTCAGATATTCTCTGGTCATTTAGTATATCAATTATATTTGTACGATTGATAAATTTTGATGAAAGCATAAATATACAAAATGTCACAAATATACAGAATATAAATCCATATATGAATCCTTGAGTTCCAAAATGATATGTCATTTCTCTAGTGTCGATAATCACTAATTGGAATATCTTCCAGATTCCAAAAGACACAGGTACACTTAATAAAAGACCTAAAAGGCAACATATTATAGAAATCAACAGTATTTCTGAAAATAGAAGTTTTTTTAGTTTTTTCTTATCTGCTCCTAGAGCCATGAAAATACCAATTTCTTTACTTTTAAATTTTAAAAATAGGGAAGAGGCATATGTAGTAAAGACAGCACATCCTAATATAGCAACTGAGAATATCATTGTAGCTTGTTTTCTACTATCTCCACCAGTTGGAAGAATGTTTTGTACTGTTGGACTAAAATAAATTAGAGCATATGAAGTTACTAGTACTACAGAAAGTATTATACAAAAGAATAAGGTAGTATAGTTCTTCCAATTGTAGGTACGAAGTTTTCCATATAACTTATTAATTGTCATCTTGAGCGCCTCCCATTTCTTTTAAAAGTTCTAGCAATTCATCTAGGAATTCACGTCTTGAATTTGATTTTACAACCTCCTTATAAACTGTTCCATCTTTAAGTACAATAACTCGGTCACAGAAGCTTGCTGCAAAGCTATCATGTGTAACCATAAGTATAGTAGCATCTAGCTCCTGTTTTGCCTTTAGAAATGAATCAATAACTGTACGACAAGACTTACTATCAAGGTTACCAGTTGGCTCATCTGCTAATATTAAATCTGGATTGTTCATAAGTGCTCTTGCAACTGCTGTACGTTGCTTTTCTCCGCCAGATATTTCAGCAGGATATTTTTTTCTAATATGTTCAATACCAAACAGTTCACATAGACTAATAGCACGGTTTTCCATTTGTAAGACTTGACCTCCTTTGATAATTTGTGGGACACATATATTTTCAAAAACATTAAGCCCATCAAATAGCATGAAGTCTTGGAATACAAATCCTAATTGCTGGTTTCTAACTTCAGAAAGTTCTTTTTCTTGTAAATTTCTTATATTATTATTTCCAAGGGTTATTTCACCATCATCAATTGGGATAAAGCATGAAATACAGTTTAGGAGAGTGGTTTTTCCACTTCCTGATGAACCCATAATTGCTACAAATTCTCCTTTATTGATTTCAAAAGAAATGTTTTTTAATACTGGATATGTTTTATTACCAGTTTTGTATGATTTACATAAGTGATTTACTTTAAGCATATATATTACCCTCTCTTTCATTTATCTTGTAAGTCAATGATAGCATTTGAAGGGGTTAGAGAAATACCAGCTCTATTGTAAGAATTGGATGTTTTTTTGTAATATTTGAAAATGTATTATTGAGAGTGTGAGAAGTTGGTATAGTGATATGGATTGTATTGAGTAGTGATAGGGTAAAATTTTATAAGTGTGTTTATGGGTATAGATTATCATGGTAGAGCAAGATAATATAGAATATTAAGAAAAGAGGGTTATATAGTAGTGAATAAGTATCTAGGAAAATCATGTATAGTAAAAGTGGAAAGTTATGTGGTATTTATATTGTGTGAAAAAGTGATGTAGAGTATAAGTAAAAAAAGCTATAGAGTAGTGAATAAGTGTTTAGAAAAATAATGTAGAATAACAGATTGTAGGGTAATGAAGTTAGATTAAAGAAAAAACATATAAAGTAAAAGTAAAAAAATACTACTAATATAAAAATAATAGAGACTTCTAATAGAAAATATAAATAGAGATTTAAAAATACCCTAAAAAGCGATAGAGACGCTTTTAAGATAGTCAAATAATCTCCATATTATAGTAAATTATTATAATAAAGGCTTACTATAGTAAAGCAATTATCATAATAAATATGCTATCTAGTAAACATACTATTCAATAAATATATATTGTCTAATAAAAGTACCATCTAATAAAGACATTAATTTCTTACCAAAAAAGATACTACAATCAACAACGAAAAAACAATTGAAAGTATCGAAAAAGTAAAGTGAGAATTTGAGTCATTATTACGGTTATTAAGTTTTATCCATAAACCACATATAATTGTACACAATAATAAAATTGCTGATATTACTCCTAGAAATGTAAAAAACATTAAAATTCCCTCCCTATTTAATGTAAATATCTTTTAGTCAATGAGAATATTTTCAACCATTACCAGAGCTATACAACAAAAAAGTTAATATATTATTTTATAATATCTACTAGAAATAAATCCAATTGAGAATCTATTAGACCATTTCTTTGTTCAACATTCATAATATCAATACCACTATACTTAAAAAAAGCTTCAGAACGAAGACAAAGCAACTGAATAAATGAAGTTATTTGATAAGCAATAGTTCTGTATTCAGCCTCAGTTTTTTTATTGTTCTGATTTTCATAATGAGCTTTAACTAAAGGAAGTATCTTAAATGGATAAATAATTTCTTCTTGTACCAATATGTAGGGTACAGAAATATTTATAAATTGACTATGCGTACCTATAAATTCAAAAAATGCAATTATTATTTCTCTTAATTGCTTTTTAGGTGCTAAATCTTTAATATCATGTGTAGTCTTATACTCATCCATATGACACTTTAAAAATTTTTTAATAGCAGTATTAACTAATGCTTCCTTAGATTTAAAACAATAGTTAATCATAGCTAAATTGACATTTGCTTTAGCTACAATTTCTCTAGCTGTAATGCTTGAAATATCTTCATGCGAAGATAATAACTGGACTGTGGCATTAATTAGCTGTTCTTTTGTAGAATCTGTTCTCATAATTTTCCCCTCAAAAATTTCTCTATAAAAAAATTAAACGTGTTTAATACACGTTTAGATACTATCATGAAAATTTTGGGATGTCAATGGGTGCTTATACCTTTATAAGGGGGATTTGAACCTCTGTAAGATAATTCTCAGGATTTGGTTCATTATGCTCACCTTTATGACCAATTTGTCTATTTATACCTGACATTTTATAATCACTGTTTTTATCTAACCAATAACAAAAGGATTCATATGCACCAGCTATATTTTCATATGGTCCATACACCATAGTGCATGCCATTATATCAATTTCTTCCGTCTCGCGATATGTAAATTTAGACTTATTCTTTCCAAACTTCTTTACGACCATTCCAACCTCAACATCTACACCATTACCTGTAAGTTCCTCGTCATGATAAAACGCTATATTATTGTTGGATTGACGTGATATTTCTATATGTTCTTCCTTAACAAAATCATATAACTTTTCCCAAAGGATACCTTCATAGTAGTAGTCTGGGATTATTTCTCTAAGTGATATGATTTTATAACTTGGAATTTTCTTAAAGACTACATTGTGACGAATATTATCTTTATCACAGTTTAGAGCATCTATAAATTTATCAATTTTGTTTATTCTCTGTTCCTCTTGTTGTATTTCTTTTTGTATTTCATTCTTTTTCCGATTTAATTCCTTAACTACAAATTTATCATCCCAGTTATGTACTATATTTGATATTTCTGCAACACTAAACTTTAAATCTCTTAATGTGACAATTTTTTGTAAAGTTGAAATCTGTTCAACTGAGTATAAGCGATAACCTGTATATTTATCTATTTCTGCTGGTTTTAGAATGCCAAGTTCATCATAATAACGTAACATACGAATAGATATCTGTGTCAATTTTGAAACTTCTCCAATTTTAAACATGAAAATACGACCTCCTTTTCACTTATAATTAGTATATATTTTGTTTTTATATACTTCAAGTGTTTAGGAAAATACGTTAAAATTACAAATCTAGCTCAAATTCAAAATCATTTGACTTTATCTGTTCAATTTCAGAATCTACTTTCTGCTTAAATTTATTAGAAGAAATTATGTATACAACAAATATTAGTCCAAATACTATTTGTACATATTGAGATATTATACATAATTTAATAGAGTATTGTGATAATAATTGGATATTAAAGAAATTGTACATCATATGGGCAAATCCAGCTGATAAAATACTTCTATTGGTATTTATATATATAAAATTAATTATAAAGGTTAAAAGTACAATATTTGGTATAAATAAAACTGCATTAAATAAAGAATATTGTGCTAGATTATACGGCATTTGACCAGGCGTAAAATAAGAGCCTAAATACCAAATTCCACAAATAATCCCTAAGATAATTGAAGAAGATGTAAATCCAAATCTGACTAATAGCTTGTCAATACAATATCCTCTCCATCCTGCTTCTTGGCTAAGTATACTTAATATAAAACTTGAAAATAGCATAAATGCTATTTTAGAAGGTTCATATATTGTTATATGCATCAAATTTATATTAGAAGTTTTCACATTAAAGTAATTACCTATTATTAAAGAAAGCATAAAGATTAATGCAAAGAAGAATATTGTAAATAAGGGCCATTTTATGCCTATTTCTTTAAAACTGAAACATCTATAAGAAAAATCTTTTTTTGCATTATCTGGATATATTGTAGAGATAAAAAATAGGCCAATAATAGATGGTGATGTATATCCAAGATAAAAAATAATGTCTCCAAGTATGGTACCTGTAATTCCAAGTAATGCAGGTGTAAGACTAAATATCCAATTTAATAATAAAGTAAATGTAAAAAAATAGGTTAGGTGTTTATTTGTATTAAAAGGTGTATTATATATTTGCATTTTTCACTATCCTTTCATTTTATAATAGTGTTTTAACTTGTATTAATTAATTTGTTTTTTGCACTAAGATGTTACTTAGCAGTAACTATCAGTTATGATGATATATTATTTCTTATGTTTTGGCTAATTGTTTTGCACTAAATGTAATTAGTTATCATTTAACATTAAATATATTGTATTGTTTCGATTATAAAATAGGTAAATAAATATACAATTAGTGATATTAATAAAGTACTTTAGAATTTATTAAATATTTAGTTTTTCTTTAATATTTTTTATATAACGCCGATTGATAATAACCTTTTCATTATTTGTTAAAGTTGCTTGCATGCGATTATGTGATATTATTTTTATGCTTTCTATGTAGTCCATATTTAAAATCATGGATTTAGATATTCGTGAGAAGGATGTATTAACTAATAACTTTGATAATTTATATATCTTTAAATCAATTTCAAACACATCATTTTCATAATAAGCAAACGTTTTATTTCCAACTGTCTCAAAATACAGAATATCACAGACATTAAGTTTGTAAATTTCTCCCGACTTTTTCCCTTTTATATCAAGTAGTGGTGTACTTAATAATGAAATTATTTTTTCGATGTTATTATCTAGAGTAGCGCATTTTATAGTTATTTCAATATCATCGCAATTAGTAGCTTGTTCGACATGTATTTTCATTAATTATCACCTCATTTTATTACTGTCATTAGAATAGCATTATATTTTATTGAGTCCAACTAGATGCGTTCTAAATTTCAAATTGTGTATAGTGAAATTCAAATATAAAATAGTGAAATTCAAATTTGAGGTGGCAAAATTCAAAAAAATACTATAGATATTTGGATTAATTTTCCAAATATCATAGTATTTTTCATAGAATATATCTAATTATTGTACAAATAGACCCATTTTATGATTTCATATATTGTCAAAATTATTTCTTAAATACCAAAATATTTTTGGATAGTGTATCAATGCTATTTGATAAAGTGTTCAATTTACCCTCAATTCTAACCAATAAATACATGGATAGGGCTATAGGGAAACCAACATTGGTTATTAACATCTGTAAACTATCATCCATAAAATTAACCTCCTATTCTACAACTAAGTCATAAGGAGTGGTATTTGTTTCTATAATCTTAGCTTCAACAACAGAGCCAAGGTCAAATCCTCCAACTGAAAAAATATTTTTAGATATTATCAAATCCATAACAGATTTTATATTTTCTTCAGTTAAGTTATCTTTTGGATTTTCTATAGAAAAAGAAACTTGTTTATCCTTTACATTTTTAAAACTCATGACTAATTTTTTCTTAATTTCCATACAGTTACCTCCGTATAATAATTTATATTTTGTTACTATTAGTGGTTTATTTTAAGTATTGCTAGCATATAACATGCTCTAATATGGCTTAAATTGAATCATGAAAGGTATTTAAAATATCTAACATATTCAATTTGAAATGCGTTTAACATATTAATATTTAAAGTATAAAGTAAATTAAAGATATAACCTGCAAAATATATAGCACATTGAGTACATCATATAATTTGAAATTTTACACAGTTTTGATGTTTTAATTTGTAAATTAGGCTATATTTAAAAATAATTATTTAGATAGTGATGTACTGTCTAATTTTAAAATATCTACAATAGGATTTTCTTGAAGACCTGCTATTGCCTCTGCAACAGTATAAACATCATCATCTAATGCTTCTGCCTTTACATTTGCAAATGACTTGCTTTTAATAACTGCCTTACCCTTATCATCAAAACCAGCATCCAATTTTAATTTTATACTAGATAGATTTTTTGTTGAAACAACTGCCATAAAATTACCTCCTAAAAATTTAATTTCAAAGATTTGTCGACTTTCTTTGGTAACTATAATACTATCATCTAAGATAATATCGGAGTTAAACAGTAATTTCTTAAGATTATTTGTGTAAATTTTTATTAGTAAATTTTTGATGTAGGCATATTTATTTAATTTATATGTAATGTTTGAAGACTTGCTTTTAATATTTTTGAGATGATATTTGTATATTTCTCTAGGGATTAAGCCATTATTGTATGAAATTATATATGTTTAAAGTTGAATAATAAGGACTATGGATTATTTAAAGAATTATTAAATTTAATCTGTAAATAAAAAAGTTAAAAGTCCAATCTTAACATTTTACTTTTAAACGATTAAAATCTTTATTAAAGCTAACAAAGTTATTAGGTTCTGAAAAATTTTATTAATAGGAGTACATTTTTTATTCAGATTAATGAAGCTATTAGATTAAGAACATTTATATTAGGGCTAATAAAAGTGTAAAATTAATAAGCCTTTTATTAAAGTTAATAGTGTTAATTGAATCAATAGAACTGATTAAATCAATAGTGTTAACTGAATCAATAGAATTTATTGAATCAATAATGTCCTAAATAAAAACTTTGTTATGGCTACAAAAAATATTTTAAAGGGGGAGTGTAACTTATGAAAGTAAAATTGGAGGATATACCAGTTCAGTTTCATGCGATGATAGAAATAGTTGGGATTGATAAATTTATAGAGATTGCTAAGTTGTATGGAGGGGCAAATACCTATATACCGACATATAAAGGGCTTTTTAGATACGCAAGAGATAGAGAGATAGTAAGACAGTTTAATGGAGTAAATTACAACGAATTGGCTATTAAATATAATATGTGTGTAAGTAATCTTAAGCGAATATTAAATGAAAATGAAATATAAAATATAATACAAAATGTCTTATAAAGTCTAAAGGTAAAAGATAGAAAAGACATTTTGAAAAGTTTTTTTAGACAAATTAACTAAATTAAATGCTTTTTAATTTAAATACATTGTATATTTTATAAAAGAATTTGTTAGATATTGGAGATATATTGAGAATATAAAGAAAATAGTCGAAAATATTTGTTGGCTAAAAAATAGATAAAATGATACAATTGCTTGTACAAAGGGGAAAAAACAATAAATAAGCTATATAAATAAAAAAATATAAATTAATATGACATAATATATTTGTATATTTAAGGATATAAATAGATATTTTAAGGAATAAGTAGTGTAATTAAAAAAATATTAAAATAAATATATATTTATATTTATATTTATATTTAGACTATTATGTTGTTTATATAAAAATAATTATCATGTTACAAGCACTTATTAATAGAAATGGGGGAAATAGAGATGAGTAATGGATTTTACAAATTGAATTCAGTAGTATTGGGTTTTGATATAAAGAATGATATTAACAAAATAAGATTCAATCATTATATAATGAGAAAAGAAAATATACAAAGGCTTCAAGGTACTTTACCAATGGGTCAATTTTATATGACAGTTAGAAGAACTGCTACAGACTTAAATCTTTCTATTTCTACCATAAGTAGGCTTGTAAGAGAGTTTTTGGATTTAGGGATAATAAGGCTGGTATCTAAAGGTGTAAAAGGTAAAACTCATTCGATATATAGATATGTCAGTGTAGAGATTAATGGAAATCTATCTGAAAACACTAACATAGAGGAGGATATTAATGTAGATTTAGCTGATAGTAACAGTGATATAGAATTTGACTGTGTTGGTAAAGGTGATGCGTTTAATGGCAATTTGAATATAGGGCTTGAGCCTAAAAATAATAAGGGTTTGTCTAATGATGCAGAGTGTAGTCGAGACAATTTCCACAACAAAGATACCATAATTAATAAATCCATTTCTAATATTAACACTATCAAAAACTATATCAGTGAATCCTTTAATATAAAAAAATCAAAAGAGGAAAATTCTAATTTACTATCAAGAACAATAAATCTAGCCCTTAATGATACATACAATGACATATATAAAAATGATAATAATAGTATGGAAAATAATCATGTTAAAAAGGTCATAAAATCCAGCATTAATAAAGTATCCAGTGAAATAGGAATGACAAGTAAAAATGATTCTTTTAATAACATTCATGATATACAAAAAGAATCCAAATCTGTAACAAATAAAAAAGAATCCTTAAATAAATTTAATAAAAAAAATATACAGCAAAACATTATAAATATGCTAAACAAAAAATCAGGAAAGAATTTTAAAATCAATTCTCCAACAAGCATAAAACTTATCAATGAAAGGCTAAAGGAAGGTTATGTATTAGAAGATTTCTACAAAGTTATTGAAGTAAAAGTAGCTAAGTGGAAGAATACCATAATGGAAATGTATATAAGACCAGAAACTTTATTTAGCTATAAATTTGAATCCTATGTGAATGAAAACATATCTATAAAAAGTCAAAACAATGTTTATCAGTGTAAAGAGAGCAACAATTATGGCAACTGTAATTATGGACATTCTAATTATACAACATATGATAATAGTATTCGTGAAGGGAAAAAACACGAGAATGTAAGATACTGGAATCCTGTATGTGAGATTTAATTAGTATAATAATGTATTTAAAAATTAAAATATAAAAACTTATGAAGAAAGTGAGATTAATTTATATGGGCAAATCAAAAGATGTTGAAATAGAACAGTCTATTTTAGGCACAATTCTTTTAGACAATAAATTAAACTATAAGTTAGATGAATTAAGTGAGGACATGTTTATGGAAAATATATGTCTTGAGATATTTAAAATTATGAAGGAGCTTAAAAAAGAAAACATAGTGATTGATGTGGCTACTGTAAAGTCTAAGATAGATAAAAAATCTCTAGCAATAAAAACGAGTGACTTAACTAATCTAATCACTTGGGGGAAGAGCTTTGGGATTGATAGCTATATTAAGATTTTAAAAGAAAACCTGGCTAGAAGAAGTATAAATCAAAACTGTCAAAGTCTTTTACATAGTCTAAATCTTGGAGAAAATATTGATACCTGTATATACAAGTTTGAAAATAATATAAAAGAAATTTTAGATAAAGATACCTATGAAAATGATGATGTAAATAGTATTGCAGGAAAGGTACTCGATTTTTTGGAAAATGATAAAGAAATCGGTTTTAAATTTGGTATAAAATTACTTGATGCAACTATAGGTGGTCTTTTTAAAGGGGAACTAACTACAATAGCAGCTAAATCTGGGGTTGGAAAGACTGCTTTGGCACTTCAAATAATGTTAAATTCAGTTAAGCAAGGAAAAAAGACTTTATTTATAAGTAGAGAGATGACTAGTGAGCAAGTGTTTATGAGAAATATATGTAGAATGACAGGCGTAAGTACAAGAAATATGAAATCTAAAGAGATAAGTGAAAATGATTGGAAACTTATTGTAAGTGCAATAGGGGATTTGAGTGAGAATAACTTAATTTACATAAATGATAAGATAGATACAATTAGTTCGATTAGAAAGAGGATAAGGCAGGTAAAGCCGGATTTATTAATAGTGGATTATGTGCAACTGCTTACATCTCAGAAAAGTATGGATAAAAGGGAAAGAGAAGTAGCTACATTTTCTAGGGAGCTTAAAAATATGACTTTGGATTTTGATATACCAATAATTCAATTAAGCCAGTTAAATGATGAGATGAAGGATTCAAGACCTTATGGAGATAGACCCATGAGGGATAGTAAGGCTATTTACCACGATAGTAACAATGTGGTTTATATACATCAATTAAAAGGGAGTGATTATGAAGAAGCAGTTAAGGATATAGGAGAAAGTGAGGAAGCAGTTAGGGAATCAGAGTACAGGGGAATTAAGATGGTTGATTTAATCGTTGCAAAGTGTAGAGATGGACAGACCAAGCATAAGCATTTTTGCTATTTTGGGGATAAGTTACATTTTCAGGAGCTAAAGTATTAGGTCAAGAAGATAGCGATAATAAGCTTATTGAAAGTCGAGGAACAGGGAATATAATATAAAATATGAGGTGAAAATATGCTAGAATTAGAGAAAATTATAGAATTACTTGAAGAACACAAGATAGAAGTGAGTATTCCAAAGGAGTTAAATAAGTATAGTTTGTTGGAATATCTTAAGTTGTGTAAACAAAGCGGGGGAACCTATTTTTATATTAAGACGCTAGAAGGTGCTTTAAAAGATGCTAGAAATGAGCTTATGATTAAATTGTTTAATGGGAAAAACTATATGGAATTAGCAAGAATGTTCGATATGAGTGTTATTAATGTCAGGTATATTGTAAGAAAAAAACAGAATTGATTTGAAGAAGGCAATTTTGTTTCTGTAAAATTCTATGAAGCAGGAACCCTGTGACTTTAGTCATGGGAGGTTCAGGTATTCATAAAATATAGGTTAATATAGTTGGGGTTAAATTGTGATTAATAGATTAAGAATGTGTATAAGTTTAAGGATATAGAGGAATCTAAGTGTGATTAATAACATGATTTTGTGAATAAAGTTGGAGTTATATTTGGGTTAAATGTGTGGCTAACAAGGTAAAACTGTGTATAAGATTATGAGTATGTAAAGGAATGGATTATAATTAGTAAGGTAAAATGGGATGGATAGTTAAGAATATGCAAGATTTTAAGATATTAAACTATACTAATAAGGTAAAGTTGTGTGTTTAGTTAAAGTTTGTATAAGAGTATGATGTGTGATTAATGAAGAAATATGTGCATAAAGTTACGAGTATATATAGGTCTAAACTGTTAATAATAGAGTAGGATTGTGCATAAAGTCAGAAGTAACAGATAGGTGAGATTGTGAGTAATAGAGTAAAAAGGTGTGTAAGGTTAGAAAATAATAGATATATTGTGAATAATGGAGCAGACTTGTGTATAAAACTAGGAACTGATAGATAGATTTGTGATTAAGAGAATAAGACTGTGTATAAAAGTATAGAGTGATATAAGAGAATATTATAACTATACTAAAGATTGTATAATAAATATTTATATAAACATACAAGATAAGAGGCGATATGAAGTTGAATAAGATGACTTTATATCGTTTTTTTATTTAAATTCCTTCTATAGTTAGATTACCATTTTTAATATTGATATTTTATGTGATTAAGTCACAGATAAAAAACAAATATACTGATATAATTCTTATAGATTAATAATATAGGGAGGTTATTATGTCTAACAAAAAAAAGAAGTATGCAAATATTTTAGAAAATGAGTGTGTGGCTTGTGGAAGTTGTATAAAAGTATGTCCAAGAGGGGCTATCTCAGTTCCACATGGCATAAGTGCAAAAATTGATAGAGATTTATGTGTTGGATGTGGTATTTGTGAAAAGACATGTCCAGCATCTGTGATTGAGATTATAACAATATTAAAAGAGGAAGAAGGTAAGTGTCATGAATAATAAAAAACATTGGTATGACTATTTATGGATTTTTTCTTCAATATATTTGATATTGGGATTTGTAAATATTATTTTCGCTTGGATTGGATTAATTTGTTTCTTTGTGCCACTAATTATTTCTATTATCAAGGGAAATAAAGCTTATTGTAATAAGTATTGCGGAAGAGGGCAACTGTTTAATTTGCTCGGAAATAAATTAAATCTGTCAAGAAATAAAGATATTCCTAAATTTATTAGAAGTAAGTGGTTTAGATATGGTTTTTTGACGTTTTTTATGGTGATGTTTGTTAATATGCTTTTCTCAACTTATTTAGTGTTTGAAGGGAGTAGAAACCTTAGAGAGGTAGTTACTTTACTGTGGACTATAAAAATGCCTTGGCAATGGGCATATCATGGGACTTTAGTTTCGCCTTGGGTGGTACAGTTTGCTTTTGGTTTTTACAGTGTTATGCTTACATCGACTGTACTTGGATTGATTACGATGGTATTATTTAAGCCTCGTTCATGGTGTGTTTATTGTCCTATGGGTACTATGACTCAGATGATATGTAAGGCAAAGAGTAAGTCTGTATAGAAAGAGGTCTTGTGAAGATTAAGGGATTTAATGCTTAATAGGTGTAAGATGAGTGATAGTTTTGAATAGATGTGATAAGTGTAGGGAGCATGGATAGACCTAATGAGGTGTAATATGCTAAACAATAGAGACTTAGTAATGGCTAATATGCTTAATGCAATAGTTCAAGAATCTAAATTTGATTATAAGCTTCTACTTGAAGCAGAAAATAGAATGAAGAATTTAACAGAATCAGAATTGATATCAAGAAATGGACTTATGGAAGGTTTAAATATCAGTGAAAAAGACCTTGAAAATATTGAGGTGGATTTTGAATAATGTTATGAAGATAACAGTTATATCAGTTAGGGAAGATAGTTTAGTCTATGATATTGCAAGTGAAAGAATAAAAAATGAAGGAGATACTTGGTTGCAAGTAAGTTTGTATGAACTCAAAATTACTTGCAACTAAGTATGTTTATACTTATGTCAAAAAGTACAATAACTATTTAAATATATTATTTAACAATTATTAGAAGTTAGGATGGAAAAATTTCTAGCATAGATAACTCTTAAGTAGATATAACTGATACCATATAGAAAGACTCTTTATATCAAAAGTATTTTAAAATCAATATATTAAAAACACTATATCGAAGGCATCTTAAAATCAATTATCAATTCCTTATGACTTCTAAAATACCTTATATCATCCATATCATGAGTAATTATTATAGCACCCTTATTTTTCATCCTACCTATAACAAAATCCATAACCTTATACTTAGTTTCCATATCCAATCCTTTAAATGGCTCATCCATTATAAGCAAATCAAAATCATATAACAAAGCTCTTAATATTGCTATCCTTCTTTTCATACCTCCACTTAACTCTCTGACCCTTTTATTGATACAATCCTTTAAATCCAATACTTCTAAAGCATTTTCAATTTCTAAATCACTTAAATTCTCACAGACCAGCTTTATATTCAACAACACACTTAGATTTTCACATAAACTATCATCTTGAAACACTGCACTAATCCTTTTATGACTAATCCCTGTAATCTTTCCACTATCTGCTTTCTCTAGCCCCATCAATATTCTTATTAATGTTGTCTTACCAATCCCAGATGTTCCAGTTATAAAAGTTATAGAATTATCTTTAAAAGTATTACTAAAATTATTTAGAACAACTTTATCATTATATTTTTTGCTTAGATTCTCAATTACTATATCCATCTAGTTTATCTCCAATCTTTTTAATAAATAGTCTATCAATGACAGAAATCCCTTTTGAAAGCAAATACTTATTATAATTATAACTATAGTCCATGCAAATAAATCTGGAGTATTCAAATATACTTTAGCCTTATATAGTTTTTCACCTATAGAATTAGCTGGCATACCTATTATCTCTGCTGCTATCCCAGATTTCCAACATAGACCTAAAGAAACACTACATGCCGCTCTTATATAGGGTGCTATTTCAGATAAATATATGTACCTTATTTTTTTTATTTTGCTAACCTTAAACACTTTTGCCATATCATTTAGTTCTCTGGATATGCTATTTATACCGTTTAGAATATTCCTATATACCACTGGTAACACCATCAAAAAAGATATAAAAATAGACAAGTTATTTGAAGATATCCATATTAAAGAGAGTATTATAAATGAAGCTACAGGTATAGATTGTATTGTCAGTATCAATGGTTCCACA
Source organism: Clostridioides difficile (assembly GCA_012955965.1). GTDB lineage: Bacteria > Bacillota > Clostridia > Peptostreptococcales > Peptostreptococcaceae > Clostridioides > Clostridioides difficile_G. The sequence continues at coordinate 143,384 of JABBZI010000005.1, forward strand.
AGTATCCTAAAGTTTTTTTTACTAGATGCTACTATAGCAACTATTATCCCTATAATAAAAGCTAGTATAAATCCTGTTGTTATTTTCATAAAAGAAAAGAGTATGGATTCCCAAAACTCAAACCTTGTGGACAATTCCAATAATCTTTTTAAAGCTGAAAAAGGAGATACTAAAAGTATCTCCTGACCAATTATCATACTACCTATTTGCCAAATTGTAAGCCAAAAGATTATTGCTAGTATATGAGCTTTACTAATTTTCTTGGATGTAGTAGAAATCTTCACCTGGTATCTTTCCTCCTATTGACTCTGGATTGGCTTCATAAAGTACTTTTAAGTAATTGTGTAGTGTAGTTTTCATTGTAGTACCATCTATAAATGTTATATTGCATTTTGGGATTGCTTTTTTTGCTACTTCTGCTGGTACTATTTCATTTTTCTCAATAAGTTTTGAAGCTTCATCTATATTGTTATTTGTAAAATCAACAGATTTTTTATATTCTTCTAAGAAGCTTTTAACCTTTTCTGGATATTTTTCAACAAATTCTTTTCTTGCAACAACAACCCCTGTTGTTAAAGCACTCTCAATATTTTTATCTTTATTTAAGTTATCCCATTCTTTTGTCAAATCTAAAGCTACTCTTAGATTCTCACTCTTAGTCAATGCAGTTGTTACAAATGGTTCTGGGAGTAATGCTATTCCATTTTTATCATTTAATAATGCTGCTAGACACTCTGTATGTTCTGATTTATACTCTATGTTGACATCTTCAGATGTATTAATACCATTTTCTTTCAATATGTAATTCAAAGCGTACTCAGGAGTGGACCCCTTACCACTAGCGTAAATCGTTTTTCCTTTTAAATCACTTACACTGTTTATAGAGTTGCCATTCTCAATTATGTATAAAACTCCTAATGTATTAATTGCTAGTGTTTCTACTTTACCTTTACTATTATTATACAAAACAGATGATAGATTTGCTGGAATAGCAGCAATGTCTATCTCATTATTAATGAGTTTAGGTGTAATTTCATCAACAGAATTTGCTATTGTAAATTCATAATCCTTTTCTTTTTTATCACTTTCATCACTAATCATCTTAACCATCCCCATTCCTGTAGGTCCCTTTAGTGCTGTTACTTTAGCAACTACTTCAGTTTCTTTTTTTGTCTGTGTCTCTTGTGGCTTTGACGCACATCCTACCAACGAAACAGTTATTAATGATACTAGTAATAATATTGATAATTTTTTTTTCATAAAACTTTCCTCCTTATTGTTTAATATTATATTTCATATAGAATTTGTGTTAATTTTTCTTTATTTAATATTTTTATACTCCTTTTATTAAATTCTAAACAGTTTTCAATTTGCAATGATTGCAACTCCCTATATAAAGATGCTCGACTTACATGAAGTTTTTTGCTTAATTCTTCTTTAGAGCATTCTAATAAAATAATACCATTTTTACCGCTTTTCTCTAGTAAATATTCAATAATTTTCTTTTTACTAGATTGTATATTTAAAAATTCTATCTTTCTCAGTAAAAACTGTATCTTTCTATTGCAGTATCTTGAATATTCTAAAGCAACAGTAGTATCCAACTTCATCATTTCTATAAAGTATTTTTTTGGATAAAAAACCACAGAAACATTACTTTTGCATTTTAGTACAGTATCTAAAGATTCTTCATCAAATATATTGGAAATTCCAAAAACATCTCCTTCCTTTAGAATAGACATGTTAACTTCACTTCCATCACTTGATATACAATATATAGATACTTGCCCTGTCTTAACTACACCTACATAATATTCTTTATCAAAAAAATCGCTTATAAATTGACCTTTCTTATAAGTTTTTGTTTTTATCTTATCTTCTATAATGTATCTTTCAGAAAATAATTTACTATTTGTTAGCACTTCTTTTTCATTCAAAGTCATCACCTTTTCTGATAAATATTCACTTTGATTGAAATAATATCATAGTATTTACCAAATTTCAACAGTATTGATAATTATTTTCAATAGAGTTTATTTATTAATTGTCTCATTTGATACAGTTTTTATATATCTCTAGTGTTATTATATCTCTTAACAAAATATGAAAGGAGATTTTATATAAACCATGAAAACCATATTAATTTCTGGTTCATCTTCTGTGGGAAAGACTGCTTTAATAAAGCACTTAATTCCTTATTTAAAAGCTACTGGACTTAAACCTTCAATATGTAAGATTGATTGTTTAGCCACTGATGATGATTTGATGTATAAAAAATTGAATATACCTTATATTGTTGGACTTAGTAAAGATATATGTCCAGACCATTTTCTTATTTCAAACATAAATGAACTTATGTTTTGGGCAAAAAATAAGGATAGCAATATTTTACTAATAGAAACTGCTGGGCTTTGCAATAGATGTTCACCAGCAACCAACAAAACACTACATATATGTGTCTGTGATTGTACATCTAGTTTTAGTACTCCTCAAAAACTAGGACCTATGTTAAGTGAAAGTGACGCTATAGTTTTAAGCAAAATAGATATGGTATCACAAGCAGAAAGAGAGATAATATCATTTAATATAAAAAAAATAAATCCTAACTCTAATATATTTTTTATTGATGGATTAGTTGGTTTCGGAGTAGAACTGATTTCAAACTATATAAAAAATACTAATCTTACAAATGATGATGAACATTTATTAAGACACACAATGCCAAGTGGGGTATGCTCTTATTGCATTGGAGAGTGTAGGATTGGTGATGAATTTCAACAAGGGGTGGTTTCTAAAATGAATTTTAGGGGTGAATTTTAATGAAAAGCATAACCATATATCCTGGAAAAAATAAGAGTGGAAGTACGGAGGAATTTGAATCTCTAACTTTTTATAGAGGTCATATTTATTCTATTGTGGGGAATACAGGCTCTGGTAAGAGTAGGTTAATCAAAGATATAGAGCAATTTGTAAATAAGGATTCTTTAACCAATCGAAAAGTAGTTATTGATAATATGGAAGTTCCTATTGAAAAACGCAATCAATTTTCTACAAAACTCATTTCTCATCTTAGCCAAAATATGAGATTTGTTCTTGATTCTACAGTTGAGGAGTTTTTAGCTATTCATAAAGAATGTAAAAATAATGCTTCTGTATCAATAAAAGAAGTATTAGATGTAGCAAATTCGATAACAGCAGAACCTATTTCCTTATCTCAGGAACTTACATCATTGAGTGGTGGGCAGACTCGTGCCTTAATGATTGCAGATATTGCTCTTATTTCAAATAATCCGATTATCTTAATAGATGAGATAGAAAATGCTGGAATAAATAAAAATATTGCTTTAGATATTTTATTGAAAAATGATAAATTGATTTTTATAGTTACACATGACCCTCATACAGCACTTATGGCAGAAAAACGAATAATAATGAAAAATGGCTCAATTTTCAAGGTAATCGATAAAACTAGAGAAGAAAGAGAAGTCTTAAGTATGCTTAAAAGTATATATGAATTTCAGTTAGAATGTCAGCATAAATTAAGAAAAGGAGAGACTCTTTATGAAAAATGTAAAACTGTATTGGAGTAATATTTGTATACTTCATAAATATGAGAAAAACTACTTAGATAATTTAATAATATCTTTAAAAGAAAAAGATATTAATTTAGAAGTAACGTATTTTGGTATAGGGTATCCTTATAAATTAAATGAATATCTAAAAAAGAAAGACGCTATAATCCCTGATATTATAGTTTCTACTGATTTGGAAGTATATGAGGATAACAATATATATTCAAAATTCTCAAGTGAATTATATCCATTATCAGATTATTTTAATATTAAGAATGAGATTAAATCGTCACCTATATATTTTGATGAAAAATTGCTTCCATTTTTAGTTATACCATTAGTATTCTCTTATAACAAGAATTATAAAGGTCTAACAGATTCTATAAAAAATGTAATTGATACTAATACCAAAACTGTCATCGGTGGAATAAACAACTCTGGCGCAAAGTCTATTGTTAAAGCCATATGGAGTAAGTATGGAAAAGAGTCGGTTGAAAGATTTTTATCTAATTCAACTATATTAGATATGCCAATACAGTCATTTAATGATGTAAAAAATGGTTCTGAAAAACTAGCTATAACCCCTAGTATCTATGCAAAGCGTGCTAATGATAGGGATTTATTTATGGCATATCCTGATGATGGAGCAGTAGCGTTACCATCTTACATTGCTGCAAATAAGTCTTTAGATGAAAAAACAATGCTAGAGGTATTGGAGGCACTTGTATCTAAAGAGTTCTGTAATTCTTTTGTAAAGTCTGCATCATTGCTATCTTGTATTTATGATACTGCGGATGATAGTCTTGTTAAAAATAATAAATATAAGTTTCTATATCCTTCTAAAGAATGGCTAGACACGACTACATCTGAAGAATTTTTTGAGGTGTATAATATGTATATATAATTGTGTAAATCTGATAAGATTTTCAATACTATTGGGATAAGTGACCTATATTAGTATTATTGATATAGAAATATATTTTAAAAATGAAGTAAGTGTAAATATCAATAAAATATAGTATGAAGTTAAATATAAATATCAAGAAGGTACATAATAAAGCTAAGTGTAAATATAAAATAGGTATAATATAAAGTTAAATATGAATAGTAAATAGGCACAAGCTATTCTAAAATAGAATTTCTTGTGCTTATAGTGTCAAAGAACGAAGCTTATCTTTATCCAATACTTTTATCCCACCACGAGATAAAGATACAATACCTTCCCTGGCAAAGTATTTTAACATTCTAGATACAACTTCTCTAGCACTACCCATATACCTAGCAATTTGCTCATGAGTCATATTTATAGTAGTGTTGTTATCCTTAGCTATTTCATCAATTAAAAAAGATGCCAAACGTTTATCAAAACTCATAAAGAGAATTTGTTGCATTGCCCACATAACATCAGAAAAACGTTCAGTAGCTAATTTATATGAAAATAATTCTGCATGGATATTTTCATTAGATAATTTTGAAAAAACAGAAGAACTAATCTGTATAATATCACAATCTGTTTCAGCATTTACATATACATCAAAAGTTATTGTTTTCAGAATACATGAAGCCGACAATATACATACATCACCATTATCAAGACGGAAGAGTGTAACCTCACGACCCTCATCTGAAAGTATGTAAGTACGTATTGTTCCAGATTTTATGATTAAAACACCAATGCAGTCACTATCACCACAATGTATGGGATTTCCTTTTTTATAATGGGAGATGTCTGCTGAGGTAATTAGTAGCTCTTTTTGTGAGTCAGTGAGTTTATCCCAAAAAGGCAAACTGTGTGTAAGTATATCAATATCATTTTGTGAAATCATGTAAGGACTCCTTTCTTAAAATCTTATAATCCCATGATACAAGTGAATTAATAAAATAACAAGTGGTTTATTAGTAGAGTTATTTAAGTGGATATTAATAGTATGCTTTGTGTAGAAAAAATATGATAATATCTATATTCTTGCCTATTAATGAGTAAATTATATAAATAGGTTAGTGGCTTATATAATAATGTAATTATAGGCTACAGTTATTATATGAAGAAGAAATATATTAATTTAGGTATATCTAGTAAGCAGAAAGAATTATTTGATAGTGTATTTACCATATAATTCTTTGAGCTTACGAAAGATATACAACAGTTTTACTTATCGAATAAAAGTATATATGAAGAAAACTAAAAAATAGATATTTGATAAAAGTACACATAAAGAAAACTGTAAAATAGATGTTGAATAAAAGTATATATATGAAGAAAACTATAAAATAGATGTTAAATAAAAGTATATATGAAGAATCTACACAATAGATATTTAATGGAAGTGTATATATGAAGAATCTATACAATAGATATTAAAAGTAGATTTAATAGCTAATATATACTTTAAAATTTATTTATAGTTTAAAAGATAGAGTTTGTTTTTAAAAATTTAAGCTCTTTATGTAGCTTTATTGCCATAAAACCTGCAATTATTGCAGCCACCAAATCAGCTATTGGTTGTGCATATAAAATACCATTTAATCCATAAAATACAGGAAGAATCAAAATTATAGGAATAAAACATACACCTTGTCTACACATACCTAAAAATCCACCTTCTTTTGCTTTTCCTAGTGCAAGGAATAATGTAGAATACACTGTATAAAAACCAAATAACATAAATGAAAGTCCATTTGCCCTAAGTGACTTACTTCCACATTCAATCAATAGCATATCACCACTTGTAAACTGTGAGATTATAGCTTTTGGGAAGACTACCATTACAAGACCAAGTAATACACAAAATATTGTAGTCCACAGTATAGATGTTTTTATTGCGCTATGTAATCTATCATAGTTTTTTGAACCAAAATTATATCCAGCAATTGGTTGGAAGCCTTTTATAAAGCCAAATACTATAAGACTACCTAAAGACATTATTCGTGTCACTGCACCCATACCAGCTATAGCAAAATCACCATATTTCGCAGCCTCCATATTAGTCAATGTGATAGCAAGACTAGTTAATAATTGAAATATCAAGGTAGGCACACCAATCTTTAAGATTTCTGACATGACATCTTTTGAAAAACAACATTCATTAATTCTAAAATTAAACATACTTTTCTTGCTTAAAATATATCGTATGTAAACAAGTGTTGAAATCATCTGTGAGATAGCTGTTGCAATAGCAGCACCTTTTACACCCATACCAAAAGTATAAATGAATATCGGGTCTAAAATCATATTAAGCAATGCACCTGATAACATTGCACACATACTTGTCTTAGCAGCGCCTTCACTTGTGACAATATTAGTCATAGTGACGTTGAATATATTAAAAATAGAGGATACTACATAAATACTTGCATAAGACACTGCATAAGGCATGATACTTTTTGTAGCTCCTAATAATTTTAAAACAGGATTTAGAAAAATCATAATAAGAATAATGACTAATGCACCTACTAGAATACTACTGTAAATAGATGTACTAGCTACTTTACTTGCCTTTTCATTATAACCATGACCTAAAAGTCTTGCGATGTATGAAGCAGCTCCATTACCAAATAATAACCCTAATCCCACGACAAGCTGACCTAATGGAAATGCAACAGATATAGCGCCCATTTGACTGGTTCCAAGTCCACCTACAAAGTATCCATCTACTAAATTGTACAATGCAGTTATCATCATACCTATCATAGTAGGCAATCCCATAGCTAATAATGCTTTTGGTATTGGGGCAGACCCCAATAATTCAATTTTTTTGTTACTTTCTTTCATGTTAAACACCCCTTTTCTATTGACATCAACTATAAAATATAATACTATAAATTATAGTAAGTATGAAAAATAGTACTATAAATTATAGTGTTTGTCAATAGAAAGAAAATGAGAGGAGAATTTTTATGGCTACAATAGATTTAATTGTATTAGGTATAGTAAAGCAAGAGCCTCAGAGTGCTTATGATATTCAAAAAGCAGTAGAATATAGAAAAATATCACGTTGGGTTAAAATAAGTACCCCATCAATTTATAAAAAAGTAATTCAATTAGAAGAAAAGGGATATATTGAAAGTACATCTGTAAAGAAGGGGAAAATGCCAGAGAAAGCAGTTTATTCATTAACTGAATTGGGAGAAGAACATTTTTTAGATTTAATGTTTGATACAGCTTCTAAGCCAATAAACATTTTTTTAGATTTTAATGCTGTCATAGTAAATTTAAATAGCCTTACACCAGAAAAACAGAGATTATGTCTTAAAAACATTGAGGAAAATATACAAGAGCTAAAGAAAACTATTGAGGAAAATATAAGTATAAAGACACATGTACCAGATATAGCAAAAGCAGTGTTGGACCAACAGTTAGTACTAGCTCAGTCGCTAGAAACGTGGATAAATTCTCTAAAAGAGAATATAGCAGATAATTAGAGAAGCAGACTTAATTATTGGACAAAATTCATTTCCAAAGAAAACATGACAAATAATTAGAGAAGTAGACTTAATTTATTGAATAAAAGCCAACTAATAGAAGATAATGAGATACTCTTTGTATAAAAATAGAGCAGGATTATTTGTATTTTATGAGGAAGATTTAGTAATATGATACATTGGTGTCATGCCATATGGTATAATATCCCTATAAATTTGTATTATGAAAGGAAGGATTACAGTATGGAATATATAACTAATCGAGTTCATGAACTATATTGGAAAGACGATGTGAATTGTGCTAGAACAATGCTTATTTGTTTAAGTGAGTTGTTTCATGTAGAAGTCTGTAAGCAAACAATTTGTGCAGCTATTGGATTGCATGGAGCAGGAGGATACAGAGCACAGTGTGGATTAGTAGAAGGAGGACTTCTTTTTATAGGTGTTTATTATGATTCTTTGGGAAAATCTGAAGATGAAATAGTATCAGCTTGTTATAACTATGCTTCTTCTTTTGAAAAAAAATTTGGTTCATTAAGTTGTTTTGACTTGAGACCAACAGGATTTACTGTAAAAGACCCTCCACATATGTGTGAAAAGTTGACTTGTGAAGCAGTAGAATTTGCATATCAATTTATTGAAAATGCAGTGAAGTTGTAGTAATTTTAATTTGGTAATTTTATATTTAATATCACACAAGCGGTTACTCTAAACAATTGGCCGCTTTTTTTATATCATAAATTAGAATGAACTTTTATTTCAAGAGAAATATTTAGTAATATGACATACTGATGTCTTGTTTTGTGGTATATGATTAATAAATCAAAGATAGAAGGAGGAATAGCTACATGCCAGATTTACTAAAAAATAAGTTTAATCACGAGTCACTTCATGAGGTTGCATTGGCTATCCAATCGGTTTATAGCTCATTTCAAGTGGATGAGTTTATAAAATCGACAATAGATGAAACATGGGATAATTTAGAGTTAAAATCTAGATGTAGAAAAATAAGTATGAATTTGGGGAAGTATTTACCATCAAACTACAAGGATGCTATTTCCATTCTTGAAAAATCCGTCAGAAGATTTTCTTTTGCATTTTTCCTTCCAGACTTTGTTGAGGTTTATGGACAGGACGATGTAGATTGGGATTTATCTATAAATGTGTTAGAAAGAAATACTGAATACTGGTCTTCGGAATTTGCTGTAAGAGTATTTATCCTCAAGGATGAAAAACGTATGATGGAACAGATGTATAAATGGTCTAAGGATGAAAATGAACATATTCGAAGACTCTCAAGCGAAGGTTGTCGTCCCCAATTGCCTTGGGCACAAACAATAACTAGCTTTAAAAAAGACCCTACTCCTATTCTGCCTATATTGGAACAACTCAAGACTGATACATCGCTATATGTACGAAAGAGTGTTGCTAATAATCTAAATGATATATCCAAAACACATCCAGATTTAGTTATCAATCTTGCACAGGATTGGTATGGAAAAAATGAATACACTAACTGGATTTTAAAACATGGTTGCAGAACCCTACTAAAAAAAGGTAACCGTGATGTATTAGCTCTTTTTGGATATGATGATACTACTTCAATAGATGTTCAGGATTTTGCATTAGAATCAACATCTATTTCTATTGGAGAAAATTTATTTTTTTCATTTACTGTTTTAGCAAAGAAAGCTACAAAAACAAGACTTGAATATGGAATTGATTATGTGAAATCCAATGGAAAAAGGAATAGGAAGATATTTAAAATATCAGAAGTTTCATTAAAAGAAAATGAGAAGAAGTTGTATAAGAAAAAGCATTCATTTGCAGATGTAAGTGTAAGAAAACATTACCCAGGTATACATTCGATTACACTTATTGTTAATGGTGTAGAACAAAGTAAATTGGATTTTGAGCTAGGTGTATAATTTTATTTGAGTAAGATATAGTGGTCATTACAGAAACTAAGCAGGAAATTACAAGTATATATTTAATAACTTGTAAAAAGAGAATCTGAAAACTACTATGGTTTTTATATTAAAAAATTATATAAAGGAATTAGGTATAAGAGAATGATTGAGAGTATACCAGCAAAACAAATTTTACAGAAAGTTAAATTTGAAAATACAAGATGGTTTGGAATTGATTATAATATGAATCTCTATCGTGGTTGTCCTCATGGGTGTATATACTGCGATAGTCGTAGCACAATATACAACATAGAAAATTTTGACCAAGTTAGATATAAGGAAAATGTGATAGAAATTTTAAGTAAGGAATTGCGTTCAAAAAGAAAAAAAGGGGTGGTAGGTATTGGTGCCATGTCTGATACATATAATCCTTTTGAAAAGGAGCTTTGTATTACTAAACAAGCATTGAATCTAATTGCAGAAAATCACTTTGGAGTGTCTATTGATACCAAAAGTAGTTTGGTAGTTAGAGACATACCGATTTTACAGAAAATCAAAACAAATAATTCTGCTATTGTAAAGCTAACTATAACCACTGCAAATGATGAGTTATCAAAGAAAATAGAACCACATGTAAATCCAAGTTCTGTACGATTTGAGGCAGTAAAAGAACTTAATGATGCTGGAATTTTTTGTGGAATATTATTGACCCCTATGTTACCATTTTTGACTGATAATAAAGATGAAATACGAGCAATTGTAGAAAAAGCACATAAGGCTAATGCAAAATTTATTTATTGTATGTATGGAGTGACAATGCGTAGTGGTCAGAGAGAGTTTTTTTATAAACATTTAAAAAATATATCTCCTGAATTAGTACTTAAGTATCAAAAAATATATGGTTTAAACTATTTGTGTAGTATTCCTAATAAAGATTATTGTGAGAGGTTATTCAAAGAAGAATGTAGACGTTATGGTATTTTGACAGATATGAAAGATATTGTAAAAGCCTACAAGAAGTCGGAATCCTATACTCAAATAAAATTTTTCTAAGATGGGTTTAGGATATGATATTATAGAAGCATATTAAAATAAAGTCTACATAAAATGAGGTGAATAATTTATGATAGAAATAAAAACTATAGAAACAAATAAAAAAAGTCAAATTGACCTTTTGTTGTTAGCTGACCCATATGAGGAAATGATTGATAAATATCTTGAAAAAGGTACTATGTATGCGTTGTATGATAATGAAGAGGTTACTTGTATAGCGGTTGTAAATGAGGTTTCTAAAGAAGTATGTGAGCTAAAAAATATTGCTACATATGAGTGTTTTCAGAATAGGGGTTATGCCTCAAAGATGATAAATCATATTTTAGATGTGTATAGTAAAAAATATTCATCAATAATTGTTGGTACAGCTGAAAGTGGAATACCATTTTATGAGAGATTTGGTTTTGTTTATTCACATAAAATCAAAAACTTTTTTGTAGATAATTATCCAGAGCCAATTTTTGAAGGGGAATTACAGTGTGTTGATATGCTGTATTTATCATACAACTTTTAGACAGAATAGTATTTTTAAATAGAATAGTATTTTTAGATAGTTATAATATCTTTATGATGCAAGTGTATTGAATTTAATTTAGTTTAAATTAATATGTATAAGATTAGTGGCTATTTTGTATATTAGTTTTAATTAGATAGTAAAATGAAGTATTGTGATAGATATGAGTATTTATCATGGTACTTTTTTTTGTGGAGATTTAAGTTGTAAATAAGGCAAGTAAAATCCTTTAAAGGTCAAATTGACCTTTAAAATATGTCAATCTAAGATAAAACTAGAATAAAATTAACATAAAACTAAGATATAACTAGAATAAAAACATATTGAAATTAAAAAATGAATGAATATCATTCATTGACATGTAAAATCCCCTGTGCTATACTATGAGCAAGAAGAAGGGAGATTGAATATGAAAGATATAAAATCAAAATCAAAACAGGCATTTAATAATCAAGCAAATACTTATGACCAAGATATAAAAGGGCAACATGCGAGAAATCTTTATCCAGCATTACTTGAAGAACTTTCAAAAACTTCATATGACACTATTTTAGATTTAGGGTGTGGAACAGGAGCTGTATTACAAGCTATTTTAAATGAGGATTGCAAAAAGAAGGCATATGGAATTGATATTTCTGAAAATATGTTGGAAGTAGCAAGAGGCAAGTTAAAAGAAAGTGCTACTTTAGTTTTAGGAGATTCTGAGTGCCTTCCATTTGAAAATGATTTTTTTGATGTCGTGTACTGTAATGATTCTTTTCATCATTATCCTAGACCAGATAGAGTGTTATCTGAACTAAGTAGAGTATTGAAGCCAAAAGGGTCTTTAATAATTTGTGATTGCTGGCAACCATTTTTGCTTAGAGATATAATGAATGTCTTTATGAAGTACAGTAAAGATGGAGATGTAAAAATGTACTCAGAGAAGGAGATATCTGGATTGTTATCTGTAGATTTTAATGATATTGTGTGGAAGAATGTAAATCATACATCATATATTGTAACAGCTAAAAATAAAAGGCATAAATGTTATTGAGATAGAGGCATAGTAGAGATTGGAAAAATAGAAATAAAGATAGTTATATAGATGGAGTAGATATTAGAAAAATAATAAAATAAGTGAGGAATATTTTTTTGAATATTTAATGAATGATGTTCATTCACTAAATAGGAGCTATTAATGGTATGGGCAAACCTGCAAGGAGTGTGATACTTATGATATTTTATTATATGATTGTTAGGATGCCTTTAACATATATACTATCAAAATTAGGTTTTGGTTTAACTGGTATTTGGGTAGGAATTTTAGTCAGTTATATCGTGGCAAGCTTAGCATCTTTAGCATCAGTAAAGAAGCCATTTTTATTTTTACAAAAACAAAGAATATAATGTATATGTAACAAGTAATTATATAAATTTAATTTTATTCAAGTAATTATTGTAATTATACTTAATAAATTATGTATAATAAGAATATAATTTATTTAGCAATTGTTACATTGCATTAAATTTAAATAAGTTATATAATAATTTGTTTATTTTGAGTTTTGGAGGAATAATTATGGAATCAAATAATAACGCTATAAAGTCAACTGTTAAAAAAGGAATTTCTTTTGGCTCTTGTTTAGCAATGATTATTTCCTATACTGCATGGAAGTCTATTCCGTGGGCTATTTTCCACGGTTTAATGAGTTGGATATATGTAATTTATTATTGGGCTAGATATATGTAGATTGAGATAATAAATAGTTGATATTGCTAAATTTAAGAAAAATAAATGTAAAAGCGAACAATTTATTTGTTCGCTTTTGTATTTTGTTATTTATCAATACAGGCTTAAGGGAGAAATAAAGTTTAAAATTATTTATAAGTAAAAAAGTCTCTATGAATAAAATAAAAATATTTAAGTTACTTATGAGTATCAAAACTCTATCTAAAGTAAAATTAATAAAAGAGTTTGTTGCAAAATAACATTTATATTGCAATTTATTCCAAGAAGTTATATATTTATTCCAAGAAGTGTTATAAATATATAACTTTTTTAAGGGGTGATTTTATATGTCTAAACAACAAATTAGTATTAAATCAACACTTGTTTCAGAAACAATAGCAGTTACCTATTGTCTTGGAGTAACATTATCAAATAAGTATTTTTTTAAAGGAAGTGATATTGGATATATTCCTGTAATTATTTTGGCAGTAGCTTTAGGATGTCAATGGATTTATGACAAAAAGAATGATGATTTGATTGATGAAGCATCTAAATATATACTATCAAGAGTTAATGGGATTGCAATAAAAGTATTGTTTTATTCTATGGCTATAATAGCTGTATTTCTTACAACACAGGATATAAATGTATCGAATTTAAGTCTAGGGATGCTTTTATTAGTAATTTTGTTTATTCAATCTTTGTTAAAGTTATTTTTATTTATATATTTTGATAGAAAGGGGATATACAATTAGGTGTCAGTATCACTAAAGACAAAAATTAAATACTATAGAGAAAAGCACCTTATGACACAAGGAGAACTTGCAAAGTCAGTAGGAGTAAGACGTGAGACTATTGTACATTTAGAAAATGGTCGCTATAATCCTTCTTTAAAATTAGCGATGGATATTGCTAAGATATTTAATACAACTGTAGAAGATTTATTTGAATTTGTTGAGGAGGATAACATTTAAATTTCAGTGGTCGCTTATACATTAGAAAATGAATGGTTTTATAAAGTTGAAAATATGTATTAATATTCACATAAAAATAAGTGCATTTTTATTACAAAAAAATTAAGTTACATAAATATAAAATTAATGTCAAATATACTTCCAAAATTATCTAATCACATATATAATGTAATTATAAAAATAATGAATATTTTTATAGTAGTAGTTAATTCTCTAATAAGGAGGGTGCAAAATGCCTAGTATGATTATAGAAGTTATAGGAGTATTGTTTATAGCTATTGGATTAATTTTGACATTCATTGAGATAAAAGGAAATTTTCCTTCTTTTTATGGTTTTGGTCAAAATTCTGTAAGAAAAAATGCTGTAGGTGTTATAGCAGCAGGAGTGGCTTTGATTTTCTTCAGAAATGGCATAGAGAGCATAGATTCTATAGCTACTTTTGGTATGTTTTTAGCTATAGAACTTGTTGTAATAGTTGCATATTTCTTAATAAGAAGAAAATTTGTTAAAGAAGACAAACATTTAAGAGTTAATTAACTAAATTATCTACTATAAAAATTGGAAGATTAAAAACAAGTAAAACTTTGTTTTTAGTTATTTGAAATCCAAATTTGATTATTTTTAGAGAAACTATGTTCTGTATAAAACTAGAATGTGGTTTCTTTTTTATATGTAATATAATTTTTAGAAATAAAAGTCATAATATATTCTGTAAGGTAAACTAGATTAGACAATATGCAAATTCCTATGTCTAGCCTTCCTAGAATCTTGACAAGAAAGTTAAGATACGAGATAATGAATTCATTCATTGGATATAAGATTAATTTAAAGGGAGTATTATTATGGCTAAAACAAAAAAAATAGTAGATGGTAATATAAATCATGAAGAAATAAGTAGTAAACAACGTACACGAATATCAAAAGAACCTCAAGAGAGAAAACAAGAAATAATTGAAACTGCTTTAGAATTATTTTCTGAAAAGGGATTTGAGAATACAACTATTCAAGATATAGCAGAAAAAATGAATGTTTCACAAGGACTCTGTTATCGCTATTTTAAGTCTAAGACAGAAATCTTTGCCGCCACTTCAGAATTTTATGCTATGAAAGCTGTAGAACAAATACAAATTCCCATATCAGAGGATTTACCTGCAATTGACAAGTTGAATACTATTATAAAGCGTATGTGTGAATACGAAATGAAGCACCATGAATTTGAAGCAAGATATAATGAAAATTCTGAGATAAGAGCGAGTAGACTAGACAATGTTGCTAAGCAACTGGTTGATGTTATGATTCCAATTGTAAAGCAAGGTGTAAGGGAAAATGTATTTCATTGTACAAATGTGACTCTTGATACTAAGTTTTTGGTGTTTGGTATTATCCATACTTTTCATGAAGAGATGCCAAACGAAAATATTAAAGAATATATAGTATCTTTCCTTGATTTTATGAAAGATGCGTTTATTTGTACCTTAAAAATTGAAGATACAGATAAAATCGGTGACGGATGGCTTAATTTGTAGACCACTATATTTTAATTGTAAGTTGTTATTAAGTAATATGAAATTTTGATAAAGTATTTGCTTGGGAGTATATTTTAAAATAAAAAAAGACTTTAATTTATTCTAAAAGAGAGGTAAGTATAATATGAAACTACATAAAAAGATACAGCTTTTATTTTTAATGCTTTTATTTACGATAATGTTAACTTCTTGTTCTGGCTCTGCAATGTCATATACATTTGAAGTTGAAACTGGTGATAAGATAAAGGTAAGACTAGACACCTCCGATGGCTATTCATTGACACAGAAAGATGGGAAGTTTACTGTGAAAAAGAGCGATAAAGAAGTATTACAAGGAATATTTACTACAAAAGAAGGTTATGAAAAGTATCAAAGTATAAAGACCACTAAAGGAGTAAAGGTTCTTGAAGAGAAAGAGAAAGATGAAAATAAGTATTTCTTTTATGAATTTAAGGGTGAAGCTGGTATAGAAAATAACTTTGTTCTTTGGGTTAAAGATTCAAATACAGGTGTAGTAATAGGTAGCTTGTCTGGAGAAAAAGAGGCAAAGTCTGCATTTGAAAGATTAACAATTACATTATAATAAGATTTATAATTAAATATTAATCATCAAAATCTAAAATTCTGATTTTTAAAGCAGTTAATCTTATAAGATTAATTGCTTTTTTTAATTTAGAATCAAACACTTTCTTTGTATTTATTTTAGCCATTTAATAAATAAAAAAGTGATATAAAATATCTTTAGCGAATGAATTTATTCATTCACTTGTTGACAAATTAGAAAAATTGATTTATTATTGAAATAAATTAGTGAATGAATTCATTCATTAATAAAAAATGACTGATTAGTTGAGTAGTGAAAAAAGGCCATTCATTGTACAAAATGAATAGTTAGTTAAGTAATGAAAAAAGATAGTCATTTTTAATAAGAGACTGACAAACCTAGTCTCTGAAAGCAGAATAACCAAAAAATATGTGTAAAGAAAGGTAGGAGTATAAATGATATCATTGTTAGCTAAATTATGTATAAAAGACAAAGAAAATATATCATCTCCAATAGTGCGTCAAGCTTATGCAAAAATTTGTAGCAGTGTAGGTATATTCTTAAACATACTATTATTTATAGTTAAATTATTGTGTGGGACTATAAGTGGTTCAACTGCAATTATTACAGATGGATTCAATAACTTGGCTGATGCAGGGACTTCTTTTGCTTCATTCATAGGCTTTTGTATTGCAGGTATTGGAGCAGGGGAAAATCATGTCTTTGGTCATGGAAGATATGAGTGGCTTATGGGAGTCTTGTATTCAATTGCCGTAATTATCATGGGAAGTACACTAGCTCGAAATTCAATTATATCAATCAGTTCACCTAAAAGTATAGAATTCAGTTTTACCATTCTTTTTATTCTAATTTGTTCAATAATCGTTAAGCTCTATATGTTTTTTTACAACAAAAAAATTGCAAAGAAAATTGATTCTACCGCAATGAAAGCAACATCTATAGATTGTATCAGTGACATGGTTGCAACGACAGCAATAGTAATATCTTTACTGGCAGAGCATTTTACAGGATGGGCAATTGATGGATGGTGTGGATTATTGGTCTCTGTATTTATCATTTTTTCAGGGATGAAATCTATGTTTGAGATAGGAGGAAGATTATTAGGAAAATCTCCAGGTAAAGAAATGGTAAGTGAAATAACTAAAATAGCAATGGAGTATGAGGAAGTACAAGGAA
Organism: Clostridioides difficile; assembly: GCA_012955965.1. Taxonomy (GTDB): domain Bacteria; phylum Bacillota; class Clostridia; order Peptostreptococcales; family Peptostreptococcaceae; genus Clostridioides; species Clostridioides difficile_G. The sequence continues at coordinate 160,808 of JABBZI010000005.1, forward strand.
TAAATGACTTGATTATTCATGATTATGGTCTTGGTCATTTTGTAATTTCAATGCACATTGAAGGGAGAGATGGAGTAAGTAGCAGTGTTTTAAATGATGTCGCAAATGAAATCTCTTACAGACTTTATATTGATATGGGGTGTAATGCTACAATACAGACGGATTTTTTAGTTACAGACCCCATTATAGTTGATGAAATCTTTAAGAGAACTACAAAAGAAATACATAAAATTGAATCACATGCCACAATAAATGACTTGCGTATAATAAAGTCTGGTCTTTATACAAATGTGATTTTAGTAATTGCAGGTTCAAATAAACTTCAAAAGATTGAAAGTGAAATTAGAAAAGCTATAGAAGAGGCTATTGCTACAATGGATTGTAGTTATCATGTAATGGTTAGACTTACTATTTCACGTCATAATAAGAAAGCTTGTATCTAAATCATTATATAGGATAAGAAGGTTCATATATAATTTTAATTGAAGAGCATATTATTATCACTTGCATATGAATGATTGTTTAGATTAAATTAGTAAACTTGAATAAGCATTGTATAAATAAAATTCATATAAGTTATACAAAAAGATAGTTATATAAATTACATGAAATAACAGTTATATAAACTACATAAATTAACGATTATAGAATCTATATGGAGCAACAGTTATAGAAACTACATAAAAAATTTTTAAAAAGGAGGATTTATCATGAATAACGAACAACGTATAAAACTACTTAAAGAGACACCTATAAAAAAACTTTTATTAAAGATGGGAATTCCAACAATGATTGGAATGTTAGTTACAGGATTCTACAATCTGGTAGACGCTTATTTTGTTGGAGGGCTTGGTACTAGTCAGATGGGAGCTGTTTCGATTGCATTTCCACTTGGTCAAGTAATTGTTGGCATAGCATTATTATTTGGTGGTGGAGTATCATCATACTTATCCAGATTATTAGGCGAAGGGAATCACTCACAGGCTAATCATGCAGCATCAACTGCACTATACTCAAGTATATTTATTGGTATAATCTCAATTATACTGATTGAGTGTTTTATTGATAAAATCATATTTGCACTAGGGGCTACAGATACTATTTTTCCATATGCAAAACAGTATGCAGTGATTTATGTGGCAAGTTCAATTTTTAATGTATTCAATGTGACTATGAACAATATAGCAACCAGTGAGGGGTCAACTAAAATATCTATGATAAGCATGTTATTAGGAGCAGGCCTGAATTTGGTATTAGCACCTATTTGTATATATGGATTAAATATGGGTATCTCAGGTGCAGCAATTGCAACTGCTATAGCACAGGCAATAACTAGTTTAATGTATGTAGTTTATCTATTGATGAAAAAAAGTATTTTCAGTTTTTCTATAAGAGAGTTTAAATTTGAACGTGAAATTTACTTACAGATACTTAAAGTAGGGATACCAACTCTTGTATTTCAGATTTTAACAAGTGTAGCTATAGGGCTTACAAATAAAGGAGCTCAAGGTTATGGTGATTCAGCAATAGCAGCCATGGGAATTGTTACACGTATAATGTCAATGGGTTCTTATGCAGTATTTGGTTTTGAGAAAGGATTTCAACCAGTAGCAGGATATAGTTATGGAGCCAAGCAATATGTGAGATTAAATGAGGCTATAAATACTACTTTAAAGTGGACTACTACTTTTTGTTTATTGATGTCAATAGTTTTAATTATATTTCCAGAGCCTATTATATCTTTATTCTCAACCAATGATAAGTCTGTAATAGAAATTGGTACATTTGCTCTTAGAATAAGTAGTGTGATGTTTATTTTCTTTGGATTTGGGACAGTTTATTCTATATTATTTCTTGCTCTTGGTAAGGCAAAAGAAGGTGCATTTCTTAGTGTAAGCAGACAAGGGTTATTTTTTATACCTACTATACTGTTGTTACCATCAATTATGGGGATTAATGGTGTGATTTTTGCTCAACCAATTGCTGATTTATTTATGGTTATATCTGCTGCAATTTTGGCAGTGAAATTGAAGAAAGAGATAAGAGCTTTGGCAGTATAAATTAATATAGAGTATCGCAATGAAATGTTGTGTAAAGGGTTTTCTTTATCATCCCAATAAGATAGAGGGTAGTACTTTTACTACAGAGGCATTGGCATTTTTGCTTGATAAAAATGTCGTTACAGGAAGACATACCTTAGATGACGTACAAGAAACTGTTAATTCTAGCTATGTATTTGATGCAATAATTGATTCATTGAAAGAAAAGATAACACATAGTTTCTTAAGAAATTTACATTCAAGTTTAATGTTTAATACAACGCTTGAAGTAGAGCCAAAGCTTGATGAGTTAATTGAATGGTACTACAATCAAAATGAAATAACTACTAAAGTTATAGCTGAATTTCATTATAGATTTGAATTGATACATCCATTTCAAGATAGTAATGGTCGCATAGGTAGATTTATTATGTTAAAACAGATGCTAGAAAATAATCTTCCTATAAAAATTGCATCTTGGGATAGTGAAGATTTATATAGAAGTTCCTTAAGTTCATGTGGTATAGGGAATTATGACCCTTTGATTGAATATATATCAAATATAAAAATCGTAAATATAAAACTTATGCAGTATAAAATTTAAAATATATTAATGATAATATAAACATATTAAAAATCTAAATTAAAAATAGAAAAATAAAAAATTTTAAATTTAAAATTTTTTATTTTTTATTTATTGCGGAAAGAATAAAAAGATGCTATACTTTTTGTAACATATTATTCCATTTATTAAGACATAATAAGCTTTTATAGTTTAATTTGTCTAATGCTATTTTAGAGATTATGTTTTTATTATAATATGGCAAAAGAATAGAAATAAGGTGATAGTAGTGAAAGTAAAATCAAATTTAGATGAAATTTTATATCATAAGATTATTGAAAGTCTTATTCGTGGCGAATACTCTGTGGGTCAAAAAATCTTACTAAATGACCTTTGTGAAAAATTTGAAGTAAGTAGAACACCAGTAGTACAAGCAGTAAAAATGTTAAATAAAGATGGTGTGCTTACTATTATGACAAATGGTAAAGTATATGTACCAGAGTATGAATACGATATGGTAAAGCAAGTTTGTGAAACGAGAACACTGATTGAAACATATGCTTTAGAAAAAATGATGCAAGAGGAAGAAGACGTGTTCCAACAAAAGTTAGAAGTAATAAAAAGATATTCTGATAAATGTGAAGAGTTCTATAAACAAGAAAAATCTGTAGAACTTGCATTGACAGATTTAAAATTACACAAAGCTATTGTTGAAGGTGCTAATAATGAGATTTTAAATGATGTATATGTTGGTATACAAGGAAGATTTGTAGTAGTTAATTATCTGATACGACCATTAAAAAATCGTAACTATGAAGGAACAGTGCAAGACCATTTTGAAATATTGAAATTTATTGAAAGTAAAGATACAAAAAAAGCAGTGGAGAAATTAAGAAGTCATATTCAAGGCACTATTAAACGCTTTTGTGAAGATGAATAATGTACTTAGAGATTTCTATATATTACAGGAAGCCATAAGGCTTCCTAAAAAAATAGCCTTTATAAAATTTTTTATTTTAAATTTAAAATTTTTTATTTTAAATTTAAAATAAAAAATGAAAGAGGTGGTAGAGAGTTTGAATAAAATTATTTCAGAAAGGATAGAAAAGACTATGAAGAAGCTATTTACAAATGAAACATTTTTGGAATATCAATTTGTGAGTGATTGCCAGTTGTCACCAAATGGAGGCTATACAGCATTCGTTGTAAAAAAAGCGGATATCAAAGAGAATAGTTACACAAGCCAAATTTATGTATTAGGCAATAAGAATGGTGAACTAAAACAAATAACATCTATAAACTCTGTAGGAGCATATGCTTGGGAGGATGAAAATACTATTTTATTTCCTGCTTTGAGAAATGAAAAAGTAAAAGAAGCTATTAAAAATGGTAAGCAATGTATGAGTTATTATGCTTTATCTTTACATGGAGGAGAAGCAAAAGAACTTTTTACACTACCTATCAAGGGTGGAAAATTAAATCCTATAGGAAAAGGTTTGTATGCAGTTATTGATTCTTATGATAATGACAGACCTGTTGTAGAAGGATTGTCAGAAGAAGAGAGACAGAAAAAAATAAGTGCTTATAACAAGAGACATTATGAGCATTTCAAAGAAATCCCTTACGCTGTTAATGGTGAAGGATATATTAGCAGAAAAAGAAAACGCTTATACTTATACAATAGCAACACAAAAGATTTAAAACCAATCACAACGCCTATGTTTAATGTTGTAGGTATGAAAATAAATGATGGCAAAATCTTATATGTAGGACAAGAGTTTGAAGATGTAAAAGGTTTAAAGAATGGTGTTTATATATTTGATACAAACACTAATGAGAATGTTTGTATATTAGAAAAAGATAAGTACATTGTAAAAGGTTTTGAATTATACCAAAATCAAGCAATACTAAATTTAACTGATGCTTTATCTTATGGAAATGGAGAAAATGGAGATTTTTATACAATAGATATTGATACAAAAGAAATGAAGTTACTTTCAGAACATCAGCATCATTGTATTGGAAATACAGTAACATCTGATGTTAAAATGGGTGCTGGTCAGACAAGCAAGGTAGATGGTGAATATATTTATTATACTTCTACAGTAAATATGGATTGCATTATTGAAAGAATACATATTCCAACAGGAAAACAGGAAAAAGTTACGCAAACAGGTTCGGTTGACTTTATAGATGTAAAAGATGGAAACATTGTATGTATAGGCTGTTCAGAAAACAGTTTACCTGAAGTTTATACAGTAGAAAATGGAGCATTGTGTAAGAAAACTCATTTAAATAACCATATTTTAGAGGAATATAAAATTTCTGTACCAGAATATATCGAATCAAAAGGAAGTTCTAACTGGGCGATACAAGGATATGTATATAAACCAGTAGATTATAAAGTAGGAAAAAAATATCCAGCTATATTGGCGATTCATGGTGGACCAAGATTAACATATGGACCATATTTTATGCATGAGATGCAGGTATTTGCAAGTCAAGGTTACTTTGTTTTCTTCTGTAACCCAAGAGGTTCTGAAGGTCGAGGTAATGATTTTGCAGATATTAGAAAACAGTTTGGAGATATTGATTATATAGATTTTATGGAATTTACAGATGCAGTGCTTGAAAAATACACAGACATTGATGAAACAAAATTAGCTGTGGAAGGTGGAAGTTATGGTGGATTTATGACAAATTGGATTATTGGTCATACAAATCGCTTTGCTGCTGCTTGTGCTCAGCGTTCTATTGCAAACTGGAGTGGCATGGAAGGTACAACAGACATTGGTTACTATTTCTGCAAAGGACAAACGGGTGCTTCTCACATGGAAGACCACGAATTACAATGGAGACAATCTCCTCTTGCTTATGCTGATAAGTGTGTTACACCAACTTTATTTTTACATGGCGAAAAAGATTACAGATGTTATATGCAAGAAGCATTCCAAATGTTTTCTGCGCTAAAAATTCATGGATGTCCTACAAAACTTTGCCTATTTGAAGGGGAAAATCACGAATTATCTCGCTCAGGTAGACCAAAACAAAAGCTACAAAGACTAGTTGAAATGATGGATTGGTTTTCAATGTACATAAAATAATAAAAGAAAAGAATACAGAAAAAGGAACAATAAAGAAAGGAGAATACAAAAATGGAAAAATTAAAGATTGAAAGTTCAGATATTTTTGAATATATATTCCCACATGATATTTCTTGTTCACCTGATGGAAAGCACATTGCTTATATTATATCAAATATCAATGAGGAAAAAGACTGTTATGAACATGACCTATATGCTATGGACATCAAAACGGAAAAACAAATACATATGACACAAACAAAAGATGTAACATCATTTAGCTGGATTTCTAATACAGAGCTCCTTTTTACATCTAAAAGAGATAAACCAAAAGCAGGGACAACAGATTTTTACACTATTTCTATAAAAGGAGGAGAAGCAAAAAAAGCATTTTCTATTCCAAAAGCTTGTAGTGTGCCCATATCACTTGGAAATAAATTATGGTTGTTTACAACAAAAAATCCAACAGATACAAAAAAAGCAGAACTAGACAGAGCAGTAGAAGGAGTAGATTACTGGACATTTACAGATAAACCTTTTATAAGAGATGGGGAAAGTTTCTCTCAAAGGAGACGTGTAACATTAGAATTGTATCAAGAAGGAGAAAAAGAAACAAAAGCTATTACACCAAAATATTGTGAAGTAGCAGGAATAGATGTTTCTCCTGATAAAAAAAGAATTTTATATTCTGGTCAGATTTATGAAGATTGTGCAACACCTTTCTCTGGTCTTTGGGAGTATCATGTAGATAGTGAAGAAACAAGAGAACTTATACCACAAGGAAAATATCAAATCAGCTTAGTCAAATATATTGGTGAAGATAGAGTAATGTTACAAGCTTCTATATTAGACCGCTCTATTACACAAAATCATGATATTTTCATGCTTGACTTGAATACTGGTGAAATGAATATGATTTCCAGCCCAGATGGTATGTATGCTACATTACTGGATGTAGATGCAGTATATGGTGGTGGACGTAGTAATAAAGTTATAGGAGACAAGTTTATAGGAGCAAGAATTTGCAGAACTATGACAGAGTTTGATGAGTTTGACACAAAAACAGGCAATATACGTATCATCACAAAAGTGGATGCTTTTACATCCTTTGATATTTATGACAACACTATGTACACAATTATGTTAAAAGATTATGAGTTGGCAGAAATATATAGCATTGATATGACTACAGGTGCAATGAAAAAAATGACTTCTTTCTCTAAACCATACTTGGATAGTCATAAGGTTTCACTACCTGAAAAATTGACATTTGTAGCAAAAAATAAAGAAGAGGTTGATGGTTTTGTTATACCACCAATAGATGCAAAAGAAGGTGAAAAATATCCTGCTGTATTGTTCATTCATGGTGGACCTAAATGGGCATATGGTTACATGTTTACACACTTAAAGCAATGTGTAGCTGCAAAAGGGATGTATGTTATTTATTGTAATCCTCATGGTGGTGACGGTTATGGTGAAGAATTCTTGGAAATGGTAGAAAGATGGGGATATGTTGATTATGACCACCTTATGGAATTTGTAGATACTTGTATTGAGAAATATCCTGGAATTGATGCAGACCGCTTAGGTGTTGCAGGTGGAAGTTATGGTGGTTATATGGCAAACTGGATAATTGGTCATACAGACCGTTTCAAGGCAGTTGCTTCTCAAAGAGGTATTAGTAACTTGATTACTGCTTCTTTAATTATTGATTTTGGGGATAGAATTATGAAGCAAACTTGTGGAAATAATACACCTTGGAATCATGAAGAGGTTCTTTGGAACCATTCACCTATTAAGTATGTAAAAAATGTAAAGACACCAACTTTATTCTTGCATAGTGATAGGGATTATAGATGTTTTATGGGAGATACTTTCCAAATGTTCACAGCATTAAAACAACTTGGTGTAGATACAGAGATGTATTTATTCCACGGGGATACACATGGATTGTCTAGAAACGGAAGACCATCTAATAGAGTTATACGTGCCAATGCAATTGTAGATTGGTTTGAAAGATATTTATAAGGGGGTTATTCTATGAGTGATATGTTATTATGGTTTAGTGTCGTATTAATCTTATTTGCTATTGGGGATTTGATTGCAAGTAAAACAAAAGCAAAAGTTTCAGCTGTATTTGTGACATTACTTTTATTTTTGATTCTCTTCGTTACAAAAGTGATACCAGGGGATATTATTGAAAGAGCAGGTATGACGGCAGCTGCAAGTTGGAGTGTTCCAATGATTATGTTTAGTATGGGAACAATGTTGAATGTTAGACAGTTTATAGATGAATGGAGAACTGTGTTGACAGCGTGGCTTGGAATTGTGGCAGTTATAGTTTGTGTTTCATTGTGTATACCTTTGTTTGGAAAAGCAACAGTGTTGACAAGTATACCAGTTATAAATGGGGCATTGCCTGCTACCACTATTATGACACAAGCAGCGTTAGAAAAAGGATTGACACTTGCAGCGGCTACAGCAACAGTTGTATTTGCAATCCAAAAATTTGTTGGAACACCAATTGCCTCTAGGGCTGCACTACAAGAAGCAAACCGTCTTTTAGTGGAGTATCATGAAGCAAAAGCAAAGGGAATTGATTTAGCAAATGTTGATAGTGGTAAGAAAGAAACAGAAGGTGCAGGAGCAAAAGTAAAGCAAGTATTCTGTGAGAAGTATGATAAATATTATTCTACAAATGTTTGTATATTTTTTATAGCGATATTCTCTTATTTAGGATATGAGCTTTCAGAAGTTATACATGTGAATTATTCTATTGTTTGTCTTATTGTTGGTGTTCTTGTAACTCGTATTGGTATTGTACCAAAAGATATTTTGGAAAAAGGGAAAATCAAAGGTTTTATCAACATGGTTGTGTTTGCAGCAGTTATTCCTTCTTTAGCAAAAGTTTCTTTGGGAGATTTAGTTAGTCTGTTTGTGCCAATTGTAGGTATGTTCGCAGTCTCTATTATTGGTATATTCCTTGTGATGAAGGTACTTCCTGGTTGGAAAATCATTGGTTCTAAGCCTCTTGCTTTTGGAGTAGGATTCTGTCAGATGTTAGGATTCCCAACTACATATTTGATTTCAAATGAAGTGTGTAATGCTATTGGAGAAACGGAAGAAGAAAAAGTATATTTAATGTCTAAAATAATGCCTAAGCTAGTAGTTGGTGGTATGGCCTGTATGATTTCCATTGTAGTAGCTGGTATTATGGTACCTATGTTGTAGATGGGTTTTGTAATAATAAGAATATCTCTTTTCAAGGTCTTACGGTATAGCATCTTCTTTATGTTATACCGCTTTTCCTTTTTCATCTCGTTATATTTTAAAATTAATAAGAATATAATCTCAAAAATTAATATCTACAGTATACTCATCTTCTATTAAGATATAATTACAGTCATACTTTTTACACATTTGTAGATTTTTAGTATTTTCTTCAATGGTAGATTCCATTGTGCAGAATGAATCATCCAATCGACTTTCAATAGCATTTGCATATTTTTTAATATCTGAAAAATGTCTTTCTATATAATCCTTAGTCATAACAAGACAATAATACTGAATTTCTTTTACATACTTACTATCAAAATCTTTTTTCCAATCGAATGGAATATAACATCCTTCGACTACAAGATTCTGATTATTTTCGATAGCTGTTTTTATAATCTCTTTAACTATAGACCACAAATAGGGTACAAGTTCTTCATCATCTTCTGGTGTTAACTTAGTATTGCCACTTCGTATAAGTCCCATTTTTAAAAGGTCAATAGATAGATATGTATATTTGTATTTTTCTAATATTCTCTGTGCAAATACAGTTTTCCCAGTATGAGAAGCACCTGCAATTAAAATAATCATAATTTAAACACCTCTCTCAATAAAGTGAACCATTGAATTGTCCCAGTACTTTTTATACACTCTGTCATTTTTACCATCAAGATTTAATTGATACATTCTAAATGTGACTAATATATCCTTTGGTTGCCATTGTTCTTCATAAGAATATTGATAGCTCATACCTAATTGTTTCATTACATTACCACTACGTGGATTTTTAATATCATGTGTAGCAGTAATATAAGGGATATTATCTCTTTTTAATTGTTTGACAATAGCTTTACTTGCTTCAGTTACAATACCTTTGTGCCAAAATTCTTTACACAATCCATAACCAAAATCATGATTATCATCCATGCTTACATTGACATAACCTATAGGGATATTGTCGTTTTTTAAGCAAATGGCATAGTTATATCCATGAGAGTTTTTATATGCTTTTACATACTTTTTTTCAAAAAATATCTTTGCTTCTTCCATTGATTTAAGGGGAAACCATGGCAAATAAATATTTACATCTTTATCACTGTAAATTGTGAACAAAGCTTCTATGTCATTCTCAGTAAATCTTCTTAATATGAGTCTTTCTGTTTTAAGTTCAGGAGTATTTTTAAATATCATATTCCTTATTCTCCCTTCAAGATTAAAATTTATCAGCTAATTTCTTGTAATAGGATTATACTATGATTTTATGTTCTAGTCACTTTTTTTGATTTGATAAAGATATTTAATTATTTAAAGATAAGCCATTATACCAACAAATTAAGGAAAAAATCTTTTCTGAAGAACTGAAAGAAGGAGATTCGATGCCCTCCATAAGAATTTTACTAATGATTTAAAAGTTAGTATTTTGATTATTTGACGAGTGTATGAAGAACTTGAAAATGAAGGATATTCTATATAGGGAGGATTAATATGAAAAATATTTTGGAAGTTTCTAATTTAAATAAAACTCAGGATAGTTTTTCGTTATCAGATGTAAATTTTGCCTTTTATAAATCAATACCCAATTTATATAGTAAACATTGGGCTATTTTAATTTGTATCTTATTGCCAATAGTATATAAAACTTATAAAATATTTAAAGATGAAAAAAGATAGAGAATCAAAGTAATATAAAAGAACTATTATTTAAAAACAATTTAAAATGCCAATCTATTATAGTAATTGTTATCCATTATAGATTAATAAGTAGTTTAAGTAGAATTTAGAAAACATGAGTAGCTAACTTTAGCAACATCTATTTTAGAATGAATCAAAGAAAAGTTATAAAATATTAAAATAGCTAAAAGTATTGAAATGACTTACTCCTATACTAATTACTATACCACAAAATAACAAAAAAATCAAGTCGAGTAATCTTTCAACTTAAGTGATATACTAGGTATTAATAATTTTTTATTAATAAAATATAACTAGAGGCTAATCTATATTTTCTCAATTTCTTTAATTAAATTGACCTCTAATTAAGTAATTATAAGGAGAAATATTATGAACTTAACAAAAGGATTAGATGTTTTAAAAGTTTCATCACATGTATTGGGCGAAAATAAAGTTATGTATATTCCTGTAATCTATACAGAAGATGAGGCAACTCTTGTTGATACTGGTCTTCCAGGTCAAGGGGATTTGATAATCGAGGCTCTTAACAAAAGCAACACAAGCTTCGATAAATTAAAAAATATAATAATCACTCATCATGATATAGACCACATAGGAAATATAAATTACTTAAGAGAAAAGTCTAAGAATAATATCAAAGTATACGCATACAAAAGTGAAGTTAGCTATATAACAGGCGAGGAAACGCCTTATAAACTTTATATGTTAGAGCAAATGGTGGACAAGATTGATGATAAGATGCTGAGTATGTTAAATGTTATGGGACTTGGATTTAAATCATCATATACTAAAGTAGATGTATCTTTGGATAATCATGAAGTTTTAAATTTAGGCGAGGAAGTAGAAGTCATACATACAGGTGGTCACACTAGAGGTCATATATGCCTTTATTTAAAGAAATCTAAAGTACTTATTGCTGGTGATTTGTTAAAGGTAAAGGATGGAGAACTTGAGCCAGTTGATATAATACATAGCAACAAGCAAGAGCTGGCAGATGCTATCAAAAATATAAGTAATTATGATATAGAGGAAGTAGTTTTTAGTCATGGTGGTTTGTATCAAAACAATATAAATATAATCGAAGCATTAAAAAATATAGTTATTGAATAATATTATCAAATAGTATTAAGTAATTTAAAATAATCTACAATAATTTTTTAAATTACTTAAAGTCATATCTGAATATGAAACAGAAAAATTAAAGACAAATAATAAAAATATCCTTAGAATCTATTTCTTTAAGTTCTAAGGATATTGAATTTGATATTAAATTTACTATTAAGTTGTTAAATTCTAAGGCTATTAAATTTATTACAAACAAATCTCTAAAGTAGAAGTTAATTGCTAATCACATTGTTCATACCTTTTATCTTTAATAAAATTCTAGTAACTAAAAATAATATAGGTAACTCTATCAAAGGACCTATTATAAGTGCCAATGATATTAAAGGTTTATCTGGGAAAGTAGCTACTGCAATAGCTAGTGCTATTGGAGAATTTCTAGCAAGTGTAGTTAGATTTAAAGATACACTATCTTCATAATTTAGGTTAAGTGCTTTACTTACAACTCTAGTAAAAATAAAATTTATAATAAAAAATATTAATATTGGTACTAGTAAAATAAATAATATTTGATAATTTTCTAGTAGTATTTTTCCTTGAGATGCGAACATCGCGACTATAGCTATATTTAAAAAATACCCTTGAAAATCACATGCCTTTGAAGTTATTTTTTCTTTAAATTCACTAGTTCCTATCTTTTTTATAATTAAATATCTGACTACAATAGAAAGTAAAAGAGGTATCATTAGACTAAAAATAACTGCTTGAGTTAAATTCATAAAGTCTATGTTTATACTTGAGCCTCCAATCAATAATATATATATAGGTAATAATAATAGCTGTAGAATTAAATTTAAGGGAAGGACAGATGACCCTAAAGCTACATTTCCCTTAGCGATTCCAGTAAATATTAAGTACCAATCTGTGCAGGGTGTAACCATAAGCATAACAAATCCAATTAGAAGCTCTGGATTGTGACTTAGAAATAATTTACCTAAAACAAATATAAGTACTGGAGTCCATATAAAGTTTATAGCAATTGATGTAAGTGTAAATTTAAAGTTTTTAAATGAACTTCCTATTTCTTTTATGGGTACCTGTAGAAAGACAAGAAAAAGCATTATTGTTAATGAGGGCATTATTAAGTAATCTGAATATGTTTGTATAAATTCTATCTGACCTAGTAAGATACCTAGAAGTACCATTCCTAAAATAACAAAACTCTGAAATTTATTTACTTCTTCCATGTAGACCTCCTGTATTTGAAAAATGATTTTAGTTGATAATTTATATCAATTATTAAATTATAACACGATAACTGATTTTTAAAAACTAATTAAAAAAATAATTGTGTATTTTAGATTTTGCACAAAATAAATGCCCATATAATCATTCATTAGAATTATAAGGGCATTTTAGTAGTTAATTTTAATTACCAAATTAATATATTTATTTATGTAATCTATAAATCTTTTAACTTTTCAGCTATCAATTTATTATTAATCTTAGATGCTTCAAACTCAATAATTTCGTAATCACCAAGTTTGTTAATATAAAAAGGGTCTTCTTGTATAATTTTATTAGCTTCTTCTTTATCAGCATTGCATAAAATTATTCCGCCTATTCTAGGATTTTTTCTTCCAGAGCATATAAATTTATTACTTGCGTAGTACTTATTTAAAAACTCTATATGTTCATCTAATTTTTCTTCAATTTTATTTAATTCAACTGTGTATGTTATGTTTACTATTACCATATGTACATCTCCTTAGATAAAGTATATTTAATATATTCAAACTAGCACTTTTATGTTATAAAGTCAAATATAACTCAAATCTTAAAATAAAATCTACAAATCAATTTATGTCATATAAATAGGTATAATGCTCTTTATAAAAGAATTATTTTATTTATAGATTGTAATACTTTTCTAAGATTTTTATTTTTATAATTTCAAAAATAAAAATTAATACCGCTGTTATCAACATATTTTTCATATTATTTTCTATAATATTGTACCTAAACAATGCAAAGATAATTATTAATAAAATCACATTTAAAGAACCTGAAATAAAAAATGCTTTTTTCTTATTATTCATATATTTCCTCCTAGTCATTTACTAATTTTATACTATTACAAAAAGGCTAATTTTTTTACCAATTATTTTCATGTAATGAATATAGCAGGTTACTAAAGCTAATGCAATACGCTTGTATAATGTAAAATTTTGTGAGAAAATAAGACAAAGTATAACGAGATAAAGGTAATAAATGGTAAATATACTTGATGAAATTCATTTTTGAAAGGAGTTTTAAAGCATGATTTATTCACATGAAGTAGAAGAAATGTGTACAGTTGCACAAGGCGTTCATCATGGAGCTGCTCCAATTCCTCAAGAAGGAAAATGGGTAAAATCAAAAGAAATCAATGATATCTCTGGTTTGACACATGGTGTGGGTTGGTGTGCTCCTCAGCAAGGTGCCTGCAAGCTGACACTAAATGTAAAAGAGGGAATCATTCAAGAAGCATTAGTTGAGACTATTGGATGTTCAGGTATGACACACTCTGCCGCTATGGCATCAGAAATTTTGCCAGGTCGAACTCTGTTAGAAGCTTTAAATACAGACTTGGTATGTGATGCAATCAACACTGCTATGAGGGAGCTATTCCTTCAGATTGCTTATGGAAGAACTCAGAGTGCTTTTTCTGAAGATGGACTTCCTGTAGGGGCTGGTTTAGAAGATTTAGGAAAGGGTCTCCGTTCACAAGTTGGAACTATGTATGGAACTCTAAAAAAAGGACCTCGTTATCTAGAGATGGCTGAAGGTTATGTAACTGGAATTGCACTAGATGCAGATGACCAGATTATTGGCTATCAGTTTGTAAGTCTCGGTAAGATGACTGATTTCATTAAGAAGGGTGACGATGCTAATACTGCATGGGAGAAGTCAAAAGGTCAGTATGGACGTGTTGATGATGCAGTTAAGATTATCGACCCACGTAAAGAATGATGAAAATCAATTAGGAGGATAAGAATATGGCACTATTTGAATCATATGAAAGAAGAATTGATAAGATTAATTCTGTATTAAATAGTTATGGTATTGCTTCTATTGAAGAAGCTGAGAAGATTACTAAAGAAGCAGGGCTGGATGTATATGACCAGGTTAAGAAAATTCAGCCAATCTGTTTTGAAAACGCATGTTGGGCTTACATAGTAGGTGCTGCTATTGCTATTAAGAAAGGATGTAAGAAGGCAGCTGATGCAGCAGCATCAATCGGTGAAGGTCTTCAATCATTCTGTATTCCAGGTTCTGTTGCTGACCAGCGTCAGGTTGGTTTAGGTCATGGGAATCTAGCTCAGATGCTTTTAGAAGAGGATACTGATTGTTTCTGTTTTCTAGCAGGTCATGAATCATTTGCAGCAGCTGAAGGAGCTATTGGTATAGCAGAAAAGGCTAATAAGGTACGTCAAAAACCACTACGTGTTATCCTAAATGGCTTAGGTAAGGATGCAGCACAGATTATTTCTAGAATAAATGGATTTACATATGTAGAAACAGAAATGGATTACTATACAGGAGAAGTGAAAGAGCTATGGAGAAAATCTTACTCTAATGGCTTAAGAGCTAAGGTTAATTGCTATGGTGCTAATGATGTAACAGAAGGTGTTGCAATCATGTGGAAGGAAGGAGTAGATGTATCTATAACTGGAAACTCTACTAATCCGACTAGATTTCAGCATCCAGTAGCTGGTACATATAAGAAAGAGTGTATAGAGAAAGGTAAGAAGTATTTCTCTGTAGCATCTGGAGGAGGTACAGGACGTACATTACATCCAGATAATATGGCAGCTGGACCTGCGTCATATGGTATGACTGACACTATGGGTCGTATGCACTCTGATGCACAGTTTGCGGGTTCTTCATCTGTACCTACACATGTTGAGATGATGGGTCTAATTGGAGCTGGAAACAATCCAATGGTTGGAATGACTGTGGCTGTTGCAGTTAGCATTGAAGAAAGTGCTAAGGATGGTAAGTTTTAGTAGATATAGGATGTTTATATTTTGAGTTAACAATATGTTTATAATTTGAATTAATAAATTAAGATAATTATGCTTTTATTAGAATAATGGCAATTAGTTTAAATCTACTAATTGCCATTACTTTAAGTTTACTATTTTTATATAATAAATTGAATTCTATCTAATAAATTGAAACGCCTTTTGTCGATAATTTTTTTAAAGCCTTTTCTGTAGAACTTCCATTCCTACCAAGAACACCATTCTTTATGATATTAACATGATATCCTCTATTTAGTGCTCCTAATGCTGTCTTATAAACACAAGCTGATGAGTCTAATCCAACAATAGAGATAGTTTCAACGCTATTTTCTTTTAAGTATTGACTAAAGGTCTTGGAAGTAAAAGCATCTTGCTGATGTTTAACAAACACTTCATTATTTACAACCTTTAAATCACTACAAATAGAAGCTCCCTTTGAACCTTGAAAAAGGCAACCACCCATTGAAATAAGACAAAATAGAAAATCAAATTGATGAAATTCTTGACAGATATATACTATTTTTTGTCCTTGTTCTTTAGCTTCAATAATAATTTTATTTACACTACTTACAAATTCTTCTCTTTTAGGATAAATCCCATCTTTTCCACACATAGCTTCTTGCATATCAATGACCAACAAAACCTTTTGAGGTTCTTGAAAATCTTGTATTTTTTCTCCTTTTGTAGGACGTATAAACAGAAGCATTCTAATAATCAAAATTATAAGAAGAAAGTATGATATGGCAGTGGGCGTAAAGGAACACAATGCGGCAAACATGATAATACTACATAGTTGTACAAAAGTATAGAAACCTTTCATAAATAAGTCTCCTTTTAGTTTATATTTTTAATCTTGAGATAATCTTATTTTTATTTTCAATGATATGTACTCTTACTTTTTGTACTTTGTAATAAAAGCATTGAAAGCAGTAATAAGTAGTTGTTTTTCTTCTTCAACTGTAAGAGTTAGACTTCCTTTGTAGACTAAACAAGCAATGCCATGAGTATAAATCCATATATTATAAAATAATTCTTTTGCCTGTTCAAAACTAAGCGAACCTTCACTAGCAGCACTATCTACCACAAAAGCAAGTTGTTTAGATGCTTGTTCATTTAAATTATAATTTATAGCGTTCTGTTGCATAATAGCCTCAAATAAATTTGGGTATTCTTTGGCAAAGTTAATATATCCAAGTCCATAAGTTAAGAAAGCAGAATCATCTAAAGGGTACTCACTGATATATTGAGCATGAAATGTATGGATTTTTTCCTCTACTGCAATGCGCAAATCCTCAACTGTCTGGAATTCTCGGAAAATCGGGGCAACTGATGTACCTAGTACTAGTGCAACTTTCTGAGCAGTGATTACAGTTATACCTTCATTTTTTGCTACTTCAAATCCTGCATTTATAATTGCGTCTCTATCTGTTTTTATTTTAGGTGGCATAAGCTCAACTCCTTAAAATAGTAATTGTTATATAACAATTACTATTTTATACTCTTTAAAAAATACTGTCAAGGAAACACAGTAAAATATATAATTTATTTTAGAATTGTGTTTTTTTAGTATTTTTATGACATATTGTTATTATTGTAATTGATTTTGTAAAATTATTACTGTAATATCTAATTATATAGATAAGGGAGTGGAGTGATAACTATGTGTTTAAAAAAATTATCAAAATTAGAATTAGTTATTATGAAATTTATTTGGAATTTAGATATAAAAACAAATTCATATGAAGTTATTGATTATATGCAGGAAGAGCATAATTTACCAGAGAAAGTGGCTTTAAAAACTCTATCAAAATTGTCAAAGAAAAAATTCTTATATGTCCAAGAAACGAGTAAATGTACATACTATACAGTTGCAATCAAAGAAAGTTCGTACTTTGAATTTATATCAAGAAATGTACAAACCCTTTTGAAGAATATTTTTATAAAGACTTTATTAGTGTCATTTCATGAGGAGGAGTTAACAGCAGAGAAGATAGACTCATTGGAAAATTGGGTGGTAAACTGGGAAGAAGTTTATATATAATCAGAAAAGAGTTTGATGATATAATTTTCTTGAAATTAAATCTCACATGTGAATCAATAGTCTTTCTTTAGATATTAAAATTATGATTAAAAACAAAGATAATATGTATAGGAATTGTAAGTAAGATTTTATAAAATAACTAATTATAACTTATATAAAAAAAGTAGTAATTTGTATTTGGACATGATTTATATATAATTTTATTATATTTACTTACAATTGAAATAACTTCTTACGATTTTAATAACTTTAGATTTATTGACTCTGCAACCTTTTATATAAGGTTGCAGAGTTTCTTTTTGGTATACTTGAAAAAATATTATTATTCATTTACCTTAATATCATATCCTCTTTTGCTTATATTCTAAAAATCTTTTGATATATAGTATTCATACTAATTCAAAATTTATCTCAATTCTTTATATAACATTTTAAACTCTCATATATAAATATATTTAAAAGA
>JABBZI010000060.1 GCA_012955965.1 Clostridioides difficile
AAATCTTTCAAAAAGTTTCCCTAATCCATATGGTCAACCTAATACTATATTTGAGAATTTATCAATTGATATAGAGGATGGTGAATTTGTAAGTATCATAGGTAGTAATGGAACTGGTAAATCTACTTTACTAAATATAATATCTGGACTTATAAAAGAATCTTCTGGCGAAATTACTTTAAACAATACTGCTATAACAAATTTAGCTGAATACAAAAGGACTCAAATAGTGAGCCGAGTTTTTCAAGACCCAAGCCTAGGAACTTGTCCTTCTATGACAGTTAGAGAAAATTTGTCTTTAGCTCTTAATAAAGGTAAATTATTAAATTTAAGAAAGTGTCTTCGTCATAAAACAGATGACTTAGAACTCTTACTTGAAGGAATTTCTTTAGATTTAAAAAAATACCTAGATATCAAAGTTCAATATCTTTCAGGAGGTCAAAGACAGTCACTATCGCTAA
This sequence comes from Clostridioides difficile, assembly GCA_012955965.1. Classification (GTDB taxonomy): domain Bacteria; phylum Bacillota; class Clostridia; order Peptostreptococcales; family Peptostreptococcaceae; genus Clostridioides; species Clostridioides difficile_G. The sequence continues at coordinate 462 of JABBZI010000060.1, forward strand.
TTATGTCTAGCCTAGCAAGTCCTAAAGTTCTTCTGTTAGATGAACATACAGCTGCTCTTGACCCTAAAACATCAAATGAAGTTATTGGGTTAACAGACAAAATAGTAAGAGAAAAAAATATAACTACACTTATGGTAACTCACAATTTAAAACATGCTCTTCAATATGGTGATAGATTGATAATGCTTCACAAAGGCGAAGTTGTTTTAGATGTAAAGGATAAGGAAAAAGAGCAATTAACAGTTGAAGAAATCTTAGAAAAATTCGAATACGCAGTTTAAGAAATAAAAATTTAGTCTTAATCAAGCATACTTATAATCTTTTATATGAATATATGAACAAATATAACTATTTAAATTTGAGGGAGGAAAATAAAATGATAAAAAGTAAAAAAATATTAAGTTTAATTATAGCAGGAGTACTTGGTGTATCAATGCTTACTGGTTGTTCTCAAAATGATGGCTCTAGTGCTTCAAATGAAAAGAGTAAAACAGACAACAAAAAACAAAAAAATATAGGTATCACTCAATTGGTAGAACATCCATCTTTAGATAAAGCAAAGAAAGGATTCATAAAAGCACTTGAAGACAAAGGCTATAAGGATGGAGATAATATAAAAATAGACTTCCAAAATGCACAAAACGATATGCCTACTACACAAAGTATTGCAAGTAAATTCGTATCTGATAAAAAAGATTTGATATATGCTATATCTACTCCGTCTGCTCAGGCATCTTACAATGCTACTAAAGATATACCTATAATCATGACTGCTGTTACAGACCCTGTAGAAGCTGGGCTTGTTAAATCTATTGAAAAGCCAGGTGGAAATATTTCTGGTACATCAGACTATCTTTCTATTGATAAAACATTGGAATTAGTTAAAACATTAGCTCCAAAAGCAAAAAAAATAGGTGTTATATACAATACTAGTGAAGTTAATTCAAAAATTCAAGTTGATTCTCTACATGATTATGCTAAGAAAAATAATTATGAAGTTGTTGAAAAAGGAATCAGCTCTTCAAGTGAAGTTAATCAAGCTATTTCTAGTTTAGTTGGTAAAATAGATGTTTTATATGTGCCTACTGACAATTTAATAGTTTCTTCTATGCCAATAGTTTCTAAAGTTGCTAATGAGAACAAAATTCCTATAATAGCTTCTGAAGAAGGTTCTGTATCTTCTGGTGCTTTAGCTTGTTGTGGAATAGACTATGAAAAGCTAGGATATAAAGCTGGAGAACTTGCTATTGAGGTATTAGAAGGAAAATCTGTTGGTGATATACCAGTTACTATGTTGGATGAAACTGAAATAATAATTAATGAAGATACACTAAAAGCACTTGACATGCAAAAGTTATCAGCCGATAATATAAAGTATATAAAGTCAGATGAAAATACAAAATCTGCAGAATAAAACTTATTAGATTTAATAAAGTAGGTAATATGAAAACTTTATATAATAAGTACTCTTATCCACCCTAACCCTTTGAAAATTGTACTTATTTCAGTAATTTAAATATTGCATATAAAGTTATTCATTTTCCATAAAAGTCGTCTATATTGACGACTGATTATGAAAGTTATATAACTTTCTAATCACAACTTGAGCTGTCCAAAAGAATCTTAATATTCTTTAGACAGCTTTTTTTTATAAAATTGTATGAATGTATGTACATATAGACTCTATACTTAGTAAATATTTTCACAAATTTTCCATATTAATTAAACCTAAGGATAACGTTTTTTACAAACAATACATTGATTTCAAAGTTATATAAGCATACATTATTTAGTATTTTAATTAAATTTAGCAGTTGACTTTTATTATTGTATAATTTATAATTTATAACAAGTCGAGAATACATATAATTTTCTGACTAATTAAAATATTAAAAGGGAGAGATAATTATGAATACTTTATTAAACAATAAAAAATATTATTATTATTATTATAGCCACTATTTTTAGGGTTTGTACCTACGTTTTAACATAGATACAGGCCCCTTAAGACTAGTAAAATTTTGGGATTGTATCTATGTTGGCTATATTGTTTATAGAGTTTTCATTTAACTATATAAGAGCCACATAGATTAGACTATGTGGCTTATTCGCGTTTTTCACCACATAGTTTTGTATACTATGTGGTTTTTTTATACACAAAATTAGCAAATAATTAAAATTATAAAAATATTTTCAAAGGAGTGTTTTATTTATGTCAGGTATTATATCTGTAATGACGCAAAGTTTAATTTTATCCATTATGGCACTGGGGGTTTATATAACTTACAAAATCTTAGATTTTCCCGATATGTCTGCTGATGGTAGTTA
>JABBZI010000061.1 GCA_012955965.1 Clostridioides difficile
CTAGACCAAATATATTAGACGCTATAAGAAATAAACAAGTTGATATAGTAATAAATACACCAACTAAAGGAAATGACTCTACAAGAGATGGATTTAAGATAAGAAGAACAGCTATTGAGTTTTCTACTGAAATAATGACATCTTTAGATACATTAAAAGCTTTAGTAGAGGTTAAGAAGAAACATTTAAACAAAGACAAGTTAAAAGTTTACAATATAGCTGAATAAACATTAAGTTAATTGTATAGCTTAAGAATTTAATTATTAAATTAAAAATAAGAAGTTATTTTTTCTATGAGTTTTTACTTTTGAGATAACTTCTTTTTTTTAAGAAATTTGTAGTATAATAGAAAAAGATAAAAAATAACTGTAAATAAGTATAAAACTAGAATGTAAAAGTGAAAAATATATATAGATATTTAAAAGCTTATATTTAGTTAATGTTCTTTAGTTTGCCTAAAGAGAATTATAGGAGGTACTGTAATATGAAAGCAAGGTTAATATTAGAAGATGGGACAATTTTTATAGGAAAGGCATTTGGATATTTAGAAGAAAGTGTAGGAGAAGTAGTATTCAATACTTCTATGATAGGATATGGTGAAGTTTTAACAGACCCTTCCTACTATGGTCAAATAGTTACTATGACTTATCCTCTTGTAGGAAATTATGGTATAAATTTATCATCAGCGGAATCTGAAAAAGTGCAAGTGAAAGGATTTATAGTAAGAGAAAAAAGTGATTCTCCAAGCAATTTTAGATGTGAAATTGATATAGACCAATATCTAAAGCAAAATAAAGTTATTGGGCTTGAAGGAATAGACACAAGAGCTCTAACTAAGATACTTAGAAATAATGGAACAATGAAAGGAATAATTACATTAGAAGACAGTAAGTTAGAAGATGTTAAACATAAATTGGATAAATTTTCAAATACAGAAGCAGTTAGAACAGTTACAAGAAAAGAAATAGAGCATATAAAAGGAAATGGTCCAAAAGTGGCTGTTATGGATTTTGGTGTTAAGAGAAACATATTAAGATCATTTGCAGCTCGTGGATGTGATATAACAATATTTCCAGCTACAACATCTCCAGAAGATGTATTAGGTATAAATCCTGACTTGATATTCTTGTCAAATGGACCTGGAGACCCAGAAGACCTAGAAGATGTTATAGAAAATATAAAAGCTCTTATTAGTAAAAAGCCTATAGTTGGAATATGTTTAGGACATCAGCTTTTAGCTTTAGCTCTTGGAGGAAAGACTGCTAAACTTAAATTTGGACACAGAGGTGGAAACCACCCAGTTAAAGATGTGGAAGAGGGAAAAGTATTTATAACTTCTCAAAATCATGGATACTATGTTTCAGAAGTTCCTGAACAAATGAAAGTTACACACATAAATTTAAATGATAATACTGTTGAAGGGATGAGACATGAAAAACTAGATGTATACAGTGTTCAGTACCACCCTGAAGCTTGTCCAGGACCAAAAGATAATGATTATATTTTCGATAAATTTTTAGAGTTAGTAAAATAAATAATAATAGGATACAACTAATAAGATAAGAATAACTTAAATCAAAAAATAGAGTGGTTTAATTAACATAGATATGTATTGAGAAAATCTAAATTTAAAATGAAATAAAGTAATTAAAATTGATTATATAGATGATAAAGATAAGAACTGTGAAAATGGTTTAGATAAGGAGAAAGAGTTATGCCTAAATTAAATAGTATAAAGAAAACTTTAGTATTAGGGTCAGGGCCAATAATAATAGGTCAAGCTGCAGAGTTTGACTATTCAGGAACACAGGCTTGCCAAGCATTAAAAGAAGAGGGAATAGAAGTTGTATTAGTTAATAGTAATCCAGCTACTATAATGACTGATAAAGAGATTGCAGATAAAATATATATAGAACCTTTAACAATAGAATTTATAGAAAAAATAATAGAAAAAGAAAGACCAGATAGTTTACTTGCAGGTATGGGAGGTCAAACAGGACTTAACTTAGCTGTAGAATTACATGATGCTGGAATATTAGAAAAATACAATGTAAAAGTTATAGGAACATCTATAAACTCTATAAAAAAGGGCGAGGACAGAGACTTATTTAGAGAGGTAATGAAAGAAATAAATCAGCCAGTAATAGTTAGTGATATAGTTACAAACTTAGAAGCAGGGCTTGAATTTGCTGATAAAATAGGTTATCCAGTAGTTGTAAGACCAGCATATACATTAGGTGGAACTGGTGGAGGTATAGCTGATACTGAAGAAGAATTAAGAGAAACTCTTACACATGGATTACAATTAAGTCCAGTAGGTCAAGTTCTTCTTGAAAAGAGTATAAAAGGTTGGAAAGAAATAGAATATGAAGTAATGAGAGATGGAAATGGTAACTGTATAACTGTATGTAATATGGAAAATGTAGACCCAGTTGGAGTTCATACAGGAGATAGTATAGTTGTTGCTCCAAGTCAAACTTTAAGTGATGAAGAGTATCAACTACTTAGAAAAGCATCTATAGATATAATAAATGCAATAGAAGTTCAAGGTGGTTGTAATGTCCAAATAGCGTTAAATCCACACAGCTTAGAATATGCAATAATAGAAATAAATCCAAGAGTTAGTAGGTCATCAGCATTGGCATCAAAAGCTACAGGATATCCAATCGCAAAAGTAGCAGCTAAGATAGCTCTAGGTTATACT
>JABBZI010000062.1 GCA_012955965.1 Clostridioides difficile
TCTCAATTTCAAGGTGGAGCAAGTTACGATACAGAAGAATATCATGGTTCATTCGGTAAAGGTGGTTATGGTGGAATAGGGTTAGGAGGAGGTGGTGGTTGGTATGGGGGTGCAGGTTCTTATTCCAATGACGTTACTGGTGGTGGTAGTGGTTATGCACTAACTAAAGATAGTTATAAGCCACCTGGTTATATACCAACATCTGAATATTATCTTGAAAATGTAGTCATGACAACAGGAGGCAATACTACAAAAGCAGATGGTTATGCTAAAATAACATTACTTCAAGCATTACCTTTTTTAACTGTATCCTCTTACAACTCTACTACAGCAACATTTAAGGCAGACCACACAGACCCTACATTATTAACTAAGATAGAATATTTTATAGATGATGTATTAAAAGAAACTATAACAACAGATTTAACAACAGAGAAAACAATTAACTATACATTAGAAGACAATGCACTGCACACGCTTAAAATAGTTGTTACGGACAGTGCAAATTCTACAGTAGAAAAAGTTGTAAGTATAAGTAAAGGAGTTGCGCCACTTCCAAGCGGTTCTACAACAGATGAAGTTACAAATAAATGGATAGAAATTAAAGATACATTTAAAAGTGGTAAAACAAGTATTCTAAATACTTTAGCATTAAAGAATATAGATGCAAGTTTAAATAATACTCTAGTGGAATTGTCAGAGAAAATTAAAACTTCTTTTGATAGTTCAGATGCTAGTGTGCAGGATTTGCAAAATCAAATAACACAAAAAAACAATACTATAACCCAATTAGAAACAGAGTTAGGTAAAAGAAAAAGATTTGCAACAGGAACTTATACTTTTACAAAAGCAGATGCTGATAACTTCAATATAGACATGAATGATGTAGAAGGGACTTCGAAAACTCTTTCTATACCAATTAAGGTTGGTTTTACGCCTAGTTTAATTCTAATAGGTGGAGCTAGATTTCAGACATCTACTAAGCAAGAAATTGTATTTGACAATGCATGTAATACTACTTTTTATAACTTTGGTTATAGTTCTGATTCTACACATTCTAAACCTTCTCCTGTTGGTATTTTAGAAGTTACTAACGATGGGATGTTGTTTTTAAATCTTACAATTCGTAAACTTGACCGCATAATTTCGCTCAGAAGTGGTATGCAAGCTAAGGAAGGAAGTACACTAACTTATAAAATTTATAATTAAAGAGGTGATAATATGAACAGAAATAATAGGATAATTTACGACCAAACAGGCAAAATATGGCTTCAAACTGGCGAAGCAACAGGAGATATAAAAGAATGGGCAGAAATAACTGAATTAAACTTTTTGGATATTGAATACGGAAGTATAGACTATGGTGAACAGTATATAGAGTCGATAAATCCATTAACAAAAGAACCTATTATCAAAGATATACCAGTCATTTTGACAGATGAACAAAAGAGATTAAAAGTATTAGAAGAAGAACTAAGTATGTTAAAAGAAGAAAATAAGAATAGAGATAATGAGATAGTAAACGCAGCATTTGAAGTAGAAAATATAAAATTAAATAACAATCTTTAGGAGGAATTAACATGTATAACTTATTAAAATTAATGATAGAACAAAAAAACTACAGTACTAAGGAAGATTTACAACATAAGATGGATGTATTTTATGCAGTAAACAGGATTACAGAGGAACAATATTTAGAGTTAACAAGTTTATTAAATAAAGAAGAAACACCAGTAGAACCAACAATATAGGTTCTTTTTTTATTTCAATTAAATAGGAGGTTTTTATGAATGAAGAAGTTATAAAAGAAAAAATAGAACGAAATGAAATAAGAATAAACAGACATAGTGATGAAATAGACGAATTAAAAGTGGCAAATATAGAGTCTAAAGCAGAATTAAAAGCACTATGCGAGAACTTAAACTCACTTACAAGTATGTTAAAATGGTTGATTGGAACAATGATTACAACATTAGTAGGGTTCTTTATATTTGCCATACAGAGAGGAATATTTTAATTAGGAGGTTAAGATATGGATAATTTAATAAGTTTTATACCAGAGCAACTACTTTTACTAGTAGTTGCTCTTAATGTATTAGGATTTGGATTTAAGAAATATAAGCAACTAGATAATAAATACATTCCAATTATATTACTGGTACTTGGTATAGTATTTTCAATATGGATGCTAGGATTTAATCCAAGTTCAATTTTACAAGGAATTTTATGTTGGGGAGT
>JABBZI010000063.1 GCA_012955965.1 Clostridioides difficile
TTCCTCCCTGTTCTACATGTATTACACCTTCATTCCCTCCTTCTCCAATTATATTTAACTTATTACCACTAATATTAAAATTGCCTTTATCTTTTATAAGTATTTTATATTGGTTTGTATCTATTGTGATATTAGTCCCATATGGAATAATAAAGTTAAAATAATTATCTATTACCATATCACATGTAAGAGTATAAACTATGTTTCCCTCATTCTCTTCATTTTTTACAATCCAATTTTTAAAATCATCTAAACAGTTGTCTTCTTGCGAAAAACTCTCCTTTGGTAAAATTATAAAAGTAATTACTAATAAACTTATAAGAACAAATATCTTATTTTTTTTATCCATTTTTTTCTCCTATTTGATTATTTTGTCAAGTAAAATTATGTCTCTTTAAAGCATTTTATTTATTAATTTTTAATCTTATAATTTTATCTATATATTTTATAATATCCCTATTTATTACTACTACTGAAAATAACATAGTTAAAACTATGATTTCAACTCCAATTATAAGCTCACTTTTAGAATTCTGAGTCTTATCATATAACTTTGAAATAGATTTTAGTTTATTATTAGAATTATTTACTTCAATACCATCTGTCTTACTTAAAATCACTTTATCTTTATATGTATTTTTAGAAGGTTCATTATTTTCCTTATAACCTTCTTTTAGGTCTTGTTCTAAATTATTTTCAATTTTATTTTTTTCAATCAAGTTATTATTTTTAGCTTTATTACTGACATTCTCTTCATTTTTTTCTTTATGTGCTTCCTTATCTATTTCAATATATTTTTCATATGACTTATTACTTTTTTCATCTTGTTGATTATTATTTTTTTCTTCATCAGTATCTTCTATGACTTCACTGGAATCTAATGGTCTTTGTTCATCAGTATCAGTATTATTTTTATTATTTACACCTGAATTAACTTTGTTGTCCTCTCTATCTGGGTCATCTCTTCCTCCTCCTCCACGGTCACCACTATCATCATCAACATCTTGCTCATCATCTGGTGTAATTTGATTATTACCTCCTCCTATTACAAATCCAGGCTTTAAAAACACATTAGAGTACCCTTCTTTCAGTCCACCTTCTACCTTTATCCTAAAACATCGCAACTTAAAATCTTCAAAATTGAGCATAGCCTGATTGCTAATACTCTCTAATTCTTCACTTACCCAATTTACACCATCCTCTGAATATTCTACAAATACTTTTTTAGCACTATATGGCATACTATACTCTAGTGTAGCTAGATATCCATTTTTAAAATTTAAGAAAGATACTTCTAAATCATCTATAGGTTCTTTATTCGCAATATAAACATGTAAAACAGGAATAACATCCTTGTTTACAATTATGTTCTTATCATTTAAATCTTCTTCTTTAAATTTACCGATTATATTAAACTCCGTATTCTCATTTAAATCTTTATAATAGTTTGATAAATCCCACTCAACATCTAAATCTATAAAGTTCATACTAGAAGTTCTTAAACGTACTTTATCTGGCAATACTATATCTTCTACTTTATCTTCTTTTGATATGCTCATTTCTTTTTCAAAGACTCTAATCCCTCTATAGTTACATTTTACAATCTCGTAATTCTTATTCTGAGATATATCTGGAGTTATTGTATTTTGTTCTCCAATAATATAAATCTTATTGGCTTCTGATACAATTGACTTAATATTTGTATTTTCCAATAATACATTTTGCTTCTTATTACCACTATGTATAATTATTGAAGTATCTTCTATTTCGACTTCTCCTTTACAATAAATTCCTATTGCATTTTCTCCATCAACTTCAATTATTTTAGATTCCACTCTAATATCATTTTCTGAATAAATTCCTATTGCATTTTCTCCAGTTGCTTTTATATTTCCAATCTTCCCATAGTATGTATCTATGCTCAAATTTGCATCTTTTTCAACATATAAAGCAGTTCCATTAAGTGCAACTATATTATCTATTCCTATATTTAATTTTCCTCCTCGTTCTACATGTATTACACCTTCATTCCCTCCTTCTCCAATTATATTTAACTTATTACCACTAATATTAAAATTACCTTTATCTTTTATAAGTATTTTATATTGGTTTGTATCTATTGTAATATTGGTTCCATATGGAATACTAAATTCAAAATAATTATCTATTATCATATCGCAAGTGAGAGTATAAACTATTTCCTTCT
>JABBZI010000064.1 GCA_012955965.1 Clostridioides difficile
AAATTCATGATTTCCAAATGTAACTGCATCATATTTTAGTTTTGACATTTCTTTAGCTAGAGGAACCTCTCCCTCACGTGGTTCAGCTATTTTTTTGTATTCTGGTATTCCATTTTTAAACCTTACCAGTTTTTGTCCAGTAAACCACTTGTTCATTTCGCCACTTTGCATATCAAAAAAATCACCTGCATCTACCATGAGTAGATTCTCATCATATTTCCTTTCTTCTTCTACATAAGATACCAAATTATCTGGAATAATTGAGTGTAAATCACTTGTAGCAAGTACATTAATTTCTGTATCTTTGGTACTTTGACACCCTACGAGTAATACTATTAAAAATATTATTGATGCCACTATAATAAATTTTATTTTCATAAAAGCCTCCCCCTTAGATTTTTGGATGATAATAAAATTTAATACCATGCTTTATCTTTACCATATAAGTTTGTACTATTTATTATACTAAAAGAACTATATGTAAATTCCTTTTTAATCAAATCTACATATAGTTCTCAATATTTTTTATTAGTAAGACAATACTTACTTTAGTAAACCAGATTATCAATTAATATTTCTACTAGAATACTCATAATATATTTACCACATTTAAATACTCTTATCTACTCATCTTGTCAATACTACTAATATTAGCTACTTTACTGTATCTATAAGTTTTATAAAATTATTCAACTGCTACTGTTTTGCTAGACTTATCATTAATAACCCATGAACCTTTTTCTTTATTTACTTTAAAAGTAATTTTAGAATAGTATTTACCATGTTCACCTGGTTGCGTCACTATAACTTTATCTCCAGCTTTATTTTTATAGTCATGTTCATCTATTTTTTCATGAGTATGACTAGCTACAATCGCATCAATTCCATCTACTGTAGTTGCTAGTTCCTTTATTCTATTGCCTGGATGTTTTGGATTTTTAGGTTCTTCCCCTGAATGCACTACTGCAACTATTATATCTGGCTTTTCTTTTTCCATCACTTTTACCCATTTCTTTGCATCTTCCACTAAATCATTTGCATACAGTTTATCTTTGTATTGAAATTGCTCTTGTAAATTTACATTTTTAAGACCTTTACCTACTTCTTTTATAGTAAGACCTAATATCCCTACTTTTAAATTTCCGTCTTTTGTCTTTAAGTCTTTCATAATGTATGGCTTTACATAATTTTCACCAGATTGCTCATATATATTTGCTGATACTACAGGAATATTCACCTGCTCAAAATCCTTTATAACAGAATCTACAAGACGCTTATCTGACCAAAACTCATCTTTTTCGGATACAAACTCATGGTTTCCAAATACTACTGCATCATACCTACCCTGACTCATAGATTTGACCATTGGACACTTACTAATCGGTTTTCCAGTATTGTTATCTCTTATATTTTTCCACTCTTTATACCATTCAGTCATTTCGTCTGTTTGAGGGTCTAAAAAGTCACCTGCATCTACTACAACAGGCTCAATCGGATTATTTCTCTCTTTAAGAAGACTAGTTGTTAATTTATCAGAGAAGTGTGAATGTAAATCTGCTGTAGCAATTATATTTACATCTTTATCAATTAAGTTTAATTTGCTAGACTTATCCTTTATCTCCCACTTACCATTCTTCTTATCTAACTTAAAATTAATCTCTGATACACTATCTGCATGTGAACCAGGTTGTGTAACAATGACTTCCTCACCAGAGTTGTTTTTATAATTATGCTGTTCTATTTGTTCATGAGTATGACCTGCTACAATAGCATCTATCCCATCTACAGTAGTTGCTAATTCTTTTATTCTATTTCCTGGATTTTTAGGTTTTTTTGGTTCTTCACCTGAATGTACAGTGGCAATTATTATATCTGGCTTCTCTTTTTCCATAACTTTTACCCATTTCTTAGCATCTTCTACTAAATCATTTGCATATAATTTCCCTTTATAATCTTCTTGTTCTCCAAGTTCTCTAGCTTTTTTATCTTCCTCAAAATTTTTAGATTCTGAGCCTTCACCTACTTCCTTTATAGTTAGGCCTAGTATTCCAACTTTTACATCTCCCTTGGCAGTCTTTACACTTTTCATTATGTATGGTTTTACATAGTTTTCTCCAGATTGTTTATATATATTTGCTGACACTAATGGTATGTTATTATTTTTAAAATCAGAAAC
>JABBZI010000065.1 GCA_012955965.1 Clostridioides difficile
ATACATATGTGTTATCTGATGGGTCTACCATTTCATCACCTGATGCCATTTTTATTTGTTTATCTGTCGCATCAAAAGTTAATTCACCTACTATTTGTATTACATACTTTTTGACTTCAAATGTTGTATTTGCTACTGAGTCTGTAGCTCCTGTTCCAGATACCGCTCCTGCTTTAACTAGCACACTTACATTATTCAAATCATTTTGTATAGCTGGATTTGCTGTTCCTGATACTGTTATTGTTATTGTATTTGCTGATTTATTTCCTACTGCTGTATAATCTAATCCTGATGGTAATCCTGTTACTTCAACATTCGCTTTTACATCTCCATCTTTTACTGTCCCATTTGTTAATTTTAGTACATATGTGTTATCTGATGGATCTACTGTCTTATCACCTGATGCCATTTTTATTTGTTTATCTGTTGCATTAAATTTTATTTGACCTACTTTTGATGAAGAACTTCCTCCACCACTTCCTCCATGTGAGCCTCCTCCACTTGATGAACTTCCTCCTGACGAATTAGAACTTGGATTATTTCCACTTATTGTTGGAGAATTATCTCCCTTAACACTACTTATTGAGCCCTTATTATCTATAGTAGTTCCTTTAGAATTATTTGTAACTGTAGTTATCTTTCCACCATTAGTCACTTTTACTTGACTTGCTCCAGATGCTACTGTTAAACTACCAATCTCACCCTTAGAATTATTCTCTATCTTAGCTCCATTTTTATCATTAACCTTTAAATTAGTTATTTTTCCATAGTTAATGAAAGTTCCATCTTTTACATCATCTATAACTATATCATCTACTTTTGCATAGTTATTTACATCCCCATTAGGCATGTTTATAGTTACAGTCTTTGTATATGTACCATTTAAGTTTACTGTTACTGCTTTATCAGTTTGTATTGTAAATGCTTCTTTAACATCACTAGTTGGTTTAAAGTTTATAACATCATTTGCAGTGGCTTTATCTACAGCTGATTTTAACTCAGAAATTGTCTTAGCTTCAACTGTACTCACTTCTTGTAATGATTTCATTTCATTAAATGCTGTCTCATTACCATTTCCACCAACTTTAGTTATTTTATCAAAACTCTTAGAGTTAACTAAAGATTTTTGTGAAGCTGATAAATTTTTCCCAACTAAAACTACTGGTGATTGGTTCTTAGCACCTAATACACCTACTGCTAATGCATCTATAAGTTGGTCTTGTTTATTCATACCATCTTTAGTTACATAAGCATTTTTTAAATCTGTATTCTTATAGAACTCTTTTACTACCTTTGCATTTGTATCATTTCTATCTGTTCCACCTAATCTTGTACTATTTGGTAGTTTATTTTTAACAGCCTCAGAAACTGAACTCTCTCCACCTACTACATAAGATTGAGTTATTCCAGCATCCTTTATAAATTTATCTGCAACTGCTGTTCCATTTTTAGAATCAGCAAGTATTACTGGCATATTATTTTGTGCAGCTGGTGCTCCCACACTTACTGCATCTGCAAGCCCTTTTTCACCATTAACTACAGCTATTTTCTTAACATCACTTATAGCATCTAATCTCTTAGCTAATTCTAAAGATGTTTGGTATCTTTCAGCTCCAGAAATTCTTTCAAAAGATATTTTCAAGTCTTTCATTTCTTTTTCTATATTTGTGCTTAATACAGAAGTCCCACCTATCAAGTATACTTTTTTGGCTTTTAATCTTTGTATTTCTGCTTTTGTTTTATCATTTAATTTATCTTTACCTGTTAAAAGTATTGGAGCATTTTTTGCCTTTGCAAATGGTGTCGCAGATAAGGCATCTGCTATAGATGAGTCGTTTACTATTACTACCTCATCTGCATTTTTCCATCCATCTTGACTTATCTTAACAGCAGTCTCATATCTTTCTTGTCCTGTTAAATTTGTTGCTACAGTTTGTGCACTAGCTATACCTGCTGTTGAACTTCCAGCTATCATAGTAACTGTAAGTATGGCAGCAATCTTCTTTGGTATTTTCATTGTATTTTTCCCCCTTGTCTGTTTGATAACACTTGAATTTTTTAAATTTGTTCCCGTTCTAATTCTAAG
>JABBZI010000066.1 GCA_012955965.1 Clostridioides difficile
TTATATTTTTGTAATTGTTGATTTTGCTAATCTATATACTAAAGTAAATTAATTAAAAATATAAAACTATTTTTGAAATAGTTCAAAATTCATTGTCTTTTGCTTTTTTAAGTAACCATTCCTAAACGAAAGGATACTTAAAAAGGGGGCATGAATTTAATGACTATAAAATTAGAAGAAGATTCAAGTATAAAAGAAGTTATGGACTCTTTTGAGAATATAAAAAATGACCTTCAAAGTGCTAAAAATAATTTAGCTAATACTTTAGGAAGTCCTTTTATCTCAACCGATTCATTTGGTACAACTAAAACAAAAATACAAACTTTCAAGAATACATTAGCAACTAATTTAACAAGGAAAGGTATTTCAACTTCTTCAAGCGAAACAGTTCAAGGCATGGCAAATAAAGTTAATAATATTGGACTTGGAAATACAGACATACCAAACTGGTATAAACCCAAAAATATAATTTTAGATGGAGCTTCTTCAAGTTTAAAACCATATCCACCTTGTATAGCTGTAGATAATTATGTATATTTTCTTGATAATAATAAAAGTGCAGGAATGTATTTTATACGTTATGATACACTAACGAATACTAGCTCTTCTATAGTTGCACCAATATTTCGCGATGAAGCTTCAATGATTTATTACGACGGATATATTTACGCTATAGGAGGATATAACAATGGCTCAGCTATTTCAAGTTGTCAAAAATACAGTATAAATGCAAATTATTGGTCATCTATTCCTAATATGATTACAGCTAGAGGGGGAACTTGTGGAAATTCCTATTCCAATGAAATACATGTACTATATGGTTATATAGATACAAGTAGTTCAACAACAACAAGTAATATTAGTGAATATTACAAAACTAGTACAAATACTTGGTCAACTAAGTCAACTTTAATAGCGTCTAAATACAGAAGGTTATTTGTATGTGTAAAAACAAATCCCTATAATTTTTGCGTAACAGGAGGAACAGACCCCCAAGGGTATTGGAGTCATTCTATAAATGTTTACAGACCAGACGTTGGTAGTTTTACAAAACTAGATAGTTGGGATGTTGAATTTGCAGTAGGAATTAACGATATGTTATATACAGCACATAAGAGCAATACAACTTTTTATATTAAAACATATAATCATAATGGATTAATGGCTACCAAAAATTATGACCTCAAAACTACGATACCTAATAATGTTTCAATTAAAGCGGTTTCGGTGAAAGATAAATTTGTATATTATTATGACAATAATAGGTATGAATGCTTTATACCCGAATTATAAAAAAGGAGGAATTAAAAATGATAAAAATATGGGATAAAAAAGAAAAAATAAATGGAGTTTCAGCAGAAGAAATTTTAAAAGGCAATTATGACTTTCAAACTAGTGAAGTATTTTTAATATTAGATGATTATGAAAGAGTTACAAATATAGAGTCGGTTAATACAATTAAATCTATATATAAACTAGACAAGAGCTTGACAGCTTTAGAGACAGCAGAAAAATATTTAGAAATGAATAAAAAACAAGAAGAGGAAATAAAAGCACATGAGGAATTAGAAAAAAAATCTAAAAGTGCGACTATAGCTACACAAGAAGAAGTAAAAGCATTAAGAGAAGAAACAGCAATGTTGACTTTTGCGATGATTGAAAAGGAGTTGATATAAAAATGTGGTACAAAATAATCAAAAAATATTATGATGATAAATTGTGGTCTAAGGAGCAAGTTAAAACCGCAGTAATAAAAGAGAAGATAACAAAAAATGAATATAAAAATATTATTGGAGAGGATTATATTGTATAGTCCTTTTTGATTTTATATAGTAACTATTTGTCAAGAATAGGTTACTTTTTCAAATAGAAAAGTGATTGATTTTAAGCAATTTTTATAAAACCTATATAGTATAAATAATTTTATTTTTAATAGTAAAACAAGCAAAACAAACAAGTATAAGGA
>JABBZI010000067.1 GCA_012955965.1 Clostridioides difficile
CCTAATATAGGTATATTTTTCTCATGTAAGAACTTAGCTAATTTTATAGCTGTTTGTCCACCAAACTGTAGTATTACACCTTCTGGTTTTTCTTTTTCGATTATGCTTAGAACTTCCTCTTCTGTTAATGGTTCAAAATACAACTTATCTGATGTATCAAAGTCTGTACTTACTGTTTCAGGGTTATTGTTTATAATTATAGTTTCTATGTCCATTTTTCTTAGAGATTTTACACAATGAACTGAACAATAGTCAAACTCTATACCTTGACCTATTCTTATTGGTCCAGAACCTAATACTATTACCTTTTTCTTATCACTAACAACTACTTCGTCATATTGTTCATAAGTTGAATAATAGTAAGGAGATATAGCATCTATCTCACCTGCACAAGTATCAACCATTTTATATGCTGGTTTTATATTATATAGACTTCTCAATTCATATAATTTTTCTGGGCTTATTTTCATTAAGTCAGATATACCTTTATCAGAGAATCCTTTTTTCTTTAATTCAAGAAGATAATCTTTAGTTAAATCTTCAATTTTCATAACTTTTAATTTTTCTTCTTGCTCTACTATCCATTTAAATTTATTTATAAACCATTTATCTATGCCTGTAATTTGCTCTATCATTTCTACTTTGTAGCCTCTTCTTATCATTTCAGCTAAGTCAAATAGTCTCTCATCATCAGGTACTACTACTCTTTTCTTTAATTCCTCAATACTTCTCTCTTCAGATGGTGTATGAACCAATGAGTATTTTCCTGTTTCAAGTGATCTTATTCCTTTAAGGATAGCCGCTTCAAAGTTGCTTCCTATACTCATTATTTCACCAGTTGCCATCATCTTAGTTCCTAATTTTCTATTTGCTTTTTTAAATTTATCAAATGGCCATTTTGGTATTTTTGCTACTACATAATCTATAGTTGGCTCAAAACAAGCATATGTTTTTTTAGTTACTGCATTTTCTATCTCATCTAGAGTGTAACCTAGAGCTATTTTTGATGAAACTTTAGCTATTGGATATCCTGTAGCTTTTGATGCTAAAGCTGATGATCTACTAACTCTTGGATTTATCTCTATAACTGCATATTCAAAACTATGTGGGTTAAGTGCAAATTGGACATTACAACCACCTTGAACTTCTACTGCATTTAATATATCTAAAGAAGCTTTTTTAAGCATTGCGCATTCTTTGTTACTTAGCGTTTGAGTTGGGGCAACAACTATACTATCTCCTGTATGAACTCCAACTGGGTCTATATTCTCCATATTACATACAACAATACAATTTCCTTTTGAATCTCTTATTACTTCATATTCTATTTCTTTCCAACCTTTTATACTTTTTTCAATTAATACTTGTCCAACTGGGCTTAATTGTAATCCATGTGAAAGTATTTCTCTTAATTCTTCTTCATTATCAGCTATACCTCCACCAGTTCCACCTAATGTGTATGCTGGTCTTACAACTACTGGATAACCTATTGTAAGTGCATAGTCAAGACCTGCTTGTAACTCTGTAACTATATCACTAACTATTACTGGTTGATTTATTTCTTTCATTACATCTCTAAATATATCTCTATCTTCACCTTTTTTGATAGATTCTACTGAAGTTCCTATTATCTTTACTCCATATTTATCTAGTATGCCTTTTTCATAAAGTTCAACTGCTAAGTTTAATCCTGTTTGTCCACCCATACCTGCAAGTAGACTATCTGGTCTTTCTTTTTCTATTATTTTTTCTATAAATTCTATTGTTAATGGTTCTATATATATTTTATCTGCTACTTCTTTATCAGTCATTATGGTAGCTGGATTACTGTTTATTAATACAACTTCAATTCCTTCTTCTTTTAAAGATTGGCACGCTTGTGTCCCTGAATAGTCAA
>JABBZI010000068.1 GCA_012955965.1 Clostridioides difficile
CTTTATTATCAAAACTCTTTAAGGAAAGTATAATTTTATCTCCAGTAGAGTATTTATTTTTGTATTCTTCTATTGTCAGTTTAATCACCACCTTAGTTTATCTTTATCTATTAATATTAACAAAAAGCATTGTTTTTTACACTATTTTTGAGTATTTATTTTATGAGTTATAGTTTTATTTCTGGCAATTATAATTAAATCCTGTTAAAGATATAAAATTAAGAAAAATTATATATAAATGTCTAGAATCAATTCATTCTTAATTATAATTATATACATCAAGAAAAATGAGGATTAGTATGCTAAATAAGAAAAATATAAGTTTAATTATCTTAGTAATAGCTTTAAGTTTATTCACTGTTATAGTTGTTTTCAATAATAGAATTACTAATGATGAATCAAAAGAAGTTGCTAATAATAACGAGGAAATAGTACCTAAAAACTTAGAAGCTCCTATAGAATTTGTAGAAGATTCAGTGAAGGAATGTAAAAATTCGATTTTGAATTTGAATTAGTTGATTTTGTTAACAAAAATTATAGTAACTTAACAGAGAAAGAGAAATTAATAAGACAGATTAATGTTTTTAACTACAAGAATTTTATAAATGACATAATGGAATCCTTCAATAAAACACTATTTTTCAGAGCAACATAAAGAAATCTTTGAATGATAAATTAAAGAAAATGACATCAAGTAGTACTTTAAACTTAAAAAGTAAGATTGGTACAAAATTGATGATATATTTTATTTCTGATTTATTGAACGAATTAGCTTTAAATTATCCATTAAAATCTTTAGATTCATTATCTACATTCATCTTATATGCGAAGTGTATCTGTAACTATTTCATATATGAATAATTTTACACAAGTTAATTATATTAGCTTCAAATTTATAAAATATTTATAAACAATTTATAATCATTTTATAAACAAACTGACTACTTTTAAGAGGTTTTATCATAGTACTATAAGATAACAGGAATTGTGTTATTACAAAAAGAGAAAAACTATCAACTTATTTATGAATGCAATATTTAATCTGTTTAATATGACTTGGACAATTAATTTTAAGAAATAAAAAACTATCAATATTTTAATTATTGAAATCCAAGATATTTTATTATAGCGATTATCTCAAATATCATAAAAATACACTTACTTGCTCTAGTCATAGTAAAAATACATTTATTCCTGTAAATACAAATAATTTAAACTTTAAAAGGAGGAATTAATCATGGCAATTGAAACTAAAACTCCAGACTGGGTTAATGTACTGGAACTAAACAACAAGATAGACATTACTGGAAAAGAAGATGTTAGTGATATGATACAAGCTATTGTTTCTGATGAATCACTAAAAGATTCCGTTATATACTTTCCAAATGGTGACTACTTATTTGAAAAAGGTATTAAAATTAGCCAACAAATAACACTTCAAGGAAACTCTTATTATGGAGGGGATGTTCAAAAACAAGCAGAAGGTAAAGAACAACCATCTCTAGTAGGAGCAA
>JABBZI010000069.1 GCA_012955965.1 Clostridioides difficile
CATGAAAGTGTAAGAAGTTCATAAGAGAACTGCATAGGTAGTAGCGAACTTATGTGAACGACAACCTCAAAAATGATAAAAGTTAGAACTTACAGTTCTTACATATGTTATTTAAAAATAAATATAAAAACCTTTAAAATACTTGTTTAAAAAAATTGACCTTGTTAATATTAGGATGGGTAAGGAAAAATTGAAGTGGCCCAGATATGTATATTTAGTACAATACCATATAGTATAGTGTGTAAAATATGGACATGGAGTATTAACATAATCATAAAAAACAAGTAAAGTGAGGTGATAGTAGTGGAAAAAGCATATAAGTTTAGAATGTATCCAAATAAAAAACAACAAGAGTTAATTAACAAAACTTTTGGATGTTGTAGATTTGTGTATAATAAATATCTTGCTAAAAAAATAGAAGTTTATGAAAAAGATAAAGAAACTTTTACTTATAAGCAGTGTAGTTCTGATTTGACCAATTTAAAAAAAGAATTAGAGTGGCTTAAAGAACCTGACAAATTTTTACTACAAAACACCTTAAAAGATTTAGAAAACGCATATAAAAAATTCTTTAAAGAGAAAATACAGGATTTCCTAAATTTAAATCAAAGAAAACCAATAGATTTTCATATAGAACGAACTTTACAAATGGAAACATTATGTACTGTGGTCAATATATAAAATTACCTAAACTTGGTATGGTTAAAGTAAGGGATAAACAAGTACCTCAAGGGAGAATACTTAATGCTACTGTATTTAGAGAATCAAGTGGTAAATATTATATATCATTATGTTGTACTGATATAGATATTAAAGCATTTGAAAATACTAATAATCAGATAGGTTTAGATTTAGGAATTAAAGAATTTTGTATCTCAAGTTGTGGACAATTTATAGAAAACCCTAAGTATCTTCAGAAGTCATTAAATAAACTTGCTAAATTACAAAGAAAACTATCGAGAAAAACAATTGGTAGTTTAAATAGAAATAAAGCAAGATTAAAAGTTGCAAGACTTCAAGAACATATAGCTAATTGTAGAGAGGATTTTCTACAAAAACTATCTACCAAATTAATACGAGAGAATGATATTATTTGCATAGAGGATTTAAAAGTAAAGAATATGACTAGAAATAGTAAATTATCTCGTTTAATTTCTGATGTGTCATGGTCAGAATTTGTTCGTCAATTAGAATACAAGGCTAATTGGTATGGTAGACAAATTGTAAAGGTAGGTAAATTCTTTGCAAGTTCACAAATATGCAATAAATGTGGGTATAAAAACGAGGAAATGAAGAATTTAAGTATAAGAGAATGGATTTGTCCTTGTTGTAATGTAACTCACGATAGAGATATAAATGCAAGTATAAATATACTAAAAGAAGGATTAAGACTAATGAGGGTTTAAAATA